>NZ_PGTB01000027.1 GCF_002786325.1 Pseudooceanicola lipolyticus | reverse complement strand
GTATTGCTGGATGACTTTACAGCGAGTGGGACCAGCTACCCGGTGCCACGGTGCAGGCCTCCGGCCGCTCGTCCAGGTGGTCGCGAATCCAGTCTTCCTTGCTGCGGGCGAAATCCAGCGCCTCGTGCTCGGCCACCCCGCGCGGCAGGGTCAGCGTCACCCGCCCGTCCAGCCGCGAGATTCGCAGCGTGATGCGCCGCGCCCGGCCCGACCGGCGCAGGATCAGCGGAACCGGCGGGCTGCCGGGCAGGGTATGATCGGACACTTTCGGGTCTCCAGTTGCCAAAGCCTTTGACAATGCCCACCTCATATGGCACCCGACCTGAATCGTCGACAAGACTCAGCAAATATTCGAGAGGATGGACATGCCCAAGGAAGAATGGGGCACGAAGCGAGTTTGCCCGACCACGGGCAAGCGGTTTTATGACCTTAACCAGAACCCGATCGTCAGCCCCTATACGGGCGAGGTGGTCGAACTCGACACGTCCAAGGCCCGGCTGATCGCCGCCGATGCCGAGGATGCCGCCACGCTCAAGGCGAAGAAGTCGATGGAGAACGATGACGACGTCGTTCTGGACGATGACGATGATGTCGATGTCGATCTGGACGATGATATCCTCGAAGACGAGGATGACAGCGACGACGTTTCGCTGGACGAGATCGCCGACATGTCGTCGGAAGACGAAGACTGACCGACTGCAGCCACCGGGCGGATTTTTCGCTTGATCCCGCCCGGTGATGCGCCTATTCAGCGGCGCACACATTCGGGGCCTTAGCTCAGCTGGGAGAGCGCTTGCATGGCATGCAAGAGGTCAGGGGTTCGATCCCCCTAGGCTCCACCAAATCCCTCCGCAAATCTTTAGTGGATTCTGTCGTTCGCGTCTGAACGGTTGCCGCCGTCCCGGCGTCCGCTTTGCAGCGGGGTTGCGCCGCGCCGGAACTCTGGCGATGCAGATCTTTCCCGCCATCGCGATTCTGGTTCACACTGTCCTTCGTAAACTACGCGGATGCGTAGACCCTGTTCGGGGTTGCGCCCCGGAGGAGTTTCGGCGTGAAACCAAAGACCCATCGCAAGAATCTTGCCATCCGCCGCTTGCGGCCCGGAGACGATGCGCTTTTTCACGGGATGCTCGATCTCTTCGCCGAGGTTTTTGACGATGCCGAAAGCTACAGCAGCGCAAGGCCCGGACAGGCCTACCGAAGCGCGCTCCTGGCGCGCGATGACGTTGTCATGCTGGTGGCTCTGGAAGACCAAACCCTTGCCGGCGCGCTGGTGGCCTACAAGCTGCGCAAATTCGAGCAGGAACGCTCGGAATTCTACATTTACGATTTGGCCGTTGCACAGGCATGGCGGCGGCGGGGCATAGCCACGGCGCTGATCGACCACCTGAAAACAATTGCAAAAACCAATGGCGGCTGGGTCGTTTACGTGCAGGCCGACGATGGCGATGATCCTGCCATCGCGCTATATTCCAAACTTGGTCGGCGCGAAAACGTCCTGCATTTCGATCTGTTTTTGGACAGATAGCTGCCGGTCGATCCGGTTGCAGCATCCAGGCACCCAAGCGCCCCCGTCGTTGCACGCGCCTGCGATCTCCGCGGTAGGTTTTTCCGGACCATCGGCTGCCGAAATTCAGGCAATCCCGGTCAATTCGCGCCGAACCCGCGCCACAGGCCGTACAGCCCCAGGCCGACGATCAGCCCCCCCACCGCAACCATCAGTCCCCGCCTTGGCGCATAGCGCAGGGCGATGGCGGCGAAGGGCGCTGCCGGCAAGCCGCCCACCACCAGGGCCAGCGCCGCCCCCCCGAATTCGCGCCAACCCAGATGCCCGGCAAAGGTGATGGCGATGGCGGTGGTGACAAAGAACTCGGCGGCAACCGACGAGCCGATCATGTGCCGCGCCGACCCGCCCGATGCCACCAGCGTGCCGGATACGATCGGTCCCCAGCCGCCGCCGCCGACCGCATCGAGAAAGCCGCCGACAGCGCCCAGCGATTTGACCCCGCGCGGCGGATGAATGCCCGGCGTGGCGCGGAACGCCTTCCACAGAATCACCACCCCCATCGCGGTCAGGTACAGCGACACGAAGGGCACCAGCCAGTCGCCGATCCCGGTGGCCAGCAGGGTCGCACCCAGGATACCGCCCAGCACCCCGGCAATGGCCAGCGGCCGAACCAGCCGCCAGTCGACATTGCGGGCAACGCCGTGTGACGCGGCGCTGGCGGCGGTGGTGGCGCTTTCCGCCAGGTGCACCGCCGCACTGGCCGCCGCCGGGGAATAGCCCAGCGTCAGCAGCAGCGAAGTCGAGGTCAGCCCATAGGCCATGCCCAGCGCGCCATCCACCATCTGCGCGGCAAAGCCCACCGCGGCGATCTGCCAGAACGCTTCGATCACAATTGCGGTCTCTTGCGGCCCATGCCGGGGATCAGGCGGCCTTTTTCAGCCTGCTGTGAGTCGGGGTTGCCGGCCCGGCCGGGCGCGGGGTCAACGGTGTCACGTTGGTCGGGCTGCGCCAGCTGTCGGCGCGGGCGCGGACCAGCGCGCGGAACAGCCAGGCGGTAAGCACGCAGGCGCCGAGGCTCAGAATGTCACCGCTGGCCGCCATCGCGCTGCCGGCAGACAGGCCGCCCTGCAGCAGCTGCCACAGGCCGACAAACGGCGCGAACAGCGCAATCGGGAACAGACCGACCAGCAGCGACAGCAGCACCGACGCCAGCACGTCGCTTTTCAGCCAGCTGGTTTCGGCGGCACGGCGGTTGCAGTAATAGATCGCGCAGATCAGTGCCAACGAGGCCAGGCTGGCGATCAGGGCGGCGGTGTGGTGCATGTCAGGGTCCTTTCTCAGACCGGATGTGCAGGGGAAAGATGGAAGGGATCTGCGTGCTCAGCACGGCCCAGGCGATGGCGCACTCCAGCGCATCGGCCCAAATCGGCGGAACATGTTCGCAAGATCGACCCTCAGCCGCCCCGCATGGTCGGGGGCGCAACGACCGTCCGTCGTAGGGGCAAGACGCGGCTGCACAAGCGGCCGTGGATGGTCTGCGGCGGGCAAGAATGAGATTTGCACGGTCCGGATGCGGTTCAATGGGGCGGTAAAAAAATATTCTTGGGCCGACCGCTTGTAGCCCTTCCGGGAACGCCCACTTCTCGAAAGCCCGGCGACCGATCCTGCACCGGTCCGGCCGGGTGTCGCACCGGCCGTCACTGTCGGCGGTGCATTTTCGGGGCGGAAAATTGGATCTTCTCTTTCTCGACTTCCTGGGCAAGCCCGTCTGGAGCTGGGCCCTGTTCCTGCTGCTGGTCCTCGCGCTTCTGGTCTTCGATCTGGGCGTGCTGCACCGCCACTCCCACGAGATCGGCATCCGCGAAAGCCTGCTGCTGTCTGGCTTTTACATCAGCATCGGCCTGCTGTTTTCGATCTGGATCTGGCAGTTCATGGGCGAGCGCGCGGCGCTGCTTTACCTGACCGGTTTCGTGGTCGAAAAAAGCTTGGCGATGGACAATATCTTCGTCATCGCGATGATATTCGCCTATTTCGGGGTGCCGCGCGCCTATCAGCACCGG
Source organism: Pseudooceanicola lipolyticus (assembly GCF_002786325.1). Taxonomy (GTDB): domain Bacteria; phylum Pseudomonadota; class Alphaproteobacteria; order Rhodobacterales; family Rhodobacteraceae; genus Pseudooceanicola_C; species Pseudooceanicola_C lipolyticus. The sequence goes on along the minus strand of NZ_PGTB01000027.1, from coordinate 32,342 downwards.
GTGCTGGTCTATGGCATCCTGGGCGTGATCATCCTGCGCGGCCTGATGATCGGTGTCGGCGCGGCGGTGGTCGAACATTTCGAATGGGTGCTGCTGATCTTCGCCGCCTTCCTGATCTTTACCGGGATCAAGATGCTACGCGATGGCGATGCGGAATACGACGTGGCGCGCAACCCGGTGCTGCGCTTCATGCGACGCCATTTTCGTGTCAGCGCCGGAGTGTCGGGCGACCGGTTTTTCCTGCGCCAGCCGGTGGCACCGGATGGCGCCACTGCGCTGTTCATCACCCCGCTGTTCCTGGCGCTGGTGATGGTGGAACTGGCCGACGTGATCTTCGCGGTCGACTCGATCCCGGCGATTTTCGCAATCACCACCGATCCCTACCTGGTCTACACCTCGAACATCTTTGCCATTCTCGGCCTGCGCGCGCTGTATTTCGCGCTGTCAGCAATGATGCACCGCTTTGTGTATCTCAAGACGGCGGTGTCGCTGGTGCTGATCTTTATCGGTGCCAAGGTGATCGGGGCCGAGCTGTTGGGCATCGAAAAACTGCCGGCGGCGATCTCGCTGACGGTGACCGCCACGTTGCTGATCGGCGGCATCGCGCTGTCGCTGTGGCAGACCCGCCAGCCCACCCCGGCCGTCCCGGCGCGGCACAGCCCGGTGCGGTCGGAATGACGATGGCGGAACAGGACGCACCGCTGCTGGTCCGCCGGCCCGGCCGCCGGCTGTCGCAGGTGCTGCGCGATCTTCAGGCCCGCGAGGGCCTGAGGATCTCGGTCGGCGACATCGTCGGCGCGCTGCGCGACCGCAGTTTTGCGCCGCTGCTGGTGATCTTCTCGGCGCCGAACATCTTCCTGTTCATCCCCGGATCGTCGGTGTTTACCGGCCTGCCGCTGATGGTTCTGGCGGTACAGCTGATTCTGGGGCGCCCGGATGTATGGCTGCCGCAATTTGTCGCCCGGCGGTCCCTCGACCGCAGCGCCTTTGACCGGATCGTCACGGTCTCGGTGCCCTATGTCGAACGGGTCGAACGCCTGGCCAGGCCGCGCTGGTGGCCCACCTCCTATCTGCTGGCCGAACGGGTGATCGGCCTGTGCACGCTGATCCTGGCGATTTTCCTGTTCCTGCCGATCCCCTTTGCCAACGGCCTGCCGGCGCTGTCGATCATCCTGCTGGCGCTGGGGCTCAGCGAGCGCGACGGCTATTGGTTCGCCGCCGGGCTGGTGCTGACCGTCCTGTCGACCGGTTTTGTCGCCGGGGTGGTGTTTCTGGGCGGCGTTGCAGTGCTGGAACTGCTGTTTCGCTGACCGGCCGACGCTCTGCAGGCCATGACGCCAGCCGCCCCGGCACGCGGCGCTCGACTGGCCCTATGCAAATCCCGCGCCGCCGCCTAGCGTGCCGGCATGGGAGACGAGATTCACGACAGCGCCTATTCCTGGCTGCGCCTGCTGGTCACGCTGGCCATCGCCACGGTGGCCAATGTGGGCATGTGGTCGGTGGTGGTGGTGATGCCGGCGATCGAGGCCGATTTCGCGGTCGGTCGGGCCGAGGCGTCGCTGCCCTATACGCTCACCATGATCGGCTTTGCGCTGGGCAATCTGCTGATCGGCCGGGTGGTGGACCGGTTCGGGGTGACGCTGGCGCTGAACGGCGCGGCCGCGGCGATTGCACTGGGCTTCCTGCTGACCACGCTGGCGCCCTCGATCCTGCTGTTGTCGCTGGCGCAATTGCTGGTGGGGCTGGGCACCGGCGTGGGCTTCGGCCCGCTGATCGCCGATATCTCGCACTGGTTTCTGAAACGGCGCGGCATCGCGGTGGCGCTGGTGGCCAGCGGCAATTACCTCTCGGGCGCGATCTGGCCGACGCTTCTGGCCGGGGTCCTGGCCGACCGGGGCTGGCAGGCGGTCCATCTATTGCTGGCGTTGATCACGGTGCTGGCGATTGTGCCGCTGTCGCTGCTGCTGCGGCGCAAGCTGCCCGAGGCGGCGCATGGGCTGGCCCAGGCGGCCTCGGATCTGCGGGCCAAAAGCGCCGGCATGTCCACCCGCAGCCTGACCTGGCTGCTGGGTCTGGCCGGGATCGGCTGCTGCGTGGCGATGTCGATGCCGCAGGTACATATCGTCGCCTATTGCGTCGGGCTGGGCTATGGCCCGGCGGTGGGGGCGGAAATGCTGTCGCTGATGCTGCTGGGCGGGGTGGTCAGCCGGGTGGTGTCGGGACTGCTCGCCGATCGGCTGGGCGGGGTGCGGACGCTGCTGATCGGATCGCTGCTGCAATGCCTGGCGCTGTTTTTCTACCTGCCCTGGGACGGCATGGCGCCGCTTTACGCGATCAGCCTGATGTTCGGCCTGGCCCAGGGCGGGATCGTGCCCAGCTATGCGCTGGTGGTGCGCGAATATATGCCCGCGCGCGAGGCCGGGGCGCGGGTGGGTTTTGTCCTGATGATGACCATCCTGGGCATGGCGCTGGGCGGCTGGATGGCCGGCTGGATCTACGAGATGACCGGCAGCTACCGGCTGGCCTTTGTCAACGGCATCGTCTGGAACGGGCTGAACATTGCCATCATGGTCCTGCTGCTGCTGCGCTCGCACCCGCGTGCCCGGCATGTTGCAGCGACGAAATACGCCGGGACCTATCGATAAGTCTCGCGCCGCTCAGTCCTGCAGCGGCATGTGCAGCTCGCCGCGGGCGCGGGCCAGCGCGATCTGCCGCTGCCGTTCGCGAAAGCGCGCCTTGTCCTGGTCCGAGGTCTCGTCGATGCAGTGGTGGCAGGACACCCCGGCCTCGTATTCCGGCCGCCGGGTATCCTCGGGCAGGATCGGCCGGCGGCAGCCATGGCACAGCAGGTGCGGCCCCTCGGTCAGCCCGTGCCCGACGCTGACCCGGTTGTCGAAGACGAAACAGTCGCCCTGCCAGGTGCTGTCCTCGGCCGGCACCTCTTCGAGATATTTCAGGATGCCACCTTTCAGGTGAAACACTTCGGGCACGCCCTGGCCCAGCAGGTAATTGGTGGATTTCTCGCAGCGGATGCCACCGGTGCAGAACATCGCGATCCGCTTGTTGTGAAAGCGGTGCTTGTTCGCCTCCCACCAGGCCGGGAATTCGCCAAAGCTCTTGGTCTGCGGATCGATGGCGCCTTCGAAACTGCCGATCGCCACCTCGTAATCGTTGCGGGTGTCGATCACCGCCACGTCGGGCTGGCGGATCAGGTCATTCCATTCGGCCGCCTCGACGTAATGGCCAACCCTGGCCTGCGGGTCGACATCGGGCTGACCCATGGTGACGATCTCGCGTTTCAGCCGCACCTTCAACTTGCCAAAGGGCGGGGTGGTCGCCTGCGATTCCTTCCACTCCAGCCCGGCACAGCCGGGCAGCGCGCGGATATGGGCCAGCGCCGCGTCGATCCCGGCGCGCGGGCCGGCAATGGTGCCGTTGATCCCTTCGGGCGCCAGCAGCAGCGTGCCCTTCACCTGCCCGGCGCGGCACACCGCCTCCAGCCCCGGTTTCAACGCGGCCGGGTCGGCGAAACGGGTGAAATGATACAGCGCGGCGATGGTGTACATACGCCCCGCATAGTCCCGCATGCCGCCTCCCGCAAGCCCGAGCATTGACGCCGCGGCGCTGCCCGCCTACCCCTTTGGCGTGCCGCTGCCAGGGAGACCCACCATGTCCAACGCGCTGATCGTCATCGACGTGCAGAACGATTTCTGCCCCGGCGGAGCGCTGGCCGTGCCCGAGGGCGATGCAGTGGTGCCGGTGATCAACGCGATGATGGACCAGTTCGACTCGGTGATCCTGACACAGGACTGGCACCCGGCCGGCCATTCCTCCTTCGCCAGCTCGCATCCGGGCAAGGCGCCTTACGAGCTGACCGAGATGTTCTATGGCGCGCAGGTGCTGTGGCCCGATCACTGCGTCCAGGGCAGCGCCGGCGCCGCCTTTCACGCCGATCTCAGGACCGATGCCGACCTGATCCTGCGCAAGGGCTTCCGCCCGGCGATCGACAGCTATTCGGCGTTTTTCGAAAATGACCGCCGCACGCCCACCGGGCTGGAAGGCTACCTGCGCAGCCGCGGCATCACCGACCTGACGCTGGTGGGGCTGGCCACCGATTTCTGCGTGCATTACTCGGCGGTCGATGCCGCGCGGCTGGGCTTTGGCGCGACCGTGGCGCTGGGCGCCTGCCGCGGCATCGACCTGGACGGCTCGATGGTGGCGGCCTCCGAGGCGATGGCCACCGCCGGCGTGACCCTGCTGCCGGCCTGAGCGCAGGCGCGCAGCCCATTGATTTTGCTTGGCCCGGCGCATGGGTGTAGCGTATCAGGCCATGACCCCTGTACAGGAGCCCGGCCTTGGACATCGCAGCCCGCGTCTATGATCACAAATGGAAGATCGATCCGATCGTGCGGTCGCTGATCGACACCGATTTCTACAAGCTGCTGATGTGCCAGTCGGTGTTTCGCAACAAGCCCGACACCCAGGTGACCTTTTCGCTGATCAACCGCTCGAAACACGTGCCGCTGGCCCGGCTGATCGACGAGGGCGAGCTGCGCGAGCAACTGGATCATATCCGCTCGCTCTCGCTCAGCCGCGGCGAAAGCACCTGGCTGCGCGGCAATACCTTTTATGGCAAGCGCCAGATGTTCCGCCCCGATTTCATGGAATGGTTCGAACAGCTGCGCCTGCCGCCCTATCACCTGGAACGCAAGGACGATCAGTACGAGCTGACCTTCGAGGGCGCCTGGCCCGAGGTGATGCTGTGGGAAATCCCGGCGCTGGCGGTGCTGATGGAACTGCGCGGGCGGCGGGTGCTGAATGATCTGGGCCGGTTCGAGCTCAAGGTGCTTTATGCCCGGGCGATGACCCGGCTGTGGGAAAAGATCGAACGCCTGCGCACCCTGCCCGAGCTGGGGATCGCCGATTTCGGCACCCGGCGGCGGCATTCCTTCCTGTGGCAGGACTGGTGCGTGCAGGCGATGATCGAGGGGCTGGGCCCCAAGTTCACCGGCACTTCGAACTGCCTGATCGCAATGCGCCGCGAGGTCGAGGCAATCGGCACCAACGCGCATGAACTGCCGATGGTCTATAGCGCGCTGGCCGACAGCGACGCCGAACTGGCGCGCGCGCCCTACGAGGTGCTGGAGGATTGGCACGAGGAACACGAGGGCAACCTGCGGATCATCCTGCCGGACACCTATGGCACCAAGGGGTTCCTGGAACGTGCGCCGGACTGGCTGGTGGGCTGGACCGGGGTGCGGATCGACAGCGGCGATCCGGCCACCGGCGCCGAGATCGCCATCGACTGGTGGAAATCGCGCGGCGAGGACCCGCGCGAGAAACGGGTGATCTTTTCCGACGGGCTGGATGTCGACAAGATCATCGAGCTGCACGACCAGTTTGCCGGGCGGGTCAAGGCCAGCTTTGGCTGGGGCACGCTGCTGACCAATGATTTCCGCGGCCTGGTCAAGGATGACGCGCTGGCGCCGTTTTCGCTGGTCTGCAAGGCGGTCAGCGCCGAGGGCCGCCCGACGGTGAAACTGTCCGACAACCCGGAAAAGGCCATGGGCCCGGCCGAGGAGGTTGCGCGTTACAAGCGGGTGTTTGGCGTCGGCACGCAAGAGCACTACAAGGTCATCGTCTGAGCGTCATCCTCTGCGCCGGCCGGGCCGGCGCGCACCGCCGGTTCAGAATGCGGGCATGGTAAAGCTGAAGATGGTGCCCGACGGCGAGGCGTCGCGCAGCGAGATGCCGGTGCCCCAGCGGGTGACGATGCGGCGCACCAGCGCCAGCCCGACGCCCGAGACCTCTGCGGAGTTTTCCCGCTTTTCCAGCGACCAGAACATGTCGAACACCTTGCCGGCATCCGTGCGGGCGATGCCGGGGCCGTTGTCCTCCACTTCGAAGCGGTGGCCGTTGCCCGCGCGCAGGTGGCGCACGATGATCTGCGGCCGCTGGTCGGGGTGGTGCTTGACCGCGTTCGAAATCAGGTTGCGCAGGATGATGCCCAGTTCCACCGCCTGCGCGCGCACCACCGGAAACTCGCCCACCAGGCTGACGCTGCCGCCGGCCGGAACATGCAGCCGGGCGATCTCTTCCACCAGGGCGCGCAGGTCCACCTCGGTGATTTCCTGCGCCGCGCCTTCCACCCGGATATAACGGAACACCGCGGCCACCAGCGCTTCAAGCTTGGCGGCGCGGTTGGCGATCATCTGCACATGGCTGCGCGCATCGCCCTGCCCGGCAGTTTCGCCAAGATCGTCCAGCGCGAATTCCGCCAAAGACGCGATCTGGCGCAGCGGCGCGCGCAGGTCATGCACGGCGATCTGGGTGAACTGCTCCATCTCGTCGATGCGGGTGGCGTCATGTTCAAAGCGCAGCCGCGCCCGTTGCCGCACCAGGACCAGCAGGCCGGCGGTCAGCAAGGCGATCAAGGCAAAGGGCAGCAACAGCACCAGCGCCTTGCGATCCTCCAGCGCCGATTGCTGGGACTGCATATGCGCAATCACCTGCCCGCGCAGCCGCGCAAGTTCGCCCAGCGCATCGGTGTCGCTGATCCGCACCGCGGTGTCGATCTCGCGCGCCGACACGCCGGCCTCGTGCAGGGCGACAACCCGGCCGATATGGTCCAGATAGGCGCGGATGGTCTGGCGCTGGGCCTCCAGCGAGATGTCGGGCTGTGATTCGGCCATGATGCCTTCCAGCCGGTCCAACAATTGCAGCGCCCGTTGTGCCGAGTCGACGGCGGCATCGCGATATTGCGGCTCGTCCGGGCGCAGCACCCAGTTCTTGAAATGGTGGATCATTCCGCCATAGCCGATGGCCGATTGCAATTCGATCATCACGCTGTGCTTGGCCAGTTGCGTTTCGATCAGGCGCGCCTGGTCGCGGCGCGCGTACAGGAACACCGCGGCAAACAGCAACGTCACCGCAACGCCGATACCGGCAATGGTCCAGGTGATGGTTCTCAGGTTGCGCCTGAGTTGAATCTGGGGCGTCATCCGGCCGGCTCCCTTCGCCGCTTGGGTCTGCCCCAACGGCCTTACCGGGAAGGCGTTAAAAAACCGAGTCCACCGGCCGGCAGACCGCCGTTCAGCCGTGAAAGGCGGCCACGGTTTTCAGCTGCGAGAATCCGTATAGCGCCTCGAAGCCTTTTTCCCGGCCATGCCCCGATTTGCCGGTGCCGCCAAAGGGCAGTTCCACGCCGCCGCCGGCGCCGTAATTGTTGATAAAGACCTGGCCGCTGCGCAGCGCCTTTGCCAGCCGCATCTGCCGCGCGCCATTGCCGGTCCAGACACTGGCGACCAGGCCGTAATCGGTGCCATTGGCAATCGCGATCGCCTCCGCCTCGGTCTCGAACGGGATCAGCACCTGCACCGGACCGAATATTTCGTCTTTGGCCAAAACATGATCGGGCGGCACATCGGCAAACAGCGTCGGTTTCACATAGGCGCCGGAGGCGGGGGCATGGGGCACGATCACACCTTCCGCCGCCACGGTCAGATCCCCACCCTTGGCGAGAAAACCGCCAACGATCTCTTTCTGCCGGGCCGAGATCAGCGGCCCCAGCTTCAGATCCTCGGCCGCCGGCCCCACGGTCAGCGCGCCATAGGCCTCGGCCATGCGCTGGCGCACGGTGTCATAGACCCCGCGTTGCACCAGGATGCGGGAGGAGGCGGAACAGGTCTGCCCGGCATTCTGGATCCCGGCATTGACCAGAAAGGGCAGCGCCGCGTCCAGATCGGCATCGTCGAATACCAGCTGCGGCGACTTGCCCCCCAGTTCCAGCGTCACCGGCACCACGTTGCGGGCCGCCGCCGCCTGCACCAGCGCGCCGGTCGGGACCGAGCCGGTAAAGCTGATATGCTGCAGCCCGGGATGCCCGGACAGCGCCGCGCCGGCCTCGGCCCCCAGCCCCGGCACCACGTTCAGCGCGCCGGGCGGGAATCCGGCTTCTTCCGCCAGATGCGCAAAGGCCAGCGCCGTCAGGCAGGCCTCTTCCGCCGGTTTCAGCACGCAGGCATTGCCCATCGCCAGCGCCGCGCCAATCGACCGGCCGATGATCTGCATCGGGTAGTTCCAGGGCACGATATGCCCGGTCACGCCATGCGGCTCGCGCAGGGTATATACCGTGTAGCCGTCGAGATAGGGGATGGTTTCGCCCATCACCTTGTCGGCGGCGCCGCCGTAGAATTCGCAATAGCGCGCCAGTGCCACCGCATCGGCACGCGCCTGGCTCAGCGGTTTGCCCACATCCATCGCTTCCAGCGCCGCCAGGTCGTCGACCCGTTCCGTCACCAGCTGGCCCAGCCGGGTCAGGCAGCGCCCGCGTTCGAGCGCGGTCATCCGGCCCCAGGCGCCGTCGCGGGCGGCCTGGGCCGCCGCCACCGCCGCATCCACATCCTCGGCGCCGCCGCGCGCGATCTGGCAGATCACCGACCCGTCCGACGGGTTCACCAGGTCCAGCGTGCGGCCACTCGCCGGCGCAGTCCATGCCCCGCCGATCAGGCAGGTCGCCGGGTCGAACCACAGGGTCTGTTTCAACGTGTCAGGCATGGGACAAGCTCCTCCGCAGCGCCTCGGGATCGGGCAGGCGCGGGGCCGCCGCGATCAGGCTCTGGGTATAGGGGTGGGACGGGTTTGAGAAGACCTGTTCGGTGTCGCCCTGTTCCACGATCTTGCCGGCCTGCATCACCAGCACCCGGTCGGTGACGGTGCGCACCACCGAAAGGTCATGCGAGATGAACAGGTAGGACAGCCCGTAGGCGCGGCACAGCTCGGCCAGCAGGTCGAGGATCTGCGCCCGCACCGACACGTCCAGCGCGCTGACCGCCTCGTCGAACAGGATCAGCTCGGGCCGGATGATCAGCGCGCGGGCGATGGCGATGCGCTGGCGCTGGCCGCCGGAAAATTCGTGGATGTATTTCGTCGCGTCCTGCGGTTTCAGCCCCACCGCGGTCAGCGCCTCGGCAATCGCCCGGTCGCGTTCGGCGCCGCGCGGCGCCTGCTCCAGCAGGTGGAACGGCTCGGTGATCAGCCGGTCGACCCGATGGCGCGGGTTGAACGACCCGAACGGGTCCTGGAACACCACCTGCATCCGCCGCCGCACTGCCAGGTTGGGTTTCTGCCCGCTGAAAACCGGCTCGCCCTCCAGCCGGATCTCGCCACTCTGCACCGGCTCCAGCCCCAGGATCGCCCGGGTCAGGGTCGATTTTCCGCAGCCGGATTCGCCCACCAGCCCCAGACGCTCGCCCCGGTTCAGGTTAAAGCTCACCCCTTTCACCGCGCGGAACCGCCCCGGATCCTGGAACAGCCGGGTGCGCGGCAGACGATAGTCGCGCACCACGTTTTTCACCTCCAGCAGCGGCGCCGGCGGCGGCGCGGCGGGCAGGTCCACCCGGTGGCCCGAGGCCTCGAACAGGGCGCGGGTATAGGGGTGCTGCATATTGGCCAGCAATTCCCGCGTGCGGCCGGTTTCGACCACCTCGCCATGGCGCATCACCACGATGCGGTCGGCCATGTCCGACACCACCGCCAGGTCATGGGTGATCATCAGCAGCCCCATGCCGAAATCGGCCACCAGCCCCTTCAACAGCTCGAGGATCTGCGCCTGCGTGGTCACGTCCAGCGCGGTGGTCGGCTCGTCGGCGATCAGCAGCTTGGGGCGCAGCGCGATGGCCATGGCGATCACCACGCGCTGGCGCTGTCCGCCGCTCAGCTCATGCGGATAGCGCGACAGCGGGAACCGGTCGGCCGGCAATCCAACCCGGTCCAGCACCTCGCGCGCCCGGACGCGCGCCTGATCGGGCGGCATCGCGTGGTGAACCAGGATGGTTTCCGCCACCTGGTCGCCGATGGTCTGCACCGGGTTCAGCGCCGTCATCGGCTCCTGAAACACCATGCCGACGCTTTCGCCGCGGATCTGGCACAGCGCCGGTTCCGACAGCGTCAAAAGGTCGGTCCCGTCCAGCCGCACCGCGCCGCTGGCTTCCATGCGCTCGGGCAGCAGTTGCATCACCGACAGCGCCGTCATCGACTTGCCCGAACCGCTTTCGCCGGTCACCGCGACAATCTCGCCGGCCTCCACCGTCAGCGATACGCGCTTCAGGATTGGCGTGTCGTGGATGCTCAGCGACAGGTTTTTGATGTCCAGAAGGCTCATGTGCGCGCCACCCTCAGCCGCGGGTCCAGCCAGTCGCGCAGCCCGTCCCCCATCAGGTTCAGCCCCATCACCGTCAGCACGATGGCGATGCCGGGGATCAGCGCCAGGTGCGGGGCAATTGCCACCATGGTCTGCGCATCGGCCAGCATCCGGCCCCAGGACGGCGTCGGCGGCTGCGCACCCAGCCCGATATAGCTCAGCCCGGCCTCGGCCAGGATCGCGAGCGAAAACTGAATGGTCCCCTGCACGATCAGCAGGTTGGTGACATTGGGCAGGATATGTTCCACCGAGATCCGCGCCGCCGATTTTCCCGCCACCCGCGCCGCCATGATGAATTCCCGCTCCCACAGGCTCAGCGCCGCGCCACGGGTGATGCGGGCAAATACCGGGATATTGAAGATGCCGATGGCGATGATCGCGTTCACCGCCCCGGCGCCGAACACCGCGGTGATCAGGATGGCGATCACCAGCGAGGGGAAGGCAAAGACCAGGTCATTGCCGCGCATGATCAGCTCGTCCAGATAGGATCCCTTGCGCGCCGCCGCCGCGAGGCCCAGGGGCACGCCCAGGGTGATGCCGATGCCCACCGCCACCAGCGCCACGGCAATCGAGGTGCGGGCGCCCACCATGATCATCGAAAAGATGTCGCGCCCGAAATGATCGGTGCCGAACCAGTGCACCGGGCCGGGCGTCTGGAACTTTGCCGGGATGTTCATCGCCGTGTGGTCAAACGGCGTCCACAGGAAGGACAGCAGCGCGGCAAAGATGAACAGCGAGGACAGCGCCCCGCCCAGGATCAGGTTGCGATTCATGTGCGCGCCCTCAGCCGCGGGTCAACCGCGGCATAGGTCAGGTCGACCAGGAAATTCACCGCGATCACCGCGAAAACCAGCAGCATCACCACCGATTCCACCACGATCAGGTCGCGCGAATTGATCGCCTGGAAGATCAGCCGCCCCAGGCCGGGCAGGAAGAACACGTTCTCGATGATGATGCCACCGGCCAGCAGGAAGGAAAATTGCAGCCCGATGATGGTCAGCACCGGGATCATCGCGTTGCGCACCCCGTGCCGCCACAGCGCCTGCCGCCGGCTCAGCCCCTTTGCGCGCGCGGTGCGCATGAAATCCTCGCCCAGAATATCCAGCAGGGCCGAGCGCATGACCCGCGCCAGGATCGCCGCCTGCGGCAGCGCCAGCGCGATGGCCGGCAGCGTCAGCGATTTCATCGCCGCAAACGCGCCCTTGTCCCAGCCGGCAAAGCCGCCGGCGCCGAACCAGCGCAGGTTGATGGCAAAGACCAGCACCAGCATCATTGCAAACCAGAAATTCGGGATCGCGACGCCCAGCTGCGTCGCCCCCATCACCGCCACATCCCCCGCCTTGCCCCGGCGCGCGGCGGCATAGATCCCGGCGGGAAAGGCGATCAGGGTCGACAGCGCCAGCGCATAGAGTGCCAGCGGCCCCGACACCGCCAGCCGGTCGGCGATCATCCCGGCCACCGGCGTGCGATAGGTATAGGAAGTGCCGAAATCGCCGCGCAGCATGCCGCCGACCCAGTCCAGGTAACGCTGCCATTTCGGCACATCCAGCCCCAGCTCGGCCCGCAGCGCCGCCACCGTATCGGGCTGGGCATTGATGCCCAGCATGAAACTGGCGGGATCGCCCGGCGCCACCTCGATCACCAGGAAGATCACCAGCGAGGCCACCGCCAGGCTGACGATCAGCGACAGAAACCGTTTGAGGGCATAGCGTTGCATGAGGTCACGTTAGGATTGTGCGCGGACATGGTCCATAGCGCACGGGAGAAAACAAAAAAAGGGCCCCAGAATCCGGGGCCCTTCATCAAGGTAGAGCCGTTTATTCCCAGCTGACCGCCGTCAGATCCACCGCGGCGGTGGGCAGGTCCTTCCACAGGCCCTTGATCCCGGCCTTGGCCACCGTCGGATAGGCCAGTTCGAACAGGAAGCCGTTGACATAGTCGTCGGCGATCATCTTCTGCGCGGTCTGCAGCATCTCGGTGCGCTGGTCGGGGTCGGTGGTCTTGTTCAGCTCGTCCATCAGCGCCTGGAAGTCCGGGTTGTCATATTGGAAGTAGTAATCCGGCCGGGCATAGATGCCGATATCCATCGGCTCGGTATGGCTGACGATGGTCAGGCCGAAATTCTTGCCGTTGAACACCGATTCCAGCCATTGCGCCCATTCCACGTTGATGATCTCGGCGGTGATGCCCACCTCGGCCAGCTGCGCGGCAATGATCTCGCCACCGCGCCGGGCATAGGACGGCGGCGGCAGGTGCAGCGTGGTTTCGAAGCCGTCGGCAAACCCGGCCTCGGACAGCAGCGCCTTGGATTTCTCCGGATCAAAGCCGGACTGCCCGGTCAGGTCGGTATAGGCCGGGTTGTGCGGCGCGAAATGGGTGCCGATCGGCGTGCCATAGCCGAACATCGCGCCATCGATGATCGCCTGCCGGTCGATGGCATGGGCCACCGCCTGGCGCACCTTCACATTGTCGAAGGGCGGCTGCTTGTTGTTGATCGCCAGGATGGTTTCGCCCTCGGTCGAGCCCACCAGCACCTGGAACCGCGGATCCGCTTCGAATTGCGGCAGGTTCTCCGGCGCCGGGAAACCGGCGAAGACATCGACATCCTCGGCCATCACCGCGGCAAAGGCCGCGGTGGGATCGGCGATAAAGCGGAAGGTCGCCTGTTCCAGCACCGGCGCCTCACCCCAGTAATCCGGGTTGCGCTCCAGCTGCAGGCTGTCGCCCTGGGTCCAGTTCACGAATTTGAACGCGCCGGTGCCCACCGGATTGGTCTTGATATCGTCAATGCTTTCGGGGGCAACGATCACCGCGTCGCCCCAGGCCATGTTGAACAGGAACAGCCCGTTGGGCTCTTTCAGCGTGATCGCCACGGTCAGCGGATCGACCACCTCGACCGTGTCGATCGAGGCAAACAGCGCCTTCTGCGCGTTCTGGCTGTCCTCGGCGCGGGCGCGGTCCAGCGAGAATTTCACGTCCTCGGCATCCATCGTGGTGCCGTCGTGAAAGGTCACCCCGTCCTGCAGGTGGAAGGTGTAAACCAGCCCGTCCTCCGAGATGTCCCAGCTTTTCGCCAGCCCCGGCACCACCGAGCCATCGCCCATGAACCGGGTCAGCCCTTCGAACACGTTGGAATACAGCACCGAATCGATCGCCTGCGCGGCGGCGCTGGTCGGGTCCAGATGCGGCGGCTCCAGCTGCATGGCCACGGTGATTTCGGTCTGCGCCTGCGCGGCGCCCAGCCCCGCGGCCACAGCGATGGCGCTGGCAAGGGCCAGCTTTGTGAATTTGGTCATGGCGACACTCCCGGTCAATGAATCTGCGCGCCGTTTACCGGCGGTCTGTCTCTCAGTCTTGGCCGATATTGGTTTCGATACAAGCGATTAATGCGCCCGCCCACGCAAGTCGGGGGCTGGCCGTCACCGGCACGCTAGGTCTAAGCTGGAGCGCGCAAGTCACCGGGGAGGAGCCGCGCATGACCCATATTCTGGCCATCGACCAGGGAACCACCTCGACTCGGGCCATTCTGTTCGATGCCAGGATGCGCCCCGCCGGCATCGCACAGCGCGAGTTCACCCAGCATTTCCCGCAGGCCGGCTGGGTCGAACACGATGCCGAGGAAATCTGGCAGACCACGCTGACGGTCTGCCGCGAGGTGCTGGCCTCTGCCGGGCTGAGCGCCGGGGACATCGCCGGGATCGGCATCACCAATCAGCGCGAAACCACGGTGATCTGGGACCGCGAGTCGGGCCAGCCGCTGCACCGGGCCATCGTCTGGCAGGACCGGCGCACCGCCTCGCTCTGCGCCGATCTCAAGGCGGCCGGGCACGAAGCCGGCATCACCGCGCAAACCGGCCTGCTGCTGGACCCTTATTTTTCCGGAACCAAGGTAAAATGGCTGCTCGACCAGGTCGAGGGCGCACGCGCACGCGCCGCGAAGGGCCAGCTGCTGTTCGGCACCATCGACAGTTTCCTGATCTGGCGGCTGACCGGCGGCCAGATCCATGCCACCGATGCCACCAACGCCGCGCGCACCCTGCTGTTCGACATTCACAAGGGCACCTGGAGTCGCGAGATCTGCGACCTGCTGGACATCCCCATGGCCATGCTGCCCGAGGTGCGGGACTGCGCCGCGCCCTTTGGCGAAACCACCCTGTTCGGCGGTGCCATCCCGATCCTTGGCGTCGCGGGCGACCAGCAGGCGGCGACGCTGGGCCAGGCCTGCTTTGCCCCCGGGATGATGAAAGCGACCTATGGCACCGGTTGTTTCGCGCTGCTGAACACCGGCGATCAGCCGGTGACATCGCAGAACCGGCTGCTGACCACCATCGCCTACCAGCTGGACGGGCGGCCGACCTATGCGCTGGAAGGCTCGATCTTCATCGCCGGGGCGGTGGTGCAATGGCTGCGCGACGCCATGGGCCTCATCGACAGCGCCGCGCGCTCGGGCGAACTGGCCGAACAGGCCGATCCGGCGCAGGACGTGCTGATCGTGCCCGCCTTCACCGGCCTCGGAGCGCCTTATTGGGAGCCCGACTGCCGCGGCGCGATCTTCGGGCTGACCCGCGCCACCGGCCCGGCGGAATTCTCCAGGGCGGCGCTGGAAAGCGTTGCCTTCCAGACCCGCGACCTGTGGCAGGCGATGCGCGCGGACTGGAGCGCCGAGGCCGATACCGTGCTGCGCGTCGATGGCGGGATGAGCGCCAGTGACTGGACGATGCAGAGCCTGTCCGACCTGCTGGGCGCGCCAGTGGACCGGCCGGTGATGCAGGAAACCACCGCGCTGGGCGCCGCCTGGCTGGCCGGGATGCAGGCCGGGGTCTATCCCGGCGCGGCGGAATTTGCCGCAACCTGGGCACTGGACCGCCGGTTCGACCCGGGATCCGATGACGCAACCCGCGACCGCCGCTATGCCCGCTGGAAACGGGCGGTGGCGGCGGCAATCGGGGTGTAACGGCGCAGCGGCGGCGCGATCAGCGCTGGCTGGCCATGATCAGGTCGGGGCCGAAGATCTGGTCGGCATGGCCGTCCAGGTAGATCTTCAGCCAGGGGGTGAACCGTTCGGGGTGGCGGGCGACTTCGGCCAGCAGGTCGTGATAGCCGGTCCAGCGGATCTCCATCACCTCGTCCGGGTTGGGCGTGACCTGCAGGTCGCGCCGCGCATGGGCCAGGAACACGTCGACCACTTCGTGTTCGATCATGCCGCCGCCGACATCGGCACGGTATTCCAGCTGGTGGCGGTATTCGGGATACAGCCCGGTGATCCCCAGTTCCTGGTTCAGCCGCCGCACGGCGCAGTCGCTGGGCTCTTCGCCCCAGCCGGGATGGGTGCAGCAGGTATTCGCCCACAGGCCCGGCGTGTGGTACTTGCCCAGGGCGCGGCGCTGCAGCAGGATCTCGGCGCCGCGAAACACGAAAACCGACACCGCCCGGTGCCTCCGGCCGTCACGATGGGCTGCAAGTTTTTCGGTCGGGACCAGGGTGCCATTGTCCCAGGCCTGGATCAGTTCGCTCATGTCACACACCCCTGCGCGGGGAACAGGTTACCACGGTTGCGGGATTGCACCTCGTGTACCCGACCGGCGCGACCGGCAACAGGATGCAAAAGGCCGCAGCCCGCCTGCCGCCGGGTTTCGCCTCATTCGCCGGCGGCGTCCGGGCCAACGCTGACCAGATAGGCCCAGATATCCTCGGCCCCGGATTTCAGCCGGAAGGTCATGTAGGATTTGGCCCCGTCATCGCCCAGATAATCGCCGAGATAGCCGCGCGGATCCTGGGTATAGCGGCGGAATTCCGCCTCGGACCAGACCAGCCCGGCCTCACCCGCCCGGACCATGTCGGGGCTGTAGTTAAAATCGGCAAGGCTGCCGGCCTGGCGCCCGGCCACGCCCCACAGGTTCGGCCCGTTGCGGCCGCCGCGGAAAATCACCTCGCCATCGCCACCGACAATCGAATGGCAGGCGCGGCATTTGCGGAACTCGGCCTCGCCCTTGGCGGCGTCACCGCCGGACTCGGCGGCCGGCGCCGGGCCTGCCGCCAGAAGCGCGGTGCACATCAGTGCCAAAATACGCGTCATCTTACCCTCATCAAACAGCTTGCGCGGTCGGGGCCATTACCTGGCGGCGCCGCGGCCCAAGTCAACTGCCACGATTTGCCGCGCCATCGGCCCAGCAGGGCAACAGGTCACCCGGGGCCGGGCTGGCCAGGTAGACCGCCCGCGCAATCGCCCGCGCCAGGCAGAGCGACGCGGCATGACCGATGCGAAACAGGCTCTGTTCAGGCAATTCCGGCTTGTGCGCCGCGGTGGACAACGCAAAAACCAGGTCGCCATCGCCGGGCGTATGCGCCGGCAACGTGGCGCGGGCGATGCCGTCATGCGCGGCGGTGGCCAGCCGGTGGCATTCCGCCTTGCTCAGTGCCGCATCGGTGGCGACGATGGCAATGGTGGTGTTGGCGCGCGTCTCGCCCGCCGCCTGCAACAGCGCCGCCTTGCGGCTCTCCAGCGCACGGCCCAGCCCGGCCTGCGGATCCGGCCCCAGCCCGCCGAATTCCGCACCGATCTCATAAGGCGCGGCCCAGAAATGCCGATCGCCCGGGGTGGTGACGCTGCCCACCGGGTTGGCGGCCACCAGGGCGCCCACGGTGATGCCCTCTTCCAGCACCAGCGAGGCCGAGCCGAGCCCGCCTTTCAGCATCGCGCTGAGTGCGCCGGTGCCGGCCCCGGCGGTGCCCAGCGCAAAGTCGGGGCCCGCCGCCTCCAGCGCCGCCCGGCCCAGCGCGCGATAGGGATTGTCCTGCCAGTCCTTGTCGCCGCCATTCAGCAGGTCGAAAATGATCGCGCCGGGCACCAGCGGAATCACCGCCGGGCCGATGCGATAGCCGCGCCCCTGCGCGCGCAGCCCGTCGGTGACGCCGGAACAGGCATCAAGCCCATAGGCCGAGCCGCCCGACAGCACCAGCGCATCCACCGCCGCCACCGTCTTGTCCGGTGCCAGCAGGTCGGTTTCACGGCTGCCGGGCGCGCCGCCCATGACATGGACCGAGGCGGTAAACGGGGTCTCGGCGGTCAGCACGGTAACCCCGGATTTGAGCACGCCATCCTGGGCGTTGCCGACCGAAAGGCCGGAAATATCGGTGATCAGGTTC
Organism: Pseudooceanicola lipolyticus; assembly: GCF_002786325.1. GTDB lineage: Bacteria > Pseudomonadota > Alphaproteobacteria > Rhodobacterales > Rhodobacteraceae > Pseudooceanicola_C > Pseudooceanicola_C lipolyticus. The sequence goes on along the minus strand of NZ_PGTB01000027.1, from coordinate 14,995 downwards.
CTTGGGCCGGGGATCATGCGCGGGCGCTCTCCGTTGCTAAATTGCGCGCCTGCGGCGCATTCCTTCTGGCACTGCGTGCGGTTGCGCGCGCCGCCTTCACCTGCGGAGCATTGAGCGCAAGCGGCAAAGCCGGGGCCGCCGCGGCCACCGGATCAGATGCAGCGGCCGCCATCAACTTCCAGCGCGGTGCCGGTGATCATGCCGGCCTCGTCCGAACAAAGGAAGCAGGCGGTATTGCCCATGTCCTGCGGCGTCGAGAACCGGCCGATGGGGATAGTGGCGAGGAACTTGGCGCGCGTCTCGGGCGTGTCCTCGCCCATGAAGGATTTCAGCAGCGGCGTTTCGCCGGCCACCGGGCAGATCGCGTTGACGCGCACGCCCTCGGGCGCCAGTTCGACCGCCATCGCCTTGGTGGCGGTGATCATCCAGCCCTTGGAGGCGTTGTACCAGCTCAGCCGCGGTCGCGGCGACAGCCCGGCGGTGGAGGCGACATTGAGGATGGCGCCACGGCCGCGCGCCTTCATCCCCGGCACCAGTGCCTGCGCGGTCAGGTAGACCGATTTCATGTTCACCGCATAGACCCGGTCGAATTCCTCTTCGGTGACCGTGTCCATCGGCTTGGGCAGGTGGGTGATCCCGGCATTGTTGACCAGGATGTCGAGATCGCCAAAGGCGGCCAGCGCCGCTTCGGCCATGGCCGCAACCGAGGTGGCGGACGAGACATCGACCTGCTGCGCCCGCGCCGCCGCGCCCAGTTCGCCCGCCAGCGCCTCGGCGCCCTCAAGGTTGAGATCGGCGATCATCACCTGCGCGCCTTCCTCGACGAACTTGCGCACGATGCCGGCGCCAAAGCCCGAGGCGCCGCCGGTGACGATGGCGGTTTTTCCGTTCAGTCGCATGGCTGTCCTTCCCGACTATCTGCGGGGCTCAGCTGTCTTTCACCGGCCCCCTGAGCGCCTTTATGTCACCCCGGCGGGTCTTTTCGTCAAGCCTGCGGCGGATCGAGGCGCGGGTCGGCTTGGTCGGGATGCGGCGGCGCGGCTTGACCAGCGCGGCGCGGATCAGCTCGACCAGGCGGTCGCGGGCGATTTCGCGGTTGCGGGCCTGGCTGCGGGTTTCGTCGCAGCGGATCACGATGGCGCCCTCCTGGGTCCAGCGCCGCCCGGCCAGCCGTTTCAGCCGGGTTTTCACCGGGCCCGGCAGATGCGGCGAGCGTGCCGCCTCAAAGCGCAGCTCGACCGCGGTCGAGACCTTGTTCACATTCTGCCCGCCCGGCCCCGAGGCGCGGATGAACTGTTCCGTCAGTTCCCAGTCGGCCAGCGCGATCTGATCGGTGATGCGTAACATGGCGAAAGTGTAACCCATTGACGAGCCGTCAAAAAGGGCCGCCCCGAAACGGAGCGGCCCTTATCGAAAGTTTCCTGGAGGTGGGGTCGGTTAGACCTGGTCCAGATCAGGTACAGGCGGCCGAACCGCCCAGGGCTGCCTCAGCAGGTGGCCTCCTGTCTTGTCCCGACACCTTTCTCCAATACCTTTCTCGACACTGGATCACCTCCTTTCTTTGGGTTGCTGTTGAGATCAGTTTGACGATGCCGGCCAGTCAGTCAAATGAAATTTCCCGCCCCAGCATCACATCGCCGCCGGGCTGTGCCGAAATTGCCTAAGATTGAGGCAGCGGGGAGTCCGGGCCGCAGCCCGCATCCGATGCCGGAATGATTGACCGGTACCGGGCGGCGTGAGAGGCTGCACGCACGGCGCAGCGAATATTTTACGCCGATTCAATATTTTAAGGGGGGCCAAGATGGTCAGCACACTTACCTTGACGCTTCAGGAAGAAGCGATCATGCGCTTAACTTACTCCACCGCTTGGGAAAGCATCCTGGCGCAGGCGCTGCGGGGCGCGACAACCCAATCGACTTCGGGCAGCAGCACCAAGTTCACCGATGCCTTTTCGGGAATGGAAGTGACGGTGACCAGTGCCGGCGGCTTTGCCACCGGCTTTACCATCACCGGGCCGGATGCGGGGGCGACCAAAACGCTGATCGAGGCCGATTTCGAAGCCGGCGCGGTCACCCAAAAGGCGGTTGTCGATGCCTTTTCCAGCTATCTCAAAACCAGCGGCGCCAGCGCCAAGCTGGACAAACTGCTGGACGATCTGCGCTATGACATCACCATCGAGGGCAGCACCACCAAGACGGTTCCGGTCTACGCGACCTCGCTGGGGGGCAGCCGGCACGACGATATCTTCCGCCTCAACGATTCTGCCAACACGGTCTATGCCTCGATGGGGAATGACAGCTATTTCGGCGGCAACACTTATGACTCGGTGTCCTATGCGGCCCTCTCGGGGGGGCTGAAGATGACCAAGTCCGGCGCCGTCCGGATGATCGAGAAGCCGAATGGCGATGTCGACACGCTGCGCAATATCGAGGTGTTGCTGGGCACCGAGGGCAATGACAATTTCCGCGTCGGCCTGGGCGGGGTGGTGGCGCAGATCCACGGCGGCGGCGGCAATGACAAGATCGGCGGTGGCGGCAAGGGCGATCACCTCGATGGCGGCGCCGACAATGACCTGCTGTTGGGCCGGGGCGGCAACGACCTGCTGATCGGCGGCACCGGCGATGACAAGCTGAACGGCGGCGGTGGCGACGATATCCTGGTCGGCAGCGCCGGTTTCGGCGCCTTCACCCCCGAACGCGACGACATGAAAGGCGGCAAGGGCAAGGATCTGTTCGTGCTGGAGGCGTTGTCCTTCACCGGCCTCGGCGGCGAAAACTTCGTGCGCATCCGCGATTTCAAGGATGGCGAGGATTTCCTCGGGCTGATCGGATTCGATTTTGTCCTTGGCGGAACGAACAGCGACAACCTGGTGTTTTCCGATCTCAGCATTCGCGACACCGCCAATGGCGCGATGATCTCGCATGACGGCAACGACCTGGCGCTGCTGAACAAGGTCGCCGCCTCGGACCTGACGCGCGAGGATTTTGTCGAGCTGGTCAATCCTTTCGACTATACCGGCTATTACGACGATTTCCTGTTTCTCTAAGGGTCGTTGCGGCCGGCACCGCGCCCCGGCTTTGGGGCGCGGCCTGTCAGGCCAGGCTGGGCTGCAACCGCCGCACGATCAGCCGGAAGGGGATCAGCGCCAGCAGCGCCAGCGACAGTTTCACCGCCCAGTCCGCCACCGCCAGCGACACCCAGAGCGGCGCCACCGGTCCGGCGCCCAGCAGCGGCAGCGCCTCGTTGGCCCAGCTGACATCGTTGCCGGGCTCCAGCGCGCTCAGCCAGGTGGAAAACGCGATGGTGAAAAACAGCGCGGTATCCACCGACGAGCCCACCAGCGTCGACACCAGCGGCGCGCGCCACCAGCGGCCGCCGCGCAGGGCCGAAAACACCGAGATGTCCAGCAGTTGCGCCACCAGGAAGGCCAGGCCCGAGCCCAGCGCGATGCGCAACGTCACCAGCGGCCCGAATTCGCCCATGATCTGGGTGCCGATCAGCGAACAGATCACCCCGGTCAGGAAACCGGCGAACACCACGCGCCGCGCCGGGCCGGCACCATAGACGCGGTTCATCACGTCGGTCACCAGGAAGGCCAGCGGATAGGTAAAGGCGCCCCAGGTCAGCCATTGGCCGAACAGGAACTGGACGAGAATGTTGGAGGCCACGACAATGGCGGCCATGGCAAGAATGCCGGGAATATGGGTGCGGTTCATCTGATCATGCCCGTTTTGACAAGGTTGCGGCGACTTGGCCCCGGCACGGCGCCAGAGCAGCGCGGCTCGTAGCCGGTTCGCATCATCTTGGCAAGGGGCAGCGTGGCAGGGGCTGCGATCAGTCCTGCAGCACCGCCGCGCATTGGTCCGGCAGATCGGCCAGCACGTATTCGCGGCGCGGTGCCGGCTTGGGCGCGTTGGGATCGGGCGGCGGCGGGTTCAGGATGTTGTTGACCCAGGCCTGTGCCTCGTCACAGCCATCGCCGGGCGGCGGCGGCGTCTGGTCGACACAAGCGCGCATGCCGCGCGGACAGCTCAGGCGGACGTGAAAGTGATAGTGATGCCCCCACCACGGCCGGATCTTGCGCAGCCAGCGGCGGTTGCCGGTCTCATCCTTGCACATCTGCACCTTGGCACCGGGAAACACGAAGATCCGCGCCACGCGCCTGTCACTGGCCGCCGCCTTCAGCAGCTCGTGATGCTGGCGCGTCCAGTTGTCATTGACATAGGCGCCATTGGCGCGGCGCAGTGAAATCGACGAGATATTCTCGCGCTGCTGGCGCGACAGGTCCATGCGGGTGCCCGGCAGCATCCAGATATCGGCATCCAGCCCCAACTGGTGGCTGCGGTGGCCCGACAGCATCGGTCCGCCGCGCGGCTGGCTGATATCGCCCACGTAGAGCCCGTTCCAGCCCGGCAGACGGGCGGCAAAGCGGCTGAGATCGGTGATGAAATCGATGGTGTCGGGCAGCCCCCAGTTGCGGTTGCGGCTCAGCCGCATCGCCTGCCAGGTCGGCCCGGTTTCCGGCAGTTGCACCGCCCCCGCGGCGCAGCCCTTGGCATAGCTGCCAATCGCCGCCGGTCGATGCTCCGAGGCGGAGTCCTTGGCGCCGAACAGCTGCTTGGCCAGGGTCTGCGCGCCCGCAGGGGCGGCCAATGTCACAACCAGCATCAGGCAGGCAAACAGGCGCGCAAGGGTCATCGGGTCCGGTCTCCTTCGGCTTTGACCCAGACTAGCAGAACCAGCCCGATCACGAAAAGCCCGATCACCGGCGACACGCCCAGGCGCGCATTTCCGCTTGCCGCGGTGACCAGCCCGATCAGCGCCGGCGCGACAAAGGCGGTGGCCCGGCCGGACAGGCCGTACAGCCCGAAGGACTCGGTCGGCGCCTCGGGGTCGGCATGGCGCACCATCAGCGAACGGCTCGCCGATTGCAGCATGCCGCCCATTCCGCCGATCAGCACGCCACAGCCGAAAAACACCAGATCCGGCAGGTTAGAGCCGGGTTCCAGCGCGATGCCAAAGATCGCCTCGCGCGACATCGACACGATCACCACGCAGACCAGGATCAGCACCCAGATCGAGCCGGTGATCACCGGTTTCGGCCCAAACCGGGTGTCCAGCCGGCCGCCAACCCATGAAAACAGTGCCGACGAGATCAACGCGACGATGCCGAAGATGCCGATGGCGGTCAGTTCCCAGTTCAGCACCAGCCGCGCGTAAACGCCGCCAAAGCCATACAGCCCGTTCAGCGCGTCGCGGTAAAACATCGACGAGCCGAGATAGGCGGCCAGGCTGATCCTTTGTCGCAGCGCGGTGATCGAGTCGATCACCAGCCGCAGCGCCGCGGTAAAACTGGCGCGCCGGCCGCTGCGGGGCGGGTCGCGGAACCACAGGAAATAGGGGATCATGAACACCGCGAACCAGATCGCGGTGAACGGCCCGACCGACCGGGTGCCTTCCGAGGCCGCCGGGTCCAGGCCCAGCACCGGGTCCAGCCCGGCCAGCGTCTTGCCATTGCCCTGTTCGACAAACAGCGCCAGCATCAGCGCCAGCGACACCAGCCCGCCGAGATAGCCAAAGGCAAAGCCCGAGCCCGAGATCTTGCCGATCTCCTGCTGGCTGCCCAAGTCGGGCAATTGCGCGTTGATGAAGATCAGCGCGTATTCCGCGCCGACAAAGCCGATGCCGAACAGGATCAGCATCGCCCACATGGTCGAGGCGTCCGGCAGGGTCCACCACAGCCCGAAGGCGCCCACCACATACATCAGCGAAAACGCCATGATCCAGGGCATCCGCCGTCCGGTGATATCGGCCAGCGCCCCGATCAGCGGCGCGCCAAAGCCGATGATCAGCCCGGTCACCGCCAGGCACAGCGACCAGACGCTTTGCGCCCGCGCATCCGCCGCCTGTTCGTCTAGGCCGGTGGTGAGGAAATATTCGGCGGCGACCCCGGCGAAATAGGGGCCGAATATGAAGGTCACCAGCAGTGTGTGGTAGGGCTGGCTGGCCCAGTCGAAAAACCACCAGCCCCAGATGCGCTTGCGCCGCGAAATCCCTGCCATGCCCGCCTCTTGCCCGTTTTCGTGCCCAGATAGAACAGGGCCGGCGGATTCAATCAAGCTTTAGGTCGCGGTTTAAGTCGCGGCGGGGCTTGCTCTTTGCGGCATCGATCCTTAGGTGAAAAGCGTTTGCACAGGGGGCCGGCCGATGGTGTCACTTTTCCAGATTCTGATGCTGATCCTGAACATCGTCTGGTTCATCATCATCGCGCATGTGATCATGAGCTGGCTGATCAACTTCCAGGTGCTGAACCTGCACCAGCCGCTGGTGCGCCAGATCTGGGAGGGTCTGCAACGGTTGCTGGAGCCGATCTATGCGCCGGTGCGCCGGCTGCTGCCGGAAATGGGGGGCATCGACCTGGCGCCGCTGGTGGTGCTGATCGCGGTCGCGGCCCTGCGGATCATCCTCATGAACAATATCGGCGCGTTCTACTAGATATGTGGTCCTCCGGGCCTTGTTCACCGATTCTTAGTATGTGAAGGTGCGGGCCTAGAGCAGTCAGACCCAGAACGAGGCCACCCTCCCGATGCCCGCCGCCGATGCGCTGTTGCGCGATGTCTTCGGATTCGACGCCTTCCGCCCCGGCCAGGCCGAAATTGTCGAGGCGGTGGCCGCCGGGCGCAACGTGCTGGCGATCATGCCGACCGGCGGCGGCAAATCGCTGTGCTTCCAGCTGCCCGCGATGCTGCGCGACGGCGTCACCGTGGTGATCTCGCCGCTGATCGCGCTGATGCGCGACCAGGTCCGCGCCCTGCAAGAGGCCGGGGTCGAGGCCGGCGCGCTGACCTCGGGCAACACCCCGGAAGAAACCGAGGCGGTCTGGGCGGCGCTGGAACAGGGGCGGCTGAAACTGCTCTACCTCGCACCGGAACGGCTGGCCGGCTCGGCCATGGCGATGCTGCGCCGCATCGGCGTCTCGCTGATCGCGGTGGACGAGGCCCATTGCGTCAGCCAATGGGGCCATGATTTCCGCCCCGACTACCTGCGCATCGGCGAATTGCGGCGCGCGCTGAACGTGCCGCTGGCCGCCTTCACCGCCACCGCCGACGCCGAAACCCAGGCCGAGATCGTCGAGAAACTGTTCGACGGCACCGCGCCCGACACCTTTCTGCACGGCTTTGACCGGCCCAATATCCACCTTGCCTTCGCCGCCAAGAACAACCCGCGCCAGCAAATCCTCGCCTTTGCCGCCGCCCGCCGCGGCCAGTCCGGCATCGTCTATTGCGGCACCCGCGCCAAGACCGAGACGCTGGCCAAGGCGCTGCGCGACGAGGGCCACACCGCCTGCCATTATCACGGCGGCATGGAGGCCGAGGACCGGCGCATCGTCGAGACCCGTTTTCAGCGCGAAGACGGGCTGATCGTGGTCGCCACCGTCGCCTTCGGGATGGGCGTGGACAAGCCCGACATCCGCTGGGTTGCCCATGCCGACCTGCCCAAGAGCATCGAGGCCTATTACCAGGAGATCGGCCGCGCCGGGCGCGATGGCGGCCCGGCGGAAACGCTCACGCTGTACGGCCCCGACGACATCCGCCTGCGCCGGTCGCAGATCGACGAGGGGCTGGCGCCACCGGAACGCCGCGCCGCCGATCACGGCCGGCTGAATGCCCTGCTGGGCCTGGCCGAAGCGCTGGATTGCCGCCGCAAGACCCTGCTGGCCTATTTCGGCGAAGAGCCGGCGCCCTGCGGCCATTGCGACCTGTGCGACACCCCGCCCGAGCTGTTCGACGGCACCACCGCGGTGCGCAAGGCGCTGTCGGCGATCCTGCGCACAGGCGAATATTTCGGGTCCGGCCACCTGATCGACATCCTGACCGGCACCCAGACCGACAAGATCCGCGCCCGCCGCCATGACGAACTGCCGACCTTTGGCGTCGGCACCGAATATGACCGCCGCCAGTGGCAGGCGGTGTTCCGGCAGATGATGGGCCACGACCTGGTGCGCCCCGATCCGGAACGCCATGGCGCCCTGCGCATGACCGAGGCCGCGCGGCCGATCCTGCGCGGCGAGGCCGAGATCCGGCTGCGCAAGGACGTGCTGGCGAAATCCGCCACCCGCCGCCCTGCGGTCAAGGCGCTGGTGTCGGACGAGGACGCGCCGCTGCTGTCGACGCTCAAGGCCAAGCGCCGCGCCCTGGCCGAGGCGGCCTCGGTTCCCGCCTATATCATCTTTAACGACCGCACCCTGATCGAGATGGCCGAACAGCGGCCCACCACGCTGGACCAGATGGCGCGCATCGGCGGGGTCGGCGCGAAAAAGCTGGAACGCTACGGCGCCGAGTTCCTGGCGGTGATCACCGGCGCGGCGGAAGAGCTGCATCCGGCCCGGCGCCGCCTGGCCGGGCGCAGCGAAGGCGCGCTTTACGACCGGCTGCTGGAGGCGCAGGCGGCGCTGTCACGCGGCAGCGACGGCATCGACAAACCGCTCAGCTGTTCCGCCGCGCAGCTGGCCAAGGTGGCCCAGCTTGGCACCGCCGATGAAGGCACGCTGGCCCGCCTGCTGGGTGAACGGCGTGCCGAACGGTTCGGCGCCGCCTTTCTGGAAGTGCTGCGCGACGCGGGATAACCGGCACCGGCTCGCCGCCACGGCGCGGGGCGCGCCTTAATGCGCCTCGGCCCAGTTGGCGCCCTGGCCGGCATCGACGATCAGCGGCACCGCCAGTTTCACCGCCGGGTCGGCGGCGCTTTCCATCACCGTCTTGGCCCGCGCGATGGTGTCCTCGGCGGCGTCTTCGGCCACCTCGAACAGCAATTCGTCATGCACCTGCAACAGCATCTTGGCCGGCATCCCGTCGATCGCCTCGGGCATCCGGATCATCGCCCGGCGGATCACGTCGGCGGCGGTGCCCTGGATCGGCGCGTTGATCGCGGCGCGGCGGGCAAAGCCGGCATGCGGCCCCTTGGCGTTGATCTCGGGCGTGTGGATCACCCGGCCGAACAGGGTTTTGACAAACCCGTGTTCCTTGGCGAAGGCGATGGTGTCGTCCATATAGGTCTTGATGCCGGGGAAGCGTTCGAAATAACGGTCGATAAAGCCCTGCGCCTCGGCCCGCGGGATGCGCAGGTTGCGGGCCAGGCCAAAGCCTGAAATGCCGTAGATCACCCCGAAATTGATCGCCTTGGCACGGCGCCGGATCTCGGGCGTCATCTGGTCCAGGGGCACGTCGAACATTTCTGACGCGGTCAGCGCGTGAATGTCCAGCCCGTCGGCAAAAGCCTGTTTCAGCTCGGCGATATCGGCGACATGGGCGAGGATGCGCAGCTCGATCTGGGAATAGTCCAGGCTGACCAGCACATTGCCCGGCGCGGCGACAAAAGCCTCGCGGATGCGGCGGCCCTCTTCGGTGCGCACCGGGATGTTCTGCAGGTTCGGATCGGTCGAGGCCAGCCGCCCGGTATTGGCCCCGGCGATGGAATACGAGGTATGCACCCGGCCGGTTTCGGCGTTGATATGGGTTTGCAGCGCGTCGGTATAGGTCGATTTCAGCTTGGACAATTGCCGCCAGTCCAGCACCCGCGCCGGCAGGTCATGTTCGGTGGCCAGATCCTCCAGCACATCGACCCCGGTGGCATAGGCGCCGGTCTTGCCGCGCTTGCCGCCGGGCAGGCCCATCCGGTCGAACAGGATCTCGCCCAGCTGCTTGGGGCTGCCCACGTTGAACTCTTCGCCGGCCAGCTGGTGAATCTCGTGCTCCAGCCCGGCCATCTTCTGGGCAAAGGCGTTCGACATCCGGCTCAGCGTGTCCCGGTCGACGCGGATGCCGTGCATTTCCATCTGCTTCAGCACCGGCACCAGCGGCCGTTCCAGCGTTTCGTACACGGTGGTGACGCGGGCGCGGTGCAGCTGCGGCTTGAAGATCTGCCACAGCCGCAGGGTGATGTCGGCATCCTCGGCGGCATAGGTCACCGCCTGGTCCAGTGGCACCCGGTCGAAGGTGATCGCCGATTTACCCGAGCCCAGCAACGGCTTGATCGGGATCGGCGTGTGGCCCAGATAGCGCTCGGACAGCGTGTCCATGCCATGCCCGTGTTCACCGCCATGCATGGCATAGGACATCAGCATGGTGTCGTCGATCGGCGCCACCTCCACCCCGTAGCGGGCAAAGATCTTGGCGTCGTATTTCATGTTCTGGCCGATCTTCAGGATGCTGTCATCCTCCAGCACCGGCTTCAGCAGGTCCAGCGCCTGCTGCAGCGGGATCTGCCCCTCCAGCAGCGCGTCCGAGCCGAACAGGTCGTCCGAAGCGCCGTCCTTATGCGCCAGCGGGACATAGCAGGCATGGCCCGGCTCGACGCAGAGCGAGATGCCGACCAGCTCGGCGGTCATCTCGTTCAGCCCGGTGGTTTCGGTATCGACGGCGACATAGCCGCGTTCGCGGATCGCCGCGATCCAGCTCTCCAGCGCGGCGGTGTCGCGGACGCTGTCATAGACCGCCTTGTCGAACTCGGGCATCTCCGGCGCCGCGCTGTCCGCGGCCTCGGGCTGGGCCGTGGCCTCGGGGATGGCGGGCGCCTCGACGCCCAGCGTCTCGGCCACCCGGCGGGTCAGGGTGCGGAATTCCATCTCGGCCAGGAAGGCCATCAGCGTCTCGCTGTCAGGCGTCCGGACCTCCAGGTCGTCCAGGGTGAAATCCAGCGGCGTGTCGCAATCCAGCTGCACCAGCCGTTTGGACAGTTCGATCTGTTCCCGCTTCTCGATCAGGGTCTCGCGGCGCTTGGGCTGCTTGATTTCCCCGGCACGGTCCAGCAGCTCTTCCAGCGAGCCGAATTCGTTGATCAGCAGCGCCGCGGTCTTGATGCCGATCCCCGGCGCGCCCGGCACATTGTCGACCGAGTCGCCGGCCAGCGCCTGTACATCGACCACCCGGTCGGGAAACACGCCGAATTTCTCGAACACGCCATCGCGGTCGATGCGCTTGTTCTTCATCGCGTCCAGCATCTCGACCCCGTCGCCGACCAGCTGCATCAGGTCCTTGTCCGAGCTGATGATCGTCACCCGCCCGCCGGCGTCGCGCGCCTGGCAGGCCAGCGTGGCGATGATGTCATCGGCCTCATAGCCCTCCAGTTCCTTGCAGGCGATGTTGAACGCCTCGGTGGCGCGCCGGGTCAGCGGGATCTGCGGCCGCAGATCCTCGGGCATCTCGTCGCGATTGGCCTTGTAGAGGTCATACATGTCGTTGCGAAACGTATGGCTGCCCTTGTCGAACACCACCGCGACATGGGTGGGCGCGTCGGGGCCCTTGTTGTCCTCGACCATCTTGAAGATCATGTTGCAGAACCCGGCCACCGCGCCGATCGGCAGGCCGTCGGATTTCCGCGTTAGCGGCGGCAGCGCGTGGAAGGCGCGAAAGATGAAGGCCGAGCCGTCGATCAGGTGCAGGTGGCAGCCCTTGCCGAATGTGGTCATACGCGTGATCCCCCGTGCCGCTGGTGCAGCAGTCCTGCCACGATCCGGGGGCGGATGCCAGTGCCCAGAGCCACGGCGCCCCGCGAACCCGCCGCCCTATCGCGAATCCCCCGATCCGTGCCAAACTCGGCCACGTGATACGCGGGGAAGCAGAGTTCCGGAGCGGGCGGTTGCGCAGTCAGGCAGGCAATCTCGGTTCAATCCCGCCCCGGCGGGTGCGGTGCGGATGACCCGGCCGTCTGCGGAAATACTGGCGGTGGCCCGCCGCTGGATCGGCGCCATCCAGCACCGGCGGCAGATCGAGTTGCGCAACCTGCTCTCCGAACACGCGCATCTGCGCTTTGTCGGCACCGGCGACGGCGAACTTTGGGCGGGTCAGGTGGTGCGCGAGGGAATCGCCAATTTTTTCGGCGCGATCCCGGCATTTCTCAAACACGAGGAAACCTTTGCCGAGGCCTTTGAAAACGGCGACACCGGCTGGGCCTGCCTGACGCATGAGTTGGTCTTCGCCAACCAGCCCGAACGAATCTTTTTCGTGCGCACGACGCTGATCTTCGCGCTGGAGGACGGGGTGTGGAAGATCGTGCACCGGCACGGCTCGGTGCCGTTCCCGAATATGGAATTTGTCGGCAGCGCACAAACCGCGATTGCCGATCTGGTCGCCGCCGCGCGCGAGGGGTTTTCGCTGGACCAGCGCGAGGGCTTCGCCTCGATCATGTTCACCGATATCGTCAATTCCTCGCGCCTGGCCTCGGTGATGGGTGACCGGCTGTGGTCGGCCGAGATCTCCCGGCATTTCGCGGCGCTGCGCCAGCACATCGAGGAATCCGGCGGACAGTTCGTGAAATCGCTGGGCGACGGCACCATGTCGAGCTTTGCCGAGCCGGGCCAGGCGCTGGACGCGGCGCGGGCGATCCTACAGAGCACCGCGCGCTCGGACGGTCCGGCCATCGCCCTGCGCATCGGCATCCATACCGGCAGGCTGGTGCAGACCGAGGATGATTTCTTCGGCACCGTCGTCAACAAGGCCGCCCGCATCACCGCGCTGGCCGCGCCGGGCGAAATCCGGGTCTCGGATGCGACGCGTCGGATGGTGGGCGACAGCGGCGACCACCGCTTTTCCGAGCCGGTCCCGGTGCGGCTGGACGGGCTGGAGGGCGAACACCTGGTGCATCGTCTGGTTTAGGCTCTGCAAACCGGGCCGCGCGAAGGGCGGCTGCCGCGCCGGGTCGGAGCGGCGGGCGGTCAATCGCCGGCTGGCCCGCTTGCCGCAGAGTCTCCGCTCAGACCTTGCCCTCAAAATCCCGGTGCACGTATTTGCAGTCGCAATAGGGGCATTCGACCCAGCCGGTTTCATGCGACAGGCTCAGCCAGACGCGCGGATGGCCCAGCGCGCCCTCGCCGCCGTCGCAGGCGATGCGGTAGGTGTCCACGACCTTGGTTTCCGGCGCTTCGATGGTCATTACGGTGCTGTCCTCGTGGCTGCGGTCGCAGCCGTTTATGTGCCAGCGCCGCATCTGCCGCAAGCCCCGCAATGCGTTTCGCGCCGCGCCGCGGAGTCGCAGCGCCGGGCTATGCCCGGTCGATGCGCGCCTGATAGCAGTTGTTGCGCGCCGACCGGACGTGGACATAGGCGATCCGCCCATCGGCCAACAGCGCTGCGGCGCGGGCGGGGAGGGTGGCGGTGGGCACCACCGCGCCGCTGCCATAGACGATCCGGTGCCGCGCCGAATAGCCCTTGATCAGGTAATCGGGGCTGGCCAGCGCCGCGGGCAGCTCGGTGCCGCCGCCGCGCTGGCAGGGTTCGGCACAGAGGAAGATCGGCCCGGTCTCGGCATAGGGCTGCGGCGCCGGAAACGGCCGATGCGCCAGGATCAGCATCGGCGCGCCTTCGGGGATCTGCTGCAGGCAATGGCGGCAGGGATTTCCGGCACCATCGGACACCGCGCGTTCGGGCGTGTTGCCATAGGCATCAGGGCCACCGGATTGCAGGGCGCGCACCTCGTCGGTGGGCAGGGCGGTAAAGCGGATCATCTCGAACCTCCTTTTCTGCCCATCCTGCAGGCAGGCGCGTGGCCGGACGATCCGTTTCCTGCGCAAATCGCGCGACCCCGCCGCCACAGCTCCGGGAAAACCGGTTTCCTCTCGCGGGCCGAGCCGCTAGAACACCCGGCGAGCAGACAAACCGGAGTCTCCCCGCATGACCGCCCCCAAACCCGTGGTGCTGTGCATTCTGGACGGCTGGGGTATCTCGGACGATACCGCAGCCAACGCGCCCCATCTTGCCAAAACCCCGGCCTTCGACGCGATCATGACCGGCCCCAACGCGCGGCTGATCACCCATGGTCCGGATGTCGGCCTGCCCAGCGGGCAAATGGGCAATTCCGAGGTCGGGCACACCAATATCGGCGCCGGCCGGGTGGTGGCGATGGATCTGGGGCAGATCGACCTGGCCATCGAGGACGGCTCGTTTTTCGAAAATGCTGCCCTGCTGCAATTTATCGACCGGCTGAAGGCCAGCGGCGGCACCGCGCACCTGATGGGCGTGGTCTCGGATGGCGGGGTGCACGGGCACCTGACCCATATCCTCGCCGCGGCAAAGGCGGTGGCGGATGCCGGCGTGCCGGTGGCGATCCACGCCATCACCGACGGGCGCGACGTGGCGCCGAAATCGGCCGACGGGTTCATGGCGCAGCTGGCCGAACAACTGCCCGAGGGGGCGCGCATCGCTACCGTGATCGGCCGCTATTTCGCGATGGATCGCGACAACCGCTGGGATCGGGTGCAGCGCGCCTATGAGGCGATGACCAAGGGCGAAGGCGGCCCCGCCGACTGCGCGGCAACGGCGGTCTCTGCCGCCTATGCCCGCGGCGAAACCGACGAATTCATCCAGCCGACGGTGATCGCCGGCTATTCGGGCATCGCACAGGGCGACGGGTTTTTCTGCCTGAACTTCCGCGCCGACCGGGCCCGCGAGGTCCTCGCCGCCCTTGCGCAGCCGGGCTTTGACGGCTTCGACACCGGCCCGCGCCCCGATTTGGCCGCGCTGCTGGGCATGGTGGAATATTCCGAGGCGCATAACGCCTTCATGTCCACGGTCTATCCCAAGGCGGCCATCGTCAACACGCTGGGCGAATGGGTGGCGAAACAGGGCCTGACCCAGTTCCACCTGGCCGAGACCGAGAAATACCCCCATGTGACCTTCTTCCTGAATGGCGGCCAGGAAGAGCCCTGGGCAGGCGAGGACCGGTTCATGCCGAAATCGCCCAAGGTGGCGACCTATGATCTGCAGCCGGAAATGTCGGCTGACGAGGTCACCGACCGGTTTGTCGAGGCCATCGGTAAGGGCTATGACCTGATCGTCACCAATTACGCCAATCCCGACATGGTCGGCCATACCGGCGACCTCAAGGCCGCCATCGCCGCCTGCGAGGCGGTGGACCGGGGCCTGGCCCGCGTCCGGGTCCTCCGCGTCAGACGCGGCGGCCTCGGCCAGCAGGTCGTCCTCTTCGTCCAGGCCGTCGTCGA
>NZ_PGTB01000277.1 GCF_002786325.1 Pseudooceanicola lipolyticus | reverse complement strand
GCGGCGCCGCGCCGGCGCTGGTGCTGGCGCGGCTGGGCGACAGCGATCTCGGCTTCCTGTCGCTGACCGATCCGGCCTTCGATCTGTCCGATCGCGGCGTCGCGGGGCGCGCGGCGCCGGGGCCGGTCGATCTGTTCCTCACCACCGACCGAGGTGCCTATCGTGCCGGCGAAACCATTCATGCCACCGTGCTCAGCCGCGATGCCCGGATGCGAGCCATCGAGGGGCTGCCGCTGATCGCCGTGCTCAGCCGCCCCGACGGGGTCGAATATCGCCGCCAGATCTCGGAGGGCGGCGTCGCGGGCGGCCATGTGTTTGCCTTCCCCGTCGGCCTGACCGTGCCGCGCGGCAGCTGGCGGCTGGACATCAAAACCGATGCCGACGCGCCCGCCATCGCCAGCCAGACCCTGCTGGTCGAGGATTTCCTGCCCGAACGCATCGATTTCGACCTGGCGCTGCCGCAGGGTCCGATCGCGCTGGGCGACCGCCCGGCGCTGTCGGTCGAGGCCCGCTATCTGTTCGGCGCGCCGGGCGCCGATTTGGCCATCGATGGCGAGGTGCGGCTGGGCGCGGCCGGCACCATTGCGCAATGGCCCGGCTATCGCTTCGGCCGCTACGACGCGCCCGGCGAAACCCGCAGCACCTATTTCAGCGGCACCACCGATGCCACCGGCCAGGCCAATGTCCCGCTGGACCTGCCGGCGCCGGCAACCGAGGGCAAACCGCTGGAAATCACCGTGATCACCCGCCTCGCCGATGGCGCCGCGCGCCCGGTTGAACGGCAACTCACCGCGCCGGTCCGTCCGGCCGGTCCGGTGATCGGGATCCGGCCATTGTTCGACGAAGTGGTCGCCGAAGGCACCGATGCCGGGTTCGAGGTGATCGCCCTCGACTCGGCGCTGCAACCGGCGCCGATGCGCGTGCGCTGGACCCTGAACCGGCTCGAAACCCGCTATCAGTGGTACCAGCTCTACGGCGACTGGAATTGGGAGCCGACCACCCGCCGCACCCGCATTGCCACCGGCGAGGCCGCGCTGGGCGCGGCGCCGCTGACCCTGTCGCAGCCGGTCGACTGGGGCCGCTACGAACTGGTCGTTGAACGGCTCGACGGCGCTTATGTCGCTGCCGCCACCGAGTTCTATGCCGGCTGGTACGCGCCCGCCGATTCCTCGGCCACGCCCGACCGGCTGGAATTGTCGCTGGATGCCGAAACCTATGCGATCGGTGACACCGCGACGCTGCGCATCGTGCCGCGTGCCGCCGGCACCGCGCTGATCTCGGTCCTGTCCAATTCGGTGATCGCGCGTATGGCCGTCGAGGTGCCCGCCGGCGAAAGCCGCATACCGCTGCCGGTGACCGAAGACTGGGGCACCGGCGCCTATGTCACCGCGACGGTGATCCGGCCCATGGATGTCTCGGCCGGGCAGAACCCGGCGCGCAGCCTGGGCGTGGCCCATGCCGCCATCGCGCCGGGGGACAAGGCGCTGGCGGTGTCCATCGACACCCCCGACGTGGCCCGCCCGCGCGGCACGCAGACGGCCACCGTGACGGTGGCCGGCGCCAGTGAGGGCGACAGCGTCTGGCTGACGCTGGCGGCGGTCGATCTGGGCATCCTCAACCTCACCGGTTTCAACAGCCCCGACCCGATGGGCCATTATTTCGGCCAGCGCCGCCTGGGGGTCGAGATGCGCGATGTCTACGGCCGCCTGATCGACGGCATGACCGGCGCGCTGGGCACCGTGCGTTCCGGCGGCGACGCCGACCAGGGCGCAAGGCTGCAATCGCCGCCGCCGACGCAGGACCTGGTGGCCGCCTTTTCCGGCCCGGTTCAGGTGGATGCCAGCGGCCAGGCCACCATTCCCATCGACCTGCCCGCCTTTAACGGCACGGTGCGCCTGATGGCCGTGGCCTGGAGCGGCCGCGCCGTGGGGCAGGCCAGCCGCGACATGATCGTGCGCGATCCCGTGGTCGTCACCGCCAGCGTGCCCCGCTTCCTCGCCCCCGGCGATCACAGCCGCATCCTGTTGGAGGTGGTGCAAGCCGATGGCCCGGCGGGCGCGATGGCGCTGCACCTCGCCAATGTCGGCGCCGGCCTCACCCTGGGCGATACGCCCGGCACCTTCACCCTGGCCGAAGGCGCCAAGGCCAGCTTTACCGTGCCGGTGCAGGCCACTGCCGTGGGCGATCCCGGCTTTGACGTGGTGCTGACCACGCCGGGCGGCACGGAACTGCGCCAGAGCCTGCGCCTGCCGGTGCGCGCCAATGACCCGCCGGTCGCCCAGACCCGCCGCTTCACCCTGGCGGCCGGCGACAGCTTCAACTTCACCGCCGACGTGTTTGCCGATCTCCGCCCCGGCACCGGCAAGGCGGTGTTGTCGGCCGGGCCGCTGGCGAGGTTCGACGCGCCGGGCCTGCTGTCCAGCCTCGATGCCTATCCCTATGGCTGTACCGAACAGATCACCTCGAAGGCGCTGCCGCTGCTCTACCTGTCTTCGGTGGCGCAGGCCGCCGGGCTCGGGGATGGCCCGCAGGTGCGCCAACGCGTCGAGCAATCCATCGCCCGTATCCTGACCCGGCAGGCGCCGAACGGTTCCTTTGGCCTGTGGCGGGCGGAATCGGGGGATTTCTGGCTCGACGCCTATACCGCCGATTTCCTCAGCCGCGCCCGCGCCGAAGGCTATGAGGTGCCCGATCTGGCCTTTCGCATGGCGATGGACAACCTGCGCAACCGGGTGAACTATGCCCCCGATTTCGACAGCGGCGGCGGCGATATCGCCTATGCGCTGATGGTGCTGGCGCGCGAGGGTGCGGCGGCGATGGGCGACCTGCGCTACTACGCCGACGAGAAGGCCGCCGCCTTCGACACCCCGATTGCAGCGGCCCAGCTGGGCGCGGCGCTGGCCGCCTATGGCGATCAGACCCGCGCCGACGCCATGTTTGCCCGCGCCGGCGCCCAGATCGCCGCGCAGCAGG
>NZ_PGTB01000276.1 GCF_002786325.1 Pseudooceanicola lipolyticus | reverse complement strand
TCGCCTCGACGGTCTTGCGCGCGGTGCGCACCGCCGCCCAGGCGGCGCGGGTTGCGGCGCGCTGCGGTCCCAGCCCGGCAAAGGCATCCAGCAATTCGCGATGGCCGCGCGGGTTCAGCAGCCCGCGATCATCCTGCTGGCCGTGCAGTTCCACCAGCGTATCGGACAGCGCCCGCAACACCTCGCCGCTGGCACGGCGGTCATTGACCCAGGCGGTCTTGCGCCCCGAGGCATCATTGACCCGGCGCAGGATCAGCTCGTCGGCTACCGGCAGCCCGGCCTCGTCCAGCACCGCCCGCGCCGGATGCTCCGGCGCCAGGTCAAACACCGCCGTCACCTCGCCCTGATCGGCGCCCTGGCGCACCAATTCGGCGCGCCCGCGCCAGCCCAGCACGAATCCCAGCGCATCGAGAAGGATGGATTTGCCGGCGCCGGTTTCGCCGGTCAGAACGTTCAGGCCAGGCTGGAAGCTGATGTCCAGCCGGTCAATGATAAGCATATCCCGGATGTCGAGGGCGCGCAGCATGTGGCAGGACCGATCAGAGCCACTCGCCCTTGACGGTCTGGCGATAGATCCGCGACAGCCAGTTGTTGCCGCGGCTGGTCGGTTCCAGGCCCCGGCCGGTCAGCAGGCGATAGCTGTCCTCGTACCATTGGGTCGACTGGTAGTTGTGGCCCAGGATCGCCCCCGCCGTCTGCGCCTCGTCATCCAGGCCCAGCGACAGATAGGCCTCGACCAGACGATGCAGCGCCTCGGGCGTGTGCGTGGTGGTCTGGAAATCCTCCACCACCACGCGGAAGCGCTTGATCGCCGCCGAATAATGGCTGCGCTTCAGGTAATAGCGGCCCACTTCCATCTCTTTCCCGGCCAGGTGGTCAAAGGCCAGGTCGAATTTCAGGATCGCCGAGGTGGCGTATTCGCTGTCGGGATAGTTCTCGATCACCATGCGCAACGCCTGCAGCGCCTGGAAGGTCAGGCCCTGGTCGCGCCCGACCTCGTCGATCTGATCGTAATAGCTGAGCGCCAGAAGGTACTGGGCATAGGCCGCGTCCTCCTCGGTCGGGTAGAAGTCGATATAGCGCTGCGCGGCGGCGCGGCTTTCGGGATAATCCCGGCCTTGGTGGAACGAATAAGCCTGCATGATCAGCGCCCGCCGTGCCCAGCTGGAATAGGGATACAGGCGTTCGACCTCGGAAAAGTAATAGGCTGCGTCGTCGGTGCGGTTGCGGCTCAGCTCGAACTCGCCGCGTTCGAAGATCTGGTCGGGCGTGTAGGTTTCCAGCGAAACGGAACGATCCGCCGCGGGTCCGCCGCCGCCCCCACCGCAGGCGGCAAGGCTTGCGGTCAGGATGGCTGCTGCGATGGTTCTGGCCAGCATTTTGCCGCACTTCATGCGAGACTACCCTTATCGGACCTTGTCGGACTCGTGACCGGCCCAGGCCGGTTGCGGCCGGTCTAGCACATTAAATTCCGGCGCAAAATGCTTATCGGCCAGGCAGGCGGCGAGATCAACCGCATGCGGCCTACCGTCACGCGACGTGGGGGATTTCCGACAGGACCAGCCCCTGCCCCGGCAGCACCGAAGCCTGTTCCGGGCTGCACAAAACCGTGCGAACCGACCCCGGCGTGCAGAATACCTTGCGCAGCAGCGTGTTGGTCAGCGCGTGACCGGCGCGTTCGCCGATGTAATGGCCCATGATCGGCCCGCCGGCCAGCGACAGATCGCCCAGCGCGTCCAGCATCTTGTGGCGCACCGCCTCGTCCTCGTAACGGAACCCGCCCGGGCTCAGCACTGCGTCGCCATCAACCACCACGGCGTTGTCCAGCGTACCGCCCAGTGCCAGGCCGTTGGCATGCATCGAATCCACATCCGCCTGGCGGCAGAAGGTACGGCTGTCGCACAGCTCGCGGGCGAAGGTGCCGTTGCGCATGTCCAGGCTCAGGCTCTGGCGGCCGATGGCCGCATCGGCGAAATCGATGTGAAACTCGATCTGGAACCGGTCCGACGGCAGCAGGGTGGCGCGGGCGCCGTCCTTTTCCACGCTGATCGGCTGCAGGATCTGGAAGGCCAGCACCGGCGCCGCCAGCCGGCGGATGCCGCGCGCCATGATGCCGCGCACAAACGGGGCCGACGAGCCGTCGAGAATTGGAACCTCGGGGCCGTCGATCTCGATCAGGGCGTTGTGCACGCCGCAACCGGCCAGCGCCGCCATCACATGTTCGACGGTCGATACCGTCACGCCCGACCGGTTCACCAGCCGGGTGCACAGCGCGGTCCGTTCGACGACATCCCACAGCGCGGGGATCATCGCGTTGCCGATCTGAATATCGGTGCGGCGGAACCAGATGCCATGCCCGGCCGCGGCGGGCCGCAGCACCATGCGCACCTGTGCGCCGCTGTGCAAACCAACGCCTTCGAAAACGACCGGAGATTTCAGTGTATTCTGCAAACCGATGCCTCGGACTTTTGTTTCTGCACCAGCATTTCCTGCTGACTGCGACAAGGAGGTAATGGGAGGGCCCAATGTGAACAACTCAATCTTTGTAACCGAATGAAATATCTCGGTAACCTTTCGGCAGAAGCCCGCGCAGACCTAATTAAAGCACTGAAATAAAAAGAAAAAGGGCCGCCGAATGGCAGCCCTTGGTAAATGGAATGTGACAAGCTCAGTTGGCTTGGCGCCGCAAAAATGCCGGAATCTCGATGCGATCCTGGTCATCTGCCGGCTCTTGATGGTGCCGTGCCGTCGCGTCAGGCTGGCGCACCGGCGGCTGGTGACGCACCGGTTTGGGCTGTTGACGCTCCGCCGGCGTGTCGGCAGCATGGCCGGTCATCCGGTTGATCAGCGAATTGATCCCAAAGCCCTTGCGTTCGGCCGCCGGCTGCTTCTCCGCCGCCACTTCGGCGGGGTTGAAGCGTGCGGTGCCGGCCCGCTGGGCCGCGGCCTGCAGCCGCGCCAGCGCCTCGGGCGAC
>NZ_PGTB01000275.1 GCF_002786325.1 Pseudooceanicola lipolyticus | reverse complement strand
GGCGCCCAGCACGGTCAGCGAACACCTGGCGCGGCTGGTCACCAGCGGCCTGCTGACGGTGCGCGCCGACGGGCGCAAACGCTATTACCGCCTGGCCGATGCCGAGGTCGGGGCGCTGTTGGCCGCGATCCGGGCGCTGGCCGACCGGCTGGACCGGCGCTGATCGCCGCCTGCCGGCACGATTTGCCCAGCCGATGAAGCAAAACAAGCGGTTTCGGCCCCGCCGCGGCGTCAGCCCTTGATTCGCACCCGAAATTGCGCGACCCCTCGCGGATGCGCGGAATTCCGGCCGGAAACCGCCAAAAACCGTCGGATTCCCCTTCGGAAATGCGGCTTTTCAGCCACTCTGCCCCTACAATTTATTGTGTTGCACCCCCACATACCGTTAAATAAGCGCGTTGAGGCCCAATAGCTCGGGCGGATGAAGGAGAACAATATGGCCAAACCAATGACCAAGACCCAGCTTGTGGCGGCCCTGGCCGAGGAGATGGGCGCGGACAAGAAAGCGGCAAGCGGTGCGTTGGACGCGCTGAGCGCGATCATCACCAAGGAAGTGGCAGGCGGCGGTGCCGTGACGCTCCCGGGTGTCGGCAAGATCTATTGCCGTGAACGCCCCGAGCGGATGGTGCGCAACCCCGCCACCGGCGAACAGTTCAAGAAGGATGCTGACAAGGTGGTCAAGATGACCATCGCCAAGGCGCTGAAGGACAGCGTCAACGGCTGACTTGCATCCCTCCCGCATTTGGGAAAGGGTCGCCTCTGACGAGGCGGCCCCTTTTTTTTGCCGCTGCGGGGAGGACCGATGTCACAGACCGACCAGCCGCTGCGTGCCGGGCGCGACCTGGACACCGGCGCCCTCGCCATGGGCCTGGCCTTTGCCTTCATGTGGTCCTCGGCCTTCACCTCGGCGCGGATCATCCTGGTCGATGCCTCGCCGCTATACTCGCTGGCGGCGCGCTTTCTGCTGTCGGGCCTGATCGGCGTCGCCATCGCCCGCGCGATGGGGCAAAGCTGGCGGCTGACGCCCAGGCAATGGTACGCCACCATCCTGTTCGGCATCTGCCAGAACGCGCTGTATCTCGGGCTGAACTTCATCGGCATGCAGACGGTCGAGGCCAGCCTGGCCGCGATCATCGCCTCGACCATGCCGCTGCTGGTGGCGCTGGCCAGCTGGCTACTGCTGGGCGAACGGCTCAGGCCGCTGGGCATTGCCGGGCTGATGGCCGGGATCGCCGGCGTCGCGCTGATCATGGGCACCCGGATCAGCGCCGGCGTCGACCTGCAGGGGGTGATCTTCTGCGGCATCGGCGTGCTGGCGCTGACCTTCGCCACCCTGGCGGTGCGCGGCGCCACTTCGGGCGGCAATTTCATGATGATCGTCGGGTTGCAGATGCTGATCGGCGCCGCCGCCCTGTTCGCCGCCGCCTTCGCCTTTGAAACCTTCCGGCTGACGCCGACTTGGCCGCTCGCGCTCGCCTTTGTCTACACCACGCTGGTGCCCGGCCTCACCGCCACCTTTGTCTGGTTCCTGCTGTTGAACCGCATCGGCGCCACCCGCGCCGCCACCTTCCACTTTCTCAACCCGGTGTTCGGCGTCGCGGTGGCGGCGGTGGTGCTGGGCGAAACCCTGGGCCCGCTGGACGTGACCGGGGTGCTGATCGTCACCGCCGGTATCCTGGCGGTGCAGATGGCCCGCCAACCGGCACCGCGCTGACCGATGCCTGCGGGCGCAAGCGTGCCGATCGATGAGGGGATCGCAGGCCGCCCCGGGGGCACCGGTCTGCGGAAGGCTTTGGGCTACCGGAAGGATGCGCCGGGCGCGGGTTCAAGGCCGAAGGCCGCCGCGCCATCGCCGGGCCGCCCGGCGCCAACACGTCCGCGCGAGCCGGGCGAAACAATGTTTTGCTTTCGCCCCTCCCCGCCCATCTACTAGAACAGAGAAAACCGCGCAGAGGACCCCATGACCAAGTATTTCAAGGACCCCGACCGCATCGCCGCGCTGTCCCAGGAAGAATTCCACGTGACCCAAAACAGCGGCACCGAACGCCCCGGCACCGGTGCGTTGCTCTACAACAAGGAACCGGGCATCTATGTCGACATCGTCTCGGGCGAACCGCTCTTCGCCTCGGCCGACAAGTATGAATCCGGCTGCGGCTGGCCCAGCTTTACCAAGCCGATCGAACCGGCCAATGTCGCCGAACTGACCGACCGGTCGCTGGGCATGGTCCGTACCGAGGTGCGCTCGACCCATGGCGACAGCCATCTCGGCCATGTCTTCCCCGACGGCCCGCGCGACCGCGGCGGCCTGCGCTATTGCATCAACTCGGCCTCGCTGCGCTTCGTGCATCGCGACGACATGGAAGCCGAAGGCTACGGCGAGTATCTCAACCAGGTGGAGGAAGTATCATGAGCGAAGACCGCGCCATCCTCGCAGGCGGCTGTTTCTGGGGCATGCAGGAACTGATCCGCCACAAGCCCGGCGTGATCAGCACCCGGGTCGGCTATACCGGCGGCGACGTGCCCAACGCCACCTATCGCAACCACGGCACCCATGCCGAGGGGATCGAGATCATCTATGACCCGTCGGTGATCAGCTATCGCGAGATCCTGGAGTTTTTCTTCCAGATCCACGACCCCACCACGCTGAACCGCCAGGGCAACGATATCGGCCTGTCCTACCGCTCGGCGATCTATTACCTCAACGACGACCAGAAGGCCGTCGCCGAGGACACCATCGCCGATGTCGAGGCCTCGGGCCTCTGGCCCGGCCGCGTGGTCACCGAGGTCGAGCCCGCCGGCGATTTCTGGGAGGCCGAGCCGGAACACCAGGACTATCTCCAGCGCCTGCCGCATGGCTATACCTGCCACTTCCCGCGCCCCGACTGGGTGCTGCCGAAACGCGCCGCGGCCGAATAGGCCGGGCCAGCGCAGCGGATTTCAGGGACGGCCCCCGGCGTCCGGCGCCGGCGGCGTCACGCCGGC
>NZ_PGTB01000274.1 GCF_002786325.1 Pseudooceanicola lipolyticus | reverse complement strand
CGCCGGGCGGCGGCGAGGCGGGCCGCCTCGGCCTGGGCGTCGGTTTCCGAGCGGCTTTGCGCCAGAGCGGCGTTCAGCGCCTCCTGTTCCGACAGCAGCTCGACCTGGCGGTCCTGCAGCGCCTCGCGTTCGTCCTGCAACGCGGCGATCTGGTCACGCGCCTCGTTGCGGCTGGCCAGCAGGGTGGCGACCTGCGCCTCGAAATCGGTGATCTGCGTCTGCGCCTGTTCCAGCGCCGCCTCTTGGCGGTCGCGCTGGGCCGTCAGCGCGGCGATCAGCGAGGATTGCTGGTCGATCTCGGCCTGGGCCGATTCCAGATCGGTCTGGGTTTCGCTGAGCGTGGCGTTCAGCGCACCCATCCGTGCTTCGAGCTGGCTGGATTTGCGCTCTTCCAGCCCCAGCGCATTGGCCAGCAGCTCGATCTCGTCCGAAAGCGCGTTCAGTTCCGATTCCTGCCCCGAAATCTGTTCGCGCAGCACGAATTGCACCACCATGAAGATGGTCAGCACGAACATCAGCACCAGCAGCAGGCCGGTCATCGCATCGACAAAGCCGGGCCAAATTGCCCCCTGGAACCTTTGACCTGTGCGCCGTGACAGGGCCATGCCCTATTCCTCTCGATGCGTGTCGCGGGCCTGGGCCTGGCGGATCACCGACGGGCGCGGCCGGCCCATTGCCTTTACCAGCAGATCTATGTCCTTGCGCAGCTCGGCCAAGCTTTCCTGCCGGCCGGCCGAGATTTCCTCGAGGATGCGCAGCATCTGCACGTCGATCGAGCGCAGGCGCATGCGGCTTTCGGCATCCAGACCCTCTTCGGTGCCCTTTTCGCGCATCACCTCGGCCAATGTCTCCTGCCCCGCCGCGACCCGTTCCAGCGCGGCGGCGATGCTTTCGTTCTGTTCCTGGCGGCTGTTCATCTCGCGGATGGCATCGACCAGGTCGCCCAGCTTGCGGTCGACCTCGCCCCGGCTGTCGTCGGAAAGCATGAACATCTGGCGCAGGCCTTCCATCTGCTCGGCCATGTGGTCGAGCACGCCGGACATCGCGTCGGCATCGGTGCCGCCATCCTCACCGGCAAAGCCAACGCGGGTGATGGTCGACAGCCATTCCTCAAGCTCGCGGTAAAACCGGTTCTGGCCGTGGCCGGCAAACAGTTCCAGCAGGCCCACCACCAGCGAGCCGGCCAGGCCCAGCAGCGACGAGGAAAAGGCGATGCCCATGCCGCCCAGCTGCGCCTCGAGCCCGGTCATCAGCCGGTTGAACACGGCGAGCCCCTCTTCGCCCTCCTGCGGCGCGAGGCTGCGGATGGTGTCGACCACGGCCGGCACCGTGGTGGCAAGGCCATAGAAGGTGCCGAGCAGGCCAAGGAAGATCAGCAGGCTGACGATATAGCGGGTGATCTCGCGCGCCTCGTCGATGCGGGTGGCGACGCTGTCGAGAATCGACCGGGTCGACGAGGCCGACAGCTGGCTGCGCGCCCCGCGCGAGCGCAACAGCGAAGCCAGCGGCGCCAGCAGGCGCGGTGGGCGCACATCGTCCGAGATCTCGCCGCTGGCAAAGCCCTCGATCCAGCGCACCGATCCCATCAGCTGGGTGACCTGCCAGAAACAGGCGATCACCCCGACCAGGAACACGCCGCCGATGAACCCGTTCAGATACAGGTTGGCCAGGAAGACCGACAGCACCCTGGGCAGGGCGACAAAGGCCCCCAACCCGCACAGGGC
Source organism: Pseudooceanicola lipolyticus (assembly GCF_002786325.1). GTDB lineage: Bacteria > Pseudomonadota > Alphaproteobacteria > Rhodobacterales > Rhodobacteraceae > Pseudooceanicola_C > Pseudooceanicola_C lipolyticus. The sequence continues at coordinate 1,261 of NZ_PGTB01000274.1, read as the reverse complement.
GATGACGATCACCATGAACGTTATCTGGCGGAAGGGTTGCGAGAATTGCGGTCTGGTTTTGCCGTCCGGCTGCGCCATGCGCCTTGGTCCTGACATTCTGTCTGCTCTTGCCGGAGACTACCGGAGTTTGGCGCTAACCGCCAAGAAATTATACCAGAAGTGCCCGCACCCGTGCATCGAGCCAGTCCAGATCGGGGTCTGGCAGCCCCAGTTCGGTCAGATGGCGGGTGGTGTTGAACAGATAGTCGGCATTCGGGCCGCGCCCGCCCACCGCGCGGGCAATGATCTGCGCCTGTTCTTCCAGGTCGAGCTGGCCGCAATATTGCACATGATGCGGGTCGATCACATAGGTGACCGCGGTGACCGTGGCGCCGCTGTCCAGCCGGACCTCCAGCTGCTTTTCCAGATAGGCCGAGGAGATCAGTTCGCGTTCGCGCAGATAGTCCAGGGTGTCGGCCTCCTGGCCTGCGGCCACCGCCAGCGCCAGGCCCTTGCAATGGGCGCCGGCGACTTCGTCCAGCGCCAGCACCAGGCCGGGATCGGCCTCGGTGCCGCGATGGTGGATCGAGCGCATGCAGAAGGAGCGGGCATAGCCGTCCAGCGTGGCGAGCGCGCTTTGCGCCACCTCAAAGCCGGGATTCCACAACAGCGACCCGTATCCGAACACCCACATCGTCATGAGATCACTTACAATAGGGGCCGCGCCGATAGTTGGCGGTGTCGAGGTGAAAATGATCGCGGTGGAACCGGTCCGAACCGGGGCCGAGCACGGTGGCAAAAGGGCCGCAGGCGGCGCGCCGCGCCTGCCGCAGCGGCCCCTTGCCGGTATAGTCTTTCAGCACCGTCATCAGCTTGCCGCTTTCCAGCACAAAGCCGGAAATGTCGATGGCATTGCCCTTGCCATGTTCCGAGATTCGCCGGCCCGGCTGGTTGTTGCGGGTGCGGCAGGCGTAATGTGCCGCAACCTTCAGCCCGACAACCCGGTCATCGCCGCCAAAGGCCGGTTTCACCCCGATATCGATCCAGGTTTTCAGCGCCTTGGCGGTGCGGCAGTTCATCAGCACCTTCTGGGTCAGGCCGAGGCCGGCCACCGAGTCGAGCCGCACCGCATCGTCGATGCCGCAGGCGCTGATCCGGCCGACGACATCGCCGACCTCTTCACCCTGGATGTCGAGATCGCCGCAGACCGCGCCCTCGCGCAGCCTCTGGCGCCGGGCCATCGCCTGTTGCGCCACCGCGGGCGGCCGCAGGCCGGGGCGCG
>NZ_PGTB01000273.1 GCF_002786325.1 Pseudooceanicola lipolyticus | reverse complement strand
CAAGCTCGGCGGTTTCCACCGTGGCGGCAGTGGCCACGCCGCGCTCTTCCAAGTCGACCTGGCGGCGGAACGCGCGGTCGCGCAGGGCGGCCTGTTCCTGCGCCGCCTGCAACTCATCCTGCGCCAGCACCAGCGACCGCTGAGCATCGCGCTGTTCGGCCTCGGCATCGAGCAGGTCGCTGCCGACCCGGTCCAGCACCGCCTGGGCATCGGCCGGGTCGATCCGCACCAGAACGTCGCCGGCCTGCACGGTGCCACCATCGGCAAATTCCTCGGCCAGACCGACAACCCGCCCGCCAATGGCGGCGCGCAGCTCCAGCCTCCGCCGGCTCTGCACCTGGCCAAAGGCCTGCAGCACCGGAATGTGGGTCTCGGGCACCGCGCGCTGCACCTCGACCGCGAACACCCGTTCGCGCGCCTGCGGCGGGCTTGCCTCGCGATCCATGTTGAACCGCACAGCCTCCACCACGAGATGCACGGCATAAACCGTCATCGCCAGAGAGAGGGCGGCAAGGACCACCCCGAACAGAGTTTGGCGCAAAAATCGCATCCACTGATACCCTTGGGGACAAACGAGGGCCGGTCGCAAAAGGATAGCGGTATGGCGGCAAATACCAAGCCACATCTCGGTTATATGCGTTTAAACGGGCCTGCGGGTCACTTCCGTCGCTGATGTTCGTCCAGTCGCGGGAAAATTTCCACAAAGTTGCATGGACGGTGACGGTAATCCAGCTGGTGCAGCAGGATCTCGTCCCAGGCGTCCTTGCAGGCGCCGGGGCTGCCGGGCAGCGCAAACAGATAGGTGCCGCCGGCCACGCCGCCGGTGGCGCGCGACTGCACCGCGCTGGTGCCGATCTTGTTCATCGAGACGATGGTGAACACGGTGCCGAAGGCGTCGATTTCCTTTTCGTAGACATCGCGATGCGCCTCGACCGTCACGTCGCGCCCGGTCAGCCCGGTGCCCCCGGTCGAGATCACCACGTCGATTTCCGGATCGGCCACCCAGCGGCGCAGCTGGTCGGCGATCTGGCCGCGGTCATCGCGCAGGATCTGCCGGTCGGCGAGGACATGCCCCGCCGCGGCGATGCGGTCGACCAGAACCTCGCCCGACCGGTCGTCTTCCAGCGCGCGCGTGTCCGACACGGTCAGAACCGCGATGCGCACCGGGATAAACGCCTTGTCCTTTGCCCCCGCCGCCATGTCAGGCCCGCTCCAGAACTGCCAGCCGCAGCGCCAGCAGGGCGAAGATCCCGCCGCTGACCCGGTTCAGCCAGCGCACCGCGCCGGGGTTGCCGGTCAGCCGGCGCCCGGCGGTTCCGGCGAACAGGCCGACGGCACCGTTGATGACAAACCCGCCCAGGCCCAGCACCGCACCGAAGATCAGGAATTGCGGCAGAACCGGCTGCGCCGGGTTCACGAATTGCGGAATGAAGGCCAGCACGAACAGGATCACCTTGGGGTTGGTCAGGTTCACCAGCAGCCCGTCGCGAAAGGCGCGGCCGGCGGCGATCTGTGGCGGCGCCGGCAATTCGGCGCTGCGGGAAAACGCCTTCCAGGCCAGCCACAGCAGATAGGCCACGCCGACCCAGCGGATCAGGTCGAACAGCCAGGGCAGCGCCGCCACCGCCGCGCCCAGGCCCAGCCCGGCCAGCATGACATGCACCAGCGACCCCAGCGAGATGCCGGCGCTGGCCGCCACCGCCGGGCGCCCGCCGGCGCGCAGCCCCTGCCCCAGGCAGAACATCATGTCCGCCCCCGGCGTCAGGTTCAGCGCCAGCGCGGCCGGGATGAAGGCCAGCAGGACCAGCGGGTCGATCATGGCGTGACCTCGAACCAGTTCGGCGTCGGGCCGAGATTGACCACCTTTGTCGCGCCGATCATGCCGCTTTGGCCCCAGCTGTCATGGATATGCCCGCACAGCGCCAGCCGCGGCTGTAGCCGCGATATCGCGTCATGGATCGCCTGCGATCCCACCGACATCCCGGCCGAGGTGCTGTCGGCCACGCCCTTGGGCGGCGAATGCAGCACCAGCACATCGGCCCGATCGCAGGGCGCCAGCAGCCGCGTCGCCTCGGCCTCGCCAATGTCGCAGGACCAGCCGCCAAAGGGCGTTTCCGGCACCGCGTTGCCCAACCCGAAAAACCGCAGGCCGCCCGAGTCCGCCCGCTCGCCATGCAGCACCGTCATGTTGGGCAAGGCCGCCGCCCGCAATTCCTCGGCGCTTTCGGCATTGCCGGGCACCGCGATGATTGGCGCGGTGATGCCGGACAGTAGCTCCATCGCCTCGTCCAGCCCCTGGCGCATGCTGCAGAAATCGCCGGCGCCGATCACCAGGTCGGCGGCGCGGCTTTCGGCCACCAGCACGGCGGCCGCCTTGCGCGCCAGGTGCAGGTCGGAAAAGGCCAGTATCTTCATCGCATCTCTTTCAGCCGTGCGTTCAGGTCCAGCAGGTCGGCCCAGGCCTTTTTCTTTTCCCCCGCCTGCCGCAGCAGGTAGGCCGGGTGGAACATCGGCAGCACCGGCTTGCCCCAGACCTCGGACCAGCTGCCGCGCAGGCGGGTGATGCCGCGCCGGCCCAGCACGGCGGCGCAGCTGACATTACCCATCAGCACCAGGATCTCGGGCTGCGCCAGTTCGACATGGCGTTGCAGGAACGGCGTCATCATCGCCATTTCCTCGGGCTTGGGATCGCGGTTCTGCGGCGGCCGCCAGGGCATCACGTTGGTGATATAGACATTTTCCGCCCGGCTCAGCCCGATGGCGTCCAGCATCCGGTCCAGCAGCTGCCCCGCCCGCCCGACAAAGGGGCGGCCCTCGCGGTCTTCGTCGCGCCCCGGCGCCTCGCCGATCAACATCACCCGCGAGCCCGGCACGCCGTCGCAGAACACGGTGTTGCGCGCGCCCTTCTTCAGCTCGCAACGGTCATAGGCGGTGATCGCCGCGCGCAGCTGGTCCAGCGTGCCTGCCGCCTGCGCGGCGGCCTTGGCCTCGGCCACCGGATCGGCGGCTTGCTCGGGC
>NZ_PGTB01000272.1 GCF_002786325.1 Pseudooceanicola lipolyticus | reverse complement strand
CAATAGACCGGTTCGACCGTCAGCGCGCCATTGGCGGTGGTGCCGTGCCAGTCCAGCCCCAGCCGGCCCAGCAGCGCCTCGGCCAGCGCCGCGCCGCCGACCGATTGGCAGGCCTCTGCGCGGCACAGTTTCAGCACGTGCCGCCCGGCCGGCCGTTCGCGGAAATCATGGTAGAAACTGACCACCCCGTGCAGCTCGGCGCGGGTGATGTTCAGCACCTCGGCCAGCGGCGCATAGGCGCTGGCCGGCACGCAGCCATAGGCCTGTTGCAGGTCGTGCAGGATCGGCAAGAGCGGCCCCTCGCGATGCTGATGCCGGGCGGCAATTGCGCGGATCTCGTCCTCTCCGGGGCTGGGGGCGGGGGGCGTGTTCAGGTCGGTCTGCATGGCTGGCCTTTCGCGGGCGTGCGCGTCAGTTCAGCATTGCTGTATTCGGAGATCAATATCACTATACCGTTGTTCGATAGGGATTGTCTATCGCGGAATCTCCGACATCCGCCGCGCCTCGGCCAGCAGCGCGTCCAGCACCGGGGTATGCGGCTCGCGATAGGGCGCCACCAGCCCGACCGCGTGTTCCGACTGCGTCCCGGTCAGCGGGATTGCCTCCAAATCCTTGCCGCCCGACAGGAAGGCGGCGATGTCCGAAGGCAGCACGGTGACCCAGCCGCCGGTCTGCACATGCGCCACCAGCACCACGGTGGAATTCGACTCGATCAGCGCCTCGGGGGCGATCCCGGCCTCGGCGAAATTGGCGTTGATGATCCGCCGGTTCTGCATGTCCGGCGTCAGCAGGCACAGTTTCTGCCCTTCCAGCGCCGCCCAGTCGACGCTGCGCTGGCCGGCAAAGGGCGAGGTGGGGCTGCAGACCAGCATGTAGCGCTCGGTATACAGCGCCTCGCTGCTGACCCGGCCCATCGGTTCGTTGTCGAGATAGGAAATCCCGGCATCCACGTCGAGGTTTTCCAGCATGGTCAGGATCTCGGCCGAGGGGCGCGACAGGATGGTAAAGCGCACCTTGGGGTGTTTTTCGCTGAAGCGCGCGGTGATCTGCGCCGCCCAGGTCAGCGCGGTGGGGATCACCGCAATACGCAGCCGCCCGGCCAGGCCGTGGCGCTTGTACCGCATCTCTTCGCGCAGCTGGCGCGCGTCGCCGACGATCCGGCGCGCCCAGACCAGCGCGCTCTGTCCCTCGGGGGTCAGCCCGCCATAGCGCGAGCCGCGGATCACCAACTGCACGCCCAGCTGGTCTTCCAGCTGCTTGATCCCCGAAGACAGCGTCGGCTGGGTGATGCCCAGGCTGGCGGCGGCGCGGCCGAAATGTTCTTCGTTGGCGACGGCGATGAACATTTCCAGTTTCTGCAACATGATAGGGATTTCCAATCAAACTTTGCCGTTTTGATACGCGTATCCGCATCAGTTTCAAACGGCAAACCGCGGCGCCTGCATCTTCGGCGCCGAAACCCTTGCCGCCGCTCTGGTTCAATCCGCCAAGGCGCCTATAGTCGCGCCAAAAGGGAGAACAGTTTATGGATATCTATGCAGCCGGGGCGCGGCCCAGCAAACGGGCGCGCGCCGAGTGGTTCACCGGCACGGTCTGGCAGGATCCGGTGATCGAGGCGCCGGCGCCGGCGCGTATCCGGGCCTTGCGGGTTGCGTTCGAACCGGGCGCGCGCACCGCCTGGCACACCCATCCGCTGGGCCAGACCCTGCATGTGCTATCCGGCCTCGGCCTGGTCGGGCTGCGCGATGCCGCGCCGCAGCTGATCCGCCCCGGCGACACCGTCTGGATTCCGCCCGGCGAAGAACATTGGCACGGCGCCACGCCCGACACCGCCATGGTGCATCTGGCCTTGCAGGAGGCGCTGGACGGCGCGGTGGCCGACTGGCTGGAACAGGTCACCGAGGCCGAGTATCGCCGCAGCCCGGCCTGAGCGCGGCCGCTTCGTTTCTCTTGTCTTGCCGCCATCCTCTGGCGGCGCTCCCGGACCTGATCCGGGGGCGGGGGTAGCGCCCCCCAAACCTTACAAAATGCCAGAAAGAATGCGCCTGCCGGGCGCGCCGCCTGGCAATCCGGTCGCCAAAATTCGTTGACTTTGCACAGGTGTTGGGGCTGACTTTGCGTCAAGTCCTTGTTTTCCGGCAATCTGTGATCTGGATCACAGTGCCGGCCGCCGGGTTGGAGGAGTTTGCGGTGCAAGGCTTTGGACGTGAGGATCTCAGGCGAGGCGCGATGGACCCGGCAGCCCTATTACAGCCCCGGAGCGAGGAGGCTCCCAGCGGCGACAACATGGAATATGATCCGGTCTTCATCGAGATGGAGGCCGCCGCGCAGCCGGGCCGCGAGGTTCAGCTGGGCGATGAGATCACCCCGGCCAAGGGGGTGGAATATGTCAAGGTCGCCGAAAAGGCGATGGCGGTTCTGCAAGGCAGCCACGATCTGCGCGCCGCGGTGTTCCTGGCCGATGCGCTGCTGCATGCCGAGGGGCTGACCGGCTTTGCCGCGGTCACCGCCTATATCCGCGGCTGCGTCGAACAATATTGGGACAGCTGCCACCCCGAGCTTGATCCCGACGACGATGACGACCCGACGATGCGGATCAACGCGGTGCAGGGGCTGTGCGGCCAGCCGGGCGAGGCCGGCGGGCCGTCGCCGGTCTATACCTCGCTGCGGCGGGTGGCGCTGAGCGAAAGCCGCGGTTTCGGCAGTTTCTCGCTGCGCGACATCGAGATCGCCGATGGCCATATCCGCGCGCCCGAAGAGATGGAAACACCGCCCGATATCGGCGCGGTGACCTCCTCGTTCCAGGACACGCCCGAGGCGGTGATCGCGGCGCGCCGGGGCGCGGCGCAATCGGCGCTGGCCGATATCCGTGCGGTGTCGGCGGTGTTCGACGAACGCACGCCGGGGATCGGGCCCAAGCTGGACCCGCTGATCAAGCTGCTGGACCAGATCGTGAAGGCCTATGGCCGGTTTGCCGCCAGCGCCGAGACCGAGACGGAGGCCGAGGCGCCGTTGAGCAATGGCGCCGACCCGGCCGAGCCGGCCG
>NZ_PGTB01000271.1 GCF_002786325.1 Pseudooceanicola lipolyticus | reverse complement strand
CGGCGCGCTGACCGCGATCTCCAGCAGCCGCCCGGCCGGCGACACCCAGCGCCCGCCCGCCCCCGCCGCCGGGTCGGCATGCAGCGCAATGCCCGGGGCGATCTCGGTGGACGTGGTGATGGGGCCCTTGTTAGAGCCTTGTTTCAGGGCGGCGAGGGCCTGATCGTGGCTGCTGCTGTTTCCAGAAACGATGCTGTCGGTCATGCCCGCTTCCTGCCCGATACCAGCCGGGGCGCGCGATCGCGGGTCCCGGCTCTGACCGGCAGCACTATGTGATCGGCCCGGCTTGGGCAAGTTCCGTTGGGCGTTTCGCGACTGCCGTGGCAAAACCGGCCCGTTTCGGCCGAAACGCCGGGATGCAGCCTTGTAAAATCGGAGGTGATCTTTATGACCTGACACACCACCTGCGGGCTGCGCCCCGCCCAGCCTTGCGAATTTCGAAGGACTCCAGATGCAGCCCGAAACCCTTCTGCTTGACTGCACCCTGCGCGATGGCGGCTATTACAACAACTGGGATTTTCCGCCCGACCTCATCCAGTCCTATCTCGAGGCGATGAAGGCGGCGCAGGTCGATGTCGTCGAGCTGGGCTTCCGTTTCCTGAAAAACAGCGGCTTCAAGGGCCCCTGCGCCTATACCACCGACGATTTCATTCGTTCGCTGGACATCCCCGAGGGCCTCACCGTGGGCGTCATGGTCAATGGCGGCGACCTGCTGACCGATCTCGGGCTGGAGCCCACGCTGGAACTGCTGTTTCCCGAAACCGCCGAGACATCGCCGGTCGAGCTGGTGCGCTTTGCCTGCCATTTCCACGAGTTCAAGGCGGTGCTGCCGGCGGTGAAATGGCTGTCCGAGCGCGGCTATCGCGTCGGGTTCAACCTGATGCAGATCGCCGACCGCAGCTGCGAGGAGGTGCGCGACCTGGCCCGGACCGCCCGCGACTGGCCGGTCGAGGCGCTGTATTTCGCCGACAGCATGGGCAGCATGACGCCGGAGGATACCAGCCGCATCATCGGCTGGCTGCGCGAGGAATGGACCGGCCCGCTGGGCATCCACACCCATGACAATATGGGGCTGGCGCTGGCCAACACCCTGCGCGCCCATGGCGACGGGGCCACCTGGCTCGACGCGACGGTGACCGGCATGGGCCGCGGCCCGGGCAATGCTCGCACCGAGGAACTGGTGATCGAGGCCGCCGATTTCCGCGGCCGCCCGGCCAATCTGGTGCCGCTGATGAGCCTGATCCGGCAGTATTTCAAACCGATGAAAGACCGCTACGGCTGGGGCACCAACCCGTTCTATTACCTCTCCGGCAAATACGGCATTCACCCGACCTATATCCAGCAGATGCTGGTCGATCCGCGGTATGACGAAGAGGACGTGCTGGCGGTGATCGACCACCTGCGCGACGAGGGCGGCAAGAGCTTCAGCGCCGGAACCCTCGACGGCGCCCGCAATTTCTATCGCGGCGATGCCCAGGGCAGCTGGAACCCGGCCCAGATGATCGCCGGCCGCGAGGTGCTGCTGCTGGGCGCCGGCCCCGGGGTGAACCGCCACCGGCCGGCGCTCGAGGCCTATATCCGCCGCACCCGGCCGCTGGTCATCGCGCTCAACACCCAGGGTGCCATCGCGCCCGATCTCATCGACCTGCGCGCGGCCTGCCACCCGATGCGGCTGATGGCCGATTGCGAGGCGCATCTGGCGCTGCCCCAGCCGCTGGTCACGCCCGCCGCGATGCTGCCCGAGGATCTGCGCGACGCCCTGGCCGGCAAGCAGCTGCTGGATTTCGGCATCCGCCTGGAAGAGGACCGATTCGAGTTCAACGGCACCCATTGCGCCACGCCGAGCCTGCTGGTGCTGGCCTATGCGCTGGCCGTGGCCGCGGCGGGCCGGGCCGAGCGCATCCTGGTGGCCGGCTTCGACGGCTATCCCGAAGGCGACGGGCGCAATGCCGAGGTGGAGAATATCTTCCGGCTCATGGAGAGCCACCCCGACAGCCCCGAGGTGATCTCGATCACCCCGACCCGCTACAAACATCTCAAGCAGCTTTCGCTTTATGGACTGAGATCTTGACCGCCTGTGTGATCATTCCCGCCCGCCATGCCTCGACCCGCTTTCCGGGCAAGCCGCTGACGCCGCTGCTGGGCAAGCCGATGATCCTCTGGGTCGCCGAGCTGTCGGCCCGCGCCGTCGGACCCGAGCATGTCTATGTCGCCACCGAGGACACCCGCATTTCCACAGTGGTGGAGGAGGCCGGGTTCCGGGCGCTGATGACCTCGAAGACCGCGCTGACCGGCACCGACCGGCTGGCCGAGGCGGCGGAGATGATCGACTACGACATCTACGTGAACGTGCAGGGCGACGAACCGCTGGTGAATCCCGAGGATATTAAGCGCTGCGCCGAGTTGAAGGCGGCGCAGCCCGACCTGATCGTCAACGGCTTTGCCTGGATCGGCCCCGACGAGGATCCGCATAGCGTCAACATCCCCAAGGTGATCACCACCGAGGATGACGTGATGGTCTACATGTCCCGGATCGCCCTGCCCGGCTTCAAGGAGGCCAAGAACGCCCCCGAACGCTACAAGAAGCAGGTCTGCATCTACGGGTTCACCCGCGAAGAGCTGACCGCGTTCCGGGAATTCGGACGCAAGGGCCCGCTGGAAGCCTGCGAGGATATCGAGATCCTGCGGTTTCAGGAACTGGGACGGAAAATCGTCATGTACGAAACCTCGCCCGGCACCATGGCGGTGGACGTGCCCGGCGACGTCGCCCCGGTGGAGGCGGCGCTGCGCAAACTCTGGAACCTCTGATGCTGGCAGACTATCGCACCGCCGTCTTCGACTGCGACGGGGTCGTGCTCGACTCCAACAAGGTCAAGACCGCGGCCTTCCGCAGTGCCGCGCTGCCCTACGGCGCGGCGGCGGCAGACGCCCTTGTTGCCTATCACACCGCAAATGGCGGCGTGTCACGCTATGCCAAATTCAGCCATTTCCTCGAGGCGATCGTGCCGGGGCAGGCAGGCCCCGGCCTGGACGCGCTGCTCGCCGCCTATGCGGCGGCGGTGCAGGACGGGCTGCGGGTCTGCGCGGTGGCCCCCGGGCTG
>NZ_PGTB01000270.1 GCF_002786325.1 Pseudooceanicola lipolyticus | reverse complement strand
CGACGTGCCGCGGCGCCGGCCCGGCAGCCCGGCGGGCCGCATCGCGCTGCTGCACGCGGTCGCCCATATCGAGTTGAACGCGGTCGACCTGCATTGGGACATCATCGCCCGTTTTGCCCATGTCGACATGCCGATGGGCTTCTTTGACGATTGGGTCCGGGCCGCCGATGACGAATCCCGCCACTTCAACCTGATGTGCGATTGTCTGGAAGAGCTGGACAGTTTCTATGGTGCCCTGCCCGCCCATGCCGGCATGTGGCGCGCCGCCGAGGACACCGCCGAGGATCTGATGGGCCGGCTTGCGGTTGTGCCCATGGTGCTGGAAGCGCGCGGGCTGGATGTGACGCCGGGCATGATCGAAGTGTTCCGCAAGGCCGGGCTCAGCTCGGCTGTTGCCGCCCTGGAAACGATCTATACCGAAGAGGTGGCGCATGTGGCCTATGGATCGAAGTGGTTCCACTTTCTCTGCGGGCGGGAAAACCGCGACCCGAAAGAGGTGTTTCACGACCTGGTCAGGCGCTATTTCCACGGCGCGCTAAAGCCGCCATTCAACGACGAAAAACGCGCCGAGGCCGGCCTGCCGCCTGACTTCTACTGGCCGCTGGCCGAGGATCTGTCCCATGATGCCCCTGCATAGCTGGGGAGATCATTAACAGAACATCCACCGTCAACGCGTTGGATGTCGGCAATTTTCTGCCAATTTTTAGGCATTCGCCCCGCGCGCGCCGCAACGCGCGCCGCCAACCTTGCCCTGTGGAGGCCTGCCCGTTATGCACACCGGGCAAGGCGCGGATGGATGGGGACCAGGCGCCACGTTGGGATGGGACAAGGAAAGCAGCGTGCGGACACGGCTGGCAATACGCACACATGCGTTTATGGAGCGCATGTTTCCAGAACGTCGTTTGTTTCTAAAATCTGAAACAGATACAAGATTTATCCGGCTCAAACCCGAAACGCAGGCATTGGTCTATCTGGGTCTGACGCTGTTCGTCGCATGGTCGATCGTCGCCACCGCCATAGTGCTGATGGACAGCATCGGATCGAACAGCTTCCGCGATCAGGCCCGGCGCGACCAGATTCTCTTCCAGGAACGTCTGAACGCCATGTCGCGCGAACGCGACAGCCGCGCCGCCGAGGCGCTGGCGGCGCAGGAGCGCTTCAACGCGGCGCTGGCGCAGGTGTCGGCGATGCAGTCCGAATTGCTGGCCTCGGAAACCCGCCGCAACGAGCTCTCCAAGGGGATCGGCGTGATCCAGGCCACCCTGCGCGACACCATGAAACAGCGTGAAGCCGCCCGTGCCGAGCTGGCCGCGCTCAAGCAGGAAACGGCCGAGGCCGGCACCCAGGTTGCCGCCGCCGCTCCGGCGCCGCTGGTCTTCATGGCCGAGGCGCTGGAAGATACCGCGGCCGAGCGTGACCGCATCCTGGCCGATGCCCAGAGCGCGCTCAGCCAGCGCGACGAGATGGAACTGGAACTAAAGCTGCTGGAAGAAAAGAACGACGAGATCTTCCGCCAACTGGAAGATGCCGTCGCCGTGTCAGTCGCACCGCTGGACGAGATGTTCAAAAGCGCCGGCCTGTCGCCGGAGCGCATGATCAACCAGATCCGCCGCGGCTATAGCGGCCAGGGCGGCCCGCTCACCCCGCTGACCTTCTCGACCCGCGGCGAAGAGCCCAGCGCGGACGAAATCCGCGCCAACCGGCTGCTGACCCAGATGGACCTGCTGAACATGTACCGCATCGCGGCGGAAAAGGTGCCCTTTGCCAACCCGGTGCATGACGCGGTGCGCTTTACCAGCGGCTTCGGCTATCGCCGCGACCCCAAGAACGGCGGCCGCCGGATGCATAACGGCTCGGATTTTGCCGGCCCCTACGGCACGCCGATCTATGCCACCGCCGATGGCGTGGTCTCGCATGCCGGTTGGTTGTCGGGCTTTGGCCGGCTGGTAAAAATCCAGCACGACTTCGGTATCGAGACCTATTATGCCCACAGCGCGCGCATTCACGTGAAGGTAGGCCAAAGGGTCTCGCGCGGGGATCACATTGCTGATATGGGTAACACTGGTCGTGTGACCGGCACGCATTTGCACTACGAAGTGCGCGTGAACGGGACACCGGTAAATCCTATGATCTACATCAAGGCTGCGAACAATGTTTTCAAAAAGCAAAATCAACGAGCCCGCGTCGCGCAGCGGTGACGACTCGACCGCACCGGCACCTTCGGCTGCCCCCAGCGCATCGCCGTCACCGGGTGAGTTCAAGGCCAGTGCGCCCAAGCCGAAGCCGCCCGCGTCCACCCTGTCGGCCGATCTGCATATCACCGGCAACATCAAGACCAGCGGTGACATCCAGGTCGAAGGCACGGTTGAGGGCGACATCCGCGCGCATCTGCTGACCGTTGGCGAAAGCGCCACCATCAAGGGCGAAGTCACCGCCGATGACGTGGTGGTGAACGGCCGGATCATCGGCCGCGTGCGCGGCCTGAAGGTCCGCCTGACCTCGACCGCCCGGGTCGAAGGCGACATCATTCACAAGACCATCGCAATCGAAAGCGGCGCCCATTTCGAAGGCTCGGTGCAGCGCCAGGACGATCCGCTGAATCCCGGCCGCCAGGGCAACAAGCCCGGCACCAACCCGGCCTCGGCCGTGCAGCCCGCCGCAAAGGCCGATGTCGGCTGATCGATGATCGGCGATGACTGACACACGGGTGCCGGAGGACACGCCTCCGGCACCCGTTTTCGTTCCGCAGTTCTGCAATCCCGCCCAGCGGGGCCTGCTGTTGGCCGCCGCCATCCTTGCCTCGGCGATGGGCTTCATCGACGGCACCGTGGTGGCCATCGCCATCCCGGCGATCCGCGCCTCGCTGGACGCGACGCTGGCCCAGGCGCAATGGGTGCACAACGCCTATATGCTGACGCTGGCAGCGCTGATCCTTGTTGGCGGCGCGATGGCGGATCGCTTCGGGCTGGCGCGGGTGTTCGGGGCCGGCATTGCGCTGTTCGTGTTGGCCTCGCTGGCCTGCGCCGTGGCCCCGTCGGCGGGCATCCTGGTGCTGTCGCGCGCGGTGCAGGGAATCGGCGCCGCGGTGATGGTGCCGGGATCGCTGGCCGCAATCGCCCGCGCCTATCCGCGCACCGA
>NZ_PGTB01000269.1 GCF_002786325.1 Pseudooceanicola lipolyticus | reverse complement strand
GCGGCCCGGCCTGGTGCGCCGCCGCGACGGCGCGGCCATCGCGGTCGAGGTCTGGGCGCTGCCCGAGGCCGAAGTTGGTAGTTTCCTGGCCGGCATCCCGTCGCCGCTGGGGCTGGGCACGCTGACGCTGGCCGATGGCAGCAGCCCAAAGGGGTTCCTGTGCGAGGCCTTCGCCACCGCCGGGGCCGAGGATGTCACCCATCTGGGCGACTGGCGCCGGGTGCTGGCGGAGGCGGCGGCGTGAGCGGCGCCTCAGCCGGTCAGGCTCACATGGGCCGAGACGATGCGCCAGCCTTCGGGGCGGCGCATCCACACCTGGCTCTGGGCGCCGCGCCGGCCCGATCCGACACGGCGGTATTCGCAGGTCGCCACGCCCAGATCGGGCGACAGCGCCACGATGCGCACCTGCGACAGCACCCGTTCGACATCGGACACGTCGCGCGCCCGGCGAAAGGCGGCGATCTCCTGGTGTCCGTACAGCCCGCCATCCGGCCCCAGCCGCACCGCGCGCGGGTCATTCCAGAAAAACCCCGTCAGCGCGGCGATGTCATTGGTCCGCAGCGCGGCCTCGTAGGCGTCGAATTTGGCGCGGATCTCTGCCGCGACCCGCTGTTCGTCGTCTTTCGTCATATGTCGTCCTGCCCGGTCACTTCCCTTATTCGAAAGGAACGCCAGAAATGAGCGAAGTTCAACTCTGTGCCGAACCGGCGCCGCTGGCCTTTTCCCCGGCGCGCGCGGCCTTGGTGCTGATCGACATGCAGCGCGACTTCCTCGAACCGGGCGGTTTTGGCGAGACGCTGGGCAATGACGTGTCGCTGCTGCAGGCCGCCGTCGAACCCTGCCAGCGGGCGCTGGCGGCGGCGCGCGCGGCGGGAATGCTGGTGATCCATACCCGCGAAGGCCACCGCCCCGACCTGTCCGATGCGCCGCCCGCCAAGGTCGCGCGCGGCGCGCCGTCGCGGCGGATCGGCGATCCGGGGCCGATGGGGCGGATCCTGATCCGGGGCGAGCCGGGCCACGACATCGTCGAGGCGCTGTATCCGGCACGGGGCGAGCCGGTGATAGACAAGCCCGGCAAGGGCGCCTTTCACCAGACCGACCTGATGCAGATGTTGCGCAACCGCGGCATCGACACCTTGTTCGTCTGCGGCGTGACCACCGAGGTCTGCGTGCACACGACAATCCGAGAAGGCAACGACCGCGGCTTTCGCTGCGTGGCGCTGGGCGATGCCTGCGCCTCTTACTTCCCCGAGTTCCACCGCGTGGGGCTCGACATGATCAAGGCCCAGGGCGGCATCTTCGGATGGGTCAGCGATGCCGCTGCCTTTTCCGGGGCATTGGATGCCGCCGCACAGGCCGCGTGACCGACAGGAGAGACAACATGGAACGGACAAAGACACCGGCGCTGTGGACGCCGGGCGACTGGAATGCGCTTTTTGGTCTTGGGACCAATGTATTGGTGAACCTTCTGGTGATGACCGGCCTGCTGAAATTCGTGGTGGGCCTGCCCGACGACCTGACCTTCGGGCGCATTCTGCCCGCGGTCGGGCTGATGCTGTTCCTGGGCAATATCTACTATGCCTGGATGGGTTATCGTCTGGCCCGGAAAGAGGGGCGCGACGATGTCTGCGCGCTGCCCTCGGGGCCATCGGTGCCGCATATGTTCATCGTGGTCTTCGTGATCATGCTGCCGATTCTGGGCCAGACCGGCGATCCGGTAAAGGCGTGGCAGGCCGGGCTGGCCTGGGTGTTCCTGCAGGGCTTCATCTTGATCGGCGGCGGTTTTGTCGCGCCGTTCATCCGCAAGATCACCCCGCGCGCGGCGCTGCTGGGGACGCTGGCGGGGGTGTCGATCGCCTTCATCTCGATGCGGCCGGCGACCGAGATCTTCATGACCTCGATCATCGGGCTGACCTGCCTGGCGATCATCATGGTCAGCTGGTTCGGCGGTGTGCGCTATCCGCGTGGCTTGCCTGCGGGGCTGGTGGCGATCCTGGTCGGCATGGTTCTGGCCTGGGGCGCCACGGCGCTGGGGCTGCCGGAAATCGGCGGCATGAGCGGCGCCGCCCTGGCCAGCAGTTTTGCCAGCTTTGGCTTTTCGATCCCGATCCCGGCCATTGGCCACGTGTTCTCCGGCTTTGAATTCCTCGGCTTTATCCTGGTCACGGCGATCCCCTTCGGCGTCTACGACCTGGTCGAGGCGATGGACAACGTGGAAAGCGCCGAAGCCGCCGGTGACACCTATTCCACCACCGAGGCGCTGACCGCCGAGGGCACCATATCGCTGATCGGCACGCTGCTGGGCTCGCCCTTTGCCAATGCGGTCTATATCGGCCATCCCGGCTGGAAAAGCATGGGCGGGCGCATCGGCTATTCCGCCGCGACCGGTCTGTTCGTGCTGTGCCTGGCCTGGTTCGGCATCCTCGCGGTGTTCCTGAACCTGGTGCCGGTGGTCGCGATTTCGCCGATCCTGCTCTATATCGGCATGCTGATCGGGGCGCAGGCGTTCCAGACCACGCCGATGAAACACGCCCCCGCGATCATCCTGGGGCTGGTGCCGCACCTGGCCGCCTGGTCGAAAACCCTGATCGACGGCGCCCTCGGCGCGGCTGGGGTGCAGGTGGACGACGCGCTGATTGCCGGCATGGCGCAGAACGGGGTGCTGTATCACGGGCTGGGCCTGCTGGGCAACGGCGCCATCCTGACCGGTCTGGTGCTGGCCGCGATCGGGGTGTTCGTGATCGAGCGGAAATGGACCATGGCGGCCGCCTTTGCCGGGGTCGGCGCGGTGATGAGCTTTTTCGGCTTCATGCACGGGCCGGCGGTCGGCTTTGCGGTGACGCCGTCGATCGCGCTGGCCTATGCGGTGGTGGCCGGGTTCCTCTATGCCTGCGGTCAATTGGGCTGGGCCGATGCCGCCGAAACCGAAACCGGCGCGGCCGAGCCGCAGCCGGCGGAGTGAGCAGGATGGACCTCGACGCCTATATCGACGCGGCATCCAATGCGGTGGGCCTGCCCATCGCCCCCGAATACCGCCGCGGTGTCGCGGGCTTCCTGCAAGGGGCGGCCGATCTGGCCGCGCTGCTGGAGCAGGTGCCGCTGGATGACGCGGAACTGGTGCTGGCGCCGGTCTTCCGCCTGCCGGGCAGCGACGATGGCTGAACTGCCCTGGGCCTTCGCCGGCGAGATCGCCGGCGCGGTCACCGCCCGCCGGACCAGCGCGGCG
>NZ_PGTB01000026.1 GCF_002786325.1 Pseudooceanicola lipolyticus | reverse complement strand
GCCGCGCTGCTGGCCGCCCTGGGCGAGAATATCGAAGGCGGCAGCGTCGGCGGCGTACCGGTGGCGCAGCTGGGCACCGATGCCGCGCGCGACCGCGCCTATGCCGGCCTGGTGGCCGACGGCAAGGCGCCGGCCTTCATTCCCGAAACGGCGATCGACCAGGCGCTGAACGCGCATTCCTTCTACGACAGCTATGTCGAACCCTCGGCCGCCGTCACCGATGCGGCGCAGGAGGCGCTGTCGCATATCGCCCGCAATGTCGGCATCAACCAGATGCTCGACCTGTCGCTTGACGGCTTGTCGCTGGCCTCGATCTATTTCCTCGCCGCCATCGGCCTTGCCATCACCTTCGGGGTGATGGGGGTGATCAATATGGCGCATGGCGAATTCATCATGATGGGCGCCTATACCGGCTATGTGGTGCAGCTGTTCATCCCCAATTACACCGTCTCGATCATCGTTGCGCTGCCGCTGGCCTTTGCGGTGACCTTTGCCGCCGGGGTGGCGATGGAGCGGCTGGTGATCCGCTGGCTGTATTCCCGCCCGCTGGAAACGCTGCTGGCGACCTTCGGCATCTCCATCGCGCTGCAGCAGCTGGCCAAGAACATCTTTGGCACCCAGGCGCGGCCGCTCACCGCCCCCGGCTGGCTGAACGGCGCCTGGGTGATGAACGACGTGGTGTCGATCTCGTATATCCGCATCGCCATCTTCGTGCTGGCACTGCTGTTCCTCGGCCTGTTCCTGTTCATCATGAAGCGCACCCGGCTGGGCCTGGAAACCCGCGCCGTCACCCAGAATCCGCGCATGGCGGCCAGTATGGGGATCAACCCCGACAAGGTGAACATGCTGACCTTCGGCCTCGGCTCGGGCATCGCCGGCATCGCCGGCGTCGCCATCGGCCTGTTCGCCCAGGTCACCTCGGAGATGGGGCAGGGCTATATCGTGCAAAGCTTCATGACCGTGGTGGTCGGCGGGGTCGGCAATATCTGGGGCACGCTGCTGGGTGCGACGATGATCGGCTTCCTGCAGAAGGGCATCGAGTGGTTCAACCCGTCCAACACGCTGGCGGCGCAGACCTACATGATCGTCTTCATCATCATCTTCATCCAGTTCCGGCCTCGCGGCATCATCGCGCTCAAGGGCCGTGCGGCGGGAGACTAAGCATATGACACTGACCATACCGGCACCCGCCAATATCGACCGGCCGCCCTTCAACCCCGTCCCGCGGCTGGTTTTTGCAAAGCGCCGGCCGGGGGGCAGCACCCCGCCAACGAAGAACCTGCAGGAGGGCGAGGCATGAAAAACCGTTCCTTCTTCGCCCGCAACCCCTCGGTGGTGATCTTCCTGGTGCTGCTGGCCGGCTTCACCCTGATCATCAGCCTGCTATCCGAAGGCATGGGCATGGGCCTGATCTCGACCAGTTTCATCAAGACGCTGGGCCGAACCCTGTGCCTGTGCCTGATCGCCGTGGCGATGGATCTGGTCTGGGGCTATACCGGCATTCTCAGCCTTGGCCATTTCGCGTTTTTCGGGCTGGGCGGCTATATGATCGGCATGTGGCTGATGTATGAGCGCACCCGCGACATCGTCGTCACCTCGATGTCCAACGCGCAGATCCCGCCGACCGAGCAGGAAGTTGTCGATGCCATCGGCACCCAGATCTTCGGTGTCGTCGGGTCATCGGATTTCCCGCTGATCTGGGCCTTTGCCGACAGCCTGGTGATCCAGTTGGTCTTGGTGGTGCTGGTTCCCGGCCTGCTGGCGCTGGTCTTCGGCTGGCTGGCCTTCCGCAGCCGGGTCACCGGCGTCTACCTGTCGATCCTGACCCAGGCGATGACACTGGCGCTGTCGCTCTATCTGTTCCAGAACGATTCCGGCCTGCGCGGCAATAACGGCCTGTCCGGCCTGCAGAACCTGCCGGGGGTCGAAGCGTCGCAGGCGGTGGTTTCGGTCTGGTTCCTCTGGGCCTCGGCCCTGGCGCTGGGGCTGGGCTATCTGCTGGCCGCCTGGGTGGTCTCGGGCAAGTTCGGCAGCGTCATTCGCGGCATCCGCGACGACGAGGCACGGGTGCGTTTCCTGGGCTATTCGGTCGAGGGCTACAAGCTGTTCGTCTTCGTGCTGACCGCGGTGATCGCCGGCATCGCCGGGGCGCTTTATTATCCGCAGGCGGGCATCATCAACCCGGCCGAGGTGGCGCCGATTGCGTCGATCTACCTGGCGGTCTGGGTCGCCATCGGCGGGCGCGGGCGGCTGTATGGCGCGGTGATCGGCGCCGCCTTCGTGTCGCTGGTCTCGACCTGGTTCACCGGCGGCCAGGTGCCGTCGATCAACCTGGGCTTCTATCGCATCGACTGGATCGAATGGTGGCTGGTGATCCTGGGCCTGTCCTTCGTCCTGGTCACGCTGTTCGCGCCCAAGGGCATCGGCGGATTGTTCGACCTGATCCGCAAACCCGGTTTCCCCGACCGGCACGGCGCCGATTACGGCCCCGACCGCGGCTCGCTGCAGGAAAAGGAGGGCCGGGAATGAGCACGCTTCTGGAGGTTTCCGGCGTCTCCGTCACCTTTGACGGCTTCCGCGCGATCAACAACCTGTCCTTCCAGATCGGCGAGGCCGAGATGCGGGCGATCATCGGGCCGAACGGCGCCGGCAAGACCACCTTTATGGACATCGTCACCGGCAAGACCCGGCCCGACGAGGGCAGGGTGCTGTGGGGCGAGAAATCGGTTTCGCTGATCCATATGAGCGAGGCGCAGATCGCCCGCGCCGGGGTGGGGCGCAAGTTTCAGCGGCCGACCGTGTTCGAGGATCAGAACGTCTTCGACAACCTGATGATGGCGCTGAAAAAGGCCCGTTCGCCGCTGTCGGTGCTGTTCTATCGCCCGGTGGCCGAGGACGAGGCCAAGGTGCGCGCCCTGGCCGACGAGATCGGCCTGTCGGACCAGTTGTCGCGCAAGTCGGGCGAGCTGAGCCACGGGCAGAAACAGTGGCTGGAGATCGGCATGCTGCTGGCGCAGGATCCGCGCCTTCTGCTGGTGGACGAACCCGCGGCCGGCATGACCCATGAAGAGCGCGAGCACACCACCTCGATCCTGGTCGAGGCCGCCAAGACCCGCGCGGTGGTGGTGGTCGAACATGATATGGAATTTGTCCGCCGGCTGAATTGCAAGGTGACGGTGCTGCATGAGGGGTCGGTTCTGGCCGAGGGCAGCCTCGACCATGTCACCGCCAACCAGCAGGTGATCGATGTGTATCTGGGACGCTGAGCAATGCTGAAAGTCAAAGACCTAACGCTGCATTACGGCGGCTCGCAAATCCTTTACGACGTGTCGCTGACCGCCGCCGCGGGCGAGGTGACCTGCATCATGGGCACCAACGGGGTCGGCAAGACCTCGCTGCTCAAGGCATTGTCGGGCACCCATCAGCGCACCTCGGGCGAGATCGAGTTCGACGGCGAAGCCATCGGCAAGCTTCCAGCCCATGCGTTGGCGCAGAAAGGCATCGGCTATGTGCCGCAGGGGCGGATGATCTTCCCGCTGCTGACGGTCAAGGAGAACATGGAAACCGCCTATGCCTGCCTGCCGCGTTCGGAACATTACGTCCCCGACGAGATTTACGAGCTGTTCCCGATCCTGAAGGAATTCCTCAACCGGCGCGGCGGCGACTTGTCGGGCGGGCAGCAACAGCAGCTGGCGATCGCACGGGCGATGCTGACCAAGCCCAAGCTGCTGCTGCTGGACGAGCCAACCGAGGGGATCCAGCCCAATATCATCCAGCAGATCGGCCGGGTGATCCGCTATCTGCGCGACAAGGGCGACATCGCCATCATCCTGGTCGAGCAGTATTTCGATTTCGCCTATGAGAACGCCGACCGTTTCGTGGTGCTGCGGCGCGGGGCGGTGATGAAATCCGGCTCGCATGACGATCTGTCGCGCGCAGAGTTGCTGGAAGCTACCTCGGTCTGATTCCCGGCGCGGGGCGACAGCCCGCCGCCTCGGCGCGTCAGGCGGGCGGGCGTTCCTGCGCCAGTTCCTCGCGCCAGGGCGGGTTTGCCCCGGCGCGCGACACCGTGACCGCCGCCACCTTTGCGCCAAAGGCCAAAACGTCCGAGATCTCGGCCTCGCCCGCCTCGGCCAGCCCGCCGGGGGTCAGCAGGCCCAGTTCCGAGGCTTTGGCCAGAACCCCGGCGTTGAAAGTGTCGCCGGCGCCGACCGTGTCGACCACCTGCGCCGGCTCGGCCGCCACCGATATTTCGCGCCCGTCACGCAGATAGGCGGTGGCTCCCGATCCACCGCGCGTCATGATCGCCACCGACGGCCCCGCCTTCAGCAGCGCGGCCAGCTTCTCCATCAGCGCCTCGGGCCCGGGATAAAGCCAGCCCAGGTCCTCGTCCGAGACCTTGACGATATCGGCCACCGCCAGCATCCGCGCGATCCGGGCGCGATAGGCAGGGATGTCGCTGATGAAACTGGGGCGAATATTCGGGTCCAGCATGATCGCGCAGCGCCCGGCATGGCGTTCCGCCAACTCCAGATAGGTGTCGGCGGCCGGCGGGTTGCACAGGCTGATGCCGCCGAAATACAGCGCCAGCACATCCTCGGGCAGCGCGCCGACATCTTCGGGTGCCAGCATCCGGTTGGCGGAATTCTCGTCGTAAAACGTATAGGTCGCATGCCCGGCCTCAAGCTGGACAAAGGCCAGCGTGGCCGGCCGGTCGGAATAGACCACCGTGCGGGTGTCCACATGGCTGGCCTTCAGCGCATCGTCCAGCTGTCGCCCGAACAGGTCGCGTGACAGGCCGGTCAGCATGCCGGCGCGCGTGCCCAGCCGGCCCAGCGCGATGGCGGTGTTGAACACCGACCCGCCGCTATGGGGCACGAAGCCGGTTCCAGCGTCTTCGGTTTTTGCCGGGATCATGTCGATCAGGGCTTCGCCACAGCACAGGATCATCGCCCGCTTCCTCCCTTGCGATGTTTGCGCTACCGGTGTGCCGATTTGTCTCTGCCGATGCAAGGCCCGAGATGTCAGCCGACCGAGATCACGTCGACCTGGTGCTCGGTGGTATGGCTGCCGGTGCTGCGCAGCGACCCCTTGACCGGGGCCACGTCGGAATAGTCGCGGCCGATGGCTACCAGGATATGATCGGCCCCCACCATCATGTCATTGGTTGGATCAATTTGCACCCAGCCCAATTCGGCACCGCACCAGGCCTGGACCCAGGCATGCATCGCGTCCGCGCCTTCCAGCCGCTTCTTGCCCGGCGGCGGGATGGTGCGCAGAAAGCCGCTGACATAGCCCGCGGGAATGCCCAGGGCGCGCAGTGCGGAAATGGTGATGTGGCTGAAATCCTGGCACACGCCGCGCTGGTCGCGAAATGCCTGCGCCGGGGCGGTGGTGACCTCGGTCGCCTTGGGGTCAAAGGCCATATGGGCATGCACCGCGCGCGACACCGCCTGCACCGCGTTCAGCGTCGACATGCCCGGCTGTACCAGGTCATGGGCAAAGGCGGCGATGTCGGGCTCGTGCCGCACCCGGTCACTGTCGCCCAGGAAGTGATGCGGCGATCCCGGGCTGATCGAGCGGATCGCCGACAGTTCGGCCGACAGTTGCTCCAGCCCGCAGGACAGGTCCAGCGGCTGCGACCCGGCGCTGCGCCGCACCCGCCCGGTAAAGCGGAAAGCGATCTCGGACAGCGGTGAATCATGGGCGATCTCGGTGGTGGCATTGCCGAAGAAATCGCTGCCGTCGCGGCGGAAATCGGGCTCGGGCCCGGTACTGACAAAACCCGAGATCAGTTGCTGGTCGGCCCGCGTCATCGGCAGCATCCGCAGCAGCGTGCGGTTGGCGCCCGCCGGGCTTTCATAGCGATAGCTGATGCGCAGGGTGATATCATACAGCGTCGACATGGCTAGCCCAGGTAAAGCGCGGTCAGCGCGTCGGAGATATCGGCAATTTCCGCCCGCATTTGGGTCAGCCGCGCGGTGGTGATCTCTTCGGGGACGGCCACCGCCAGGTCGGTGTCCAGCCGCAGCACCTGGCGGGCAAAATCGCTCATCTGGCGCTTGGTCTGGGCGCGCGGCATCGCCGCCTCCTGCTCGCGCAGCAGGCGGGTCTGGCAGATCAGTGATCGCGGGTTGTCCGGGTCCAGCGCCAGCAGGTCGATCACCGTGTTGCGGCTGGTCTCGACCGAATAGCGCCGACGGTGGATCATCACGCTATCGCCGACCTCGACCGCCACGTCCAGGCTGCCGGGCGGCGCGGCGCGGTCGGCAAAGGCGACCAGCAGCGAGGCGATGTTATCCGCCCGTTCCAGCGCCCGCCCCATGGTCAGGAACCGCCAACCGGTGTCGCGGAACATGTTCTCGTGCACCAGGCCGGAGAATCCGGCCAGCTTGCGCAGCAGCACGCTCATCGCGCGGGCGGCATCGTCACCGGCGGTGACCTTTCCGGCGGCCAGCTTATGCGCGGTGCCCGACAAATCGTCCAGCGCGTGCCAGCCATCGGTGGAAAACCGGTCGCGGATCTTGCCGGCGCAGCCACGCGCGGCATCGAACAGGTCCAGCAGGCCCAGCGGCACCGAATCTTCGATATCGGTGCCGAAATCGCTGATATAGTCGCCCAGATGCTCGACCAGCGGCACCACCGCATCCTCCAGCCGCAGGTGATAGGCGCGCAGCTTGCGCACCTGTGCCTCGGCCCGCTCCACATAACGGCCCAGCCAGTACAGGTTGTCCGCCGCCCGGCTGGGCAGCAGGCCGGACAGCCGCCGCACGAAGGGGCCGGCCGGCGGCGCGGTCAGCGTGTCGGTGCGCACCGGTGTGTCGCCGACGATCCAGACATCGGCCACCGAACCGCCGCTTTGCATCGCCAGGGCGGTGGGATCCTCGGTGCGCCCGATGCGGGCATAGCCGCCCGGCATCACCGTCCAGCCATCGGGCGTGCGCGCGGCAAACACCCGCACCACCATCGGGCGCGGCACCAGTTGGCCGTCGATCAGCGCCGGCGTGGTCGACAGCGTCACCGCCTCCTGGCCGACCAGGTTGGAGGCATCGGTGTTCAGCCAGTCCGCGACCGGCCGGCTGGCGGCGCCGCGGAAGGATCCGCCCAGCACCGTCGAGGCCTCCAGTTCGAAGGGCAGGCGGGTCGACAGCGCCGGACCGATCATCATCCGGTCCAGGTTGTCGCGCACATAGGCCAGTTCTCCCGGCTGCCCGCACCACCAGGTGGCGATATTGGGCAGGCTCAGCGCCTCGCCGGTCAGGGCCTGGGAGATCCGTGGCAGGAAGGCCATCAGCGCGCGCGCCTCCAGCACGCCCGATCCCAAACAGTTCAGCATGGTGAACGCACCCGAGCGCAGCGCCGAGACCATGCCCGGCGTGCCCAGGGCCGAGGATTCGTCCAGTTCCAGCGGATCGGAGAACCTGGAATCCAATCGCCGCCACAACACGCTGACCGGTTGCGGCCCGGTCACGGTGGACACCATCAGCGATCCGCGATCCACCCGCAAATCGTCGGATTCCAGCAGCATAAGGCCCAGGTAGCGGGCGATATAGGCATGTTCGAAATAGGTATCGGTGTGCTGGCCCGGCGTCAGGATCGCCGCGCGCCCGTCGCCATCGCCGCGCAGCCCGTTTATCGCGTCGCGAAAGCCGCGAAAGAACCCGGCCAGCCGCTCGACATTGGCCGCCGGGAAATAGTCGTGAAACACCCGCGAGGTCGCCATCCGGTTTTCCAGCGCGAAACCGGCGCCCGAGGGTGCCTGTGTCCGGTCGCCCAGCACGAACCAGCTGCCATCGGGCGAGCGGCCGATCTCGAAGGCGAGGAAATGCAGGAAATGTCCCGAGCGCGGATGCAGGCCCTGCACCGGGCGCAGCCATTCGCGGTTGCGGGTGATCAGTTCCGCCGGCAGCAGCCCGCCATTGACCAGGTCGCCGGGCCCGTACAGATCGGCCATCACCCGTTCCAGCAACTCGGCGCGCTGGATGATGCCTGCGGACAGCTGCCGCCATTCGGCGCCGCCGATCACCACCGGAATATGGCTCAGCGGCCAGGCCCGCTCGGTCGAGCCGGTGCCGGTATATTGCCGGAAATACACCCCGGCATCCTTCAGGTACTGGTCGGCGCGGGCGGTGCGCTGCGACAGTTCTTCGGGCGACAACCGCGCCAGTTGCCGGATCAGCGGCTGCCATACAGCGCGCAGGCTGCCATCGGCCTGCATCAGCTCGTCCGCCACCCCCGGCCGCGGCCGGTACTGTTCAAGCAGGCCGTCAATCGGGCTGGAACGGGCGGTGGAATCGCTCATGCTCAGATCCCCGGCGCCCGGCGAAGGTCCAGCGTCATCGGAAATTCCGGATGCGTCCGGTCCGGCTGCGGCCAGTAGCTGCCGGGCGTGTGGCCGGTCTTTTCAAACCGGGCCAGGCGTCGCGCCTCGGCCTCGTTGCCATTGACTGGGAAGGTCTCGTAATTGCGCCCGCCCGGATGCGCGACGTGATAGGTGCAGCCGCCCAGGGCGCGACCCGACCAGGTGTCGAAGATGTCAAAGACCAGCGGCGCGTTGACCGGCAGCACCGGATGCAGCGCCTCGGCCGGCTGCCAGGCCTTGAACCGCACGCCGGCCACCGAGACGCCACCGCTGTCGGTCGGCCGCAGCGGCACGGTGCGCTGGTTGCAGGTGACGATATAGCGCTCGGGATCGGCGCCGCTCAGCTTGACCTGCATCCGTTCGACCGAACTGTCGGTATAGCGCACGGTGCCGCCAATGGCACCGCGTTCGCCCAGCACGTGCCAGGGCTCCAGCGCCTGGCGCAGTTCCAGATGCACGCCCTCGTATTCGACCTCGCCGCAGAAGGGAAAGCGGAATTCCTGCTGCGCCTCGTACCATTCCGGCCGGAAGGCAAAGCCGTGATCGCCCAGGTCGCGCAGCACATCCAGGAAATCCTCCCACACGTAATGCGGCAGCATGAACCGGTCATGCAGCGTGGTGCCCCAGCGCACCGGCTTGCCCTTGATCGGGTTTTGCCAGAACCGCGCCAGCAACGCCCGGATCAGCACCTGCTGGGCCAGCGACATCTGCGCATCGGGCGGCATCTCGAAGCCGCGGAATTCGATCAGCCCCAGCCGCCCGGTCGGGCCGTCGGGCGAAAACAGCTTGTCGATGCAGATCTCGGCCCGGTGGGTGTTGCCGGTGACGTCGATCAGGATGTTGCGCAGCAGCCGGTCGACCAGCCAGGGTTGCGGCTGCGGCCCCTCGTCGGGATCGGGGATCTGCGCCAGCGCGATCTCCAGCTCGTACAGGCTGTCATGCCGCGCCTCGTCGATCCGCGGCGCCTGGCTGGTCGGGCCGATGAATAGCCCCGAGAACAGGTAGGACAGCGACGGGTGCCGCTGCCAGTGCAGGATCAGCGACCGCAGCAGGTCGGGCCGCCGCAGGAAGGGCGAATCATTAGGTGTTTCGCCGCCCACCACCACGTGATTGCCGCCGCCGGTGCCGGTATGCTTGCCGTCGATCATGAACTTGTCGGCGCCCAGGCGGCACTGGCGGGCCTCTTCATAGACCGCCTTGGTGGTGGCGACGCATTCGTCCCAGCTGGCGGCGGGGTGGATGTTCACCTCGATCACGCCGGGGTCGGGGGCGACGCGGATCACGTTCATGCGCGGATCATGCGGCGGCGCATAGCCCTCGATATGCACCGGCAGGCCCATCGCCTTGGCCGCGGCCTCGGCCGCCGCCACCAGTTCCAGGTAATCCTCGATCGCTTCCACCGGCGGCATGAACACGCAAAGCCGCCCGTCGCGCGGTTCCACCGCCAGCGCGGTGCGCACCGCGCCAGCACCGAGTTCCTGCTCGATCACGTCCTGCACGGCGCTGCCCTCGGTGAACCGCGCCACCGGCTGATCCAGCGGCGATGTCACCTCGGGTTCGTCGGGCAGGGTAAAATCAGGCAGCGGGCCGCGCTCGACCGTCGGGTCGGTGATATAGGTATAGGGATATTGCGCGGGCGGCACATAGGGCAGGGTGCCCAGCGGCAGGCGATAGCCCACCGGGCTGTCCCCCGGCACCAGGAACACGTGCCCGCGCCGCAGCTTCCATTTCTCCGAGCGCCAGCGGCGGCCGGTCGCCTTGGACTGCCAGCGCTGCACCGGCAGGATGAATCCCGAGGGTTCGGTCAGGCCGCGGGCGAAAACCTTGGCGATGCGATGCCGTTCCTCAGGATCCTTCAGCTTGGAGTTTTCCGGCGTCACGTTTTCCGGCAGGTTCGCCTCTTTCAGGATCCATTCGCCCGGATCCTCATAGGCCGGCAGGACGTGTTCGCCAGCGATCCCCAGCCGGTCGGCGATTTCGCTCAGCAGCCGGCCCGCGGCGGCGGCATCGGCCTTGGTATCGGCGCCCTCCTCGGCGATCAGGTCGGCATCTTTCCAGATCGGCTTGTCATCCTTGCGCCAGTACAGCGAAAAGGTCCAGCGCGGCAGCGTCTCGCCCGGATACCACTTGCCCTGGCCGTAATGCAGGAAGCCGCCCGGCGCGAAACGGTCGCGCAGCCGGCGGATCATCTTATCGGCCAGCCCGCGTTTCATCGGGCCCACCGCGGCGGTGTTCCATTCGGCACTTTCGAAATCGTCGATCGAAACGAAGGTGGGCTCGCCCCCCATCGTCAGCCGCATGTCGCCCTGGGTCAGCGCCGCGTCGACCTGGTGGCCCAGCTTGTCCAGCGCCTGCCAGGCCTCGTCCGAAAACGGCTTGGTGATGCGCGGATGTTCCGCCACGCGCCGGACCTGCATGTCAAAGGCGAAATCGACCTCGGCAAACGAGGCCATGCCGGTGATCGGCGCGGCGTTGCGGTAATGCGGCGTCGCCGCCAGTGGGATATGGCTTTCCCCGGTCAGCAGCCCCGAAGTCGGGTCCAGCCCGATCCAGCCCGCGCCGGGCAGATAGACCTCGCACCAGGCGTGCAGGTCGGTGAAATCATGGTCGGTTCCGGCCGGCCCGTCCAGCGACACCAGGTCGGGTTTCAGCTGGATCAGATAGCCCGAAACGAAACGCGCGGCAAAGCCCAGGTGGCGCAGCGTCTGCACCAGCAGCCAGCTGGTGTCGCGGCAGGAGCCGCGCGCGCTCTGCAGCGTTTCCTCGGGCGTCTGCACCCCGGGCTCCATCCGGATCACATAGCCGATCTGCTGTTCAAGCCGCGCGTTCAGCGCGACGAGGAAATCCACCGTCCCGGTCGTGTCCCGCGGGATCGAGTCCAGCAACTGGCGCAGATGTGGCCCCGCCGGTTCCGGCGTGCGGTAGATCGACAGGTCCTCCAGCAGGTCGGCCGGATAGTCGAAGGGCCATTTCTCGGCGGTCTCGTCGACGAAGAAATCGAACGGGTTATACACCGTCATATCGGCGACCAGGTCGACCTCGATGCGGAATTCGCGCACCGGTTCGGGAAACACGAAACGCGACAGCCAGTTGCCGTAGGGATCCTGCTGGTGGTTGACGAAATGGCCGTCAGGACTGACCTTCAGCGAATGCGAGATCACCCGCGTTCTGCTGTGTGGCGCGGGCCGCAGGCGGATGATCTGGGGGGCAAGCGTAACGGGCCGGTCGTATTTGTAGTGAGTCAGGTGCCGGATGCTAGCGGTGATTGCCATGTTTGGTCCTGGCCAGGTTTCGTTGCGATGCAGCAAAGACGGTTTGCCCGGCCATGTAAAGCGCGGGCAGCAAAACCGGCCCCGCCGCGCCGCCCGGCGCGGCGATTCCGCCTGAAACCTGTCACATCTGGCCGCCGGCGATCTCGATGGACTGGCCGTTCACGCTCTCCGATCCGGGGCCGGTCAGCCACAAAGCGGCGGCGGCGATTTCCTCGGCCGCGATCAGCCGCTGGTGCCGGTTGGCACTGACCATGATGTCGCGCGCCGCATCCGCGCTGATGCCGGCCCGTTTCGAGATGCTGTCGACATTGCGGGTGACGATGGGCGTGTCGACATAGCCGGGACAGATCGCGTTGAAGGTGAAGGGCGTGCCCAGGTAATCTTCGGAAAGTGACCGGGTCAGCCCGATCAGCCCGTGTTTCGACGCGGTATAGCAGGGGGCGCCTTTCAGGCCGCGCACCCCGGCGATCGAGGCGATGGTGATCACCCGGCCCCAGTCGGTCTGCCGCATCGAGGTCAGGCATTCGCGGATGGTGAGAAAGGCGCCGTCCAGGTTGGTGGCCATCATGTTGCGCCAGAACTCCATCGACATCTTGTGCAGCGCCTTGCCCTCGGCGATCCCGGCATTGGCGACGCAGATCTGCACCGGCCCGCGCGCTTCGACCGCGGCGGCGACCTTGTCGGCCACGTCCTGTTCCTCGCGCACGTCCATCGCCAGCCCGACAATCCCGTCGCCTGCCACCGCGTCCAGCACCTCCTGCCGGCGCCCGGTGATGGTGACGGCGGCGCCCTGCGCCGCCATGGCGCGTGCGATGGCCAGCCCGATGCCGGTTCCGCCGCCGGTGATGAAGGCGTGTTTTCCCTGAAGCGACATGTTTCCTCCCCGTCTGCCTCTCCTCCTGGTCGCGGCAAGCCTAGTGGCTGGCCCGCCGCTGACAAGCCCGCCGTCGCGTCGCCGGGTTCGCGCGCCCGTGCCGCGTCACCTTCCGGTCGGGGGCGCCGGCACCGCGGCGGATCGATGGTCACGTCAACGAATCTGTCTTGGCGGCGTCGCCGGGAAAGGATTGAAACGAAGCTCCCCGCGACGCCGCATTGGCGGGGCCGGTGCCCAATATCTAGACTGCACTGAACCCGGGCTCGGGATACGGTTGCGCGACCCGGCCCGGGGTCTCGTCACCGCGTTGCCGGTGACCCGATCGGGCCGTTTCACCGCAATGGCCATACCCGCGACAGACCAGGAGTGATGACATGGCGCGACTGGCCGCCGCCCTGGCTGGCCGGTGTCGTGGCGCAGGCCCGGCGGCAGGAGCGGCTGCTGGCGCTGGGGCCGAGCCTGGCCTCCAGACTGGCCGACCTGCCGGGGGCGCTGCTGGTTTCTGAATTTATCATTCTGATATTGTTTTGATTTTTTCAGTTTGTCCGCCGCCGCATAACACCTGTTCCGCACCAGAGTCCCGCGCCTCTGATCCGCAGCGGGATCTTTGCCCGTGCGCGCCATCCGATCTATCCGGCTGTGGTGCTGCTTTTGGCCTGGCTGATCCTGCCTTTTGATGTGCCGCTGGTGCCGCTGCTGATCCCGGATTTGCCAGTGTGATCACACCGCGATTCATCTGCCGCGAAGCGGACCGAATGCGCCTGGCCTTCGCTGCGAAACGCGCGGAATGCGAACAAAAAATGCGTAGGCGTCCTTGAATCTTTGCGAAAATTACCCGCAACTTTTCACCGTTCGCTTGCGCAATTCTTACCCGCAGGCTAGTGGAGACTTCGATTGCCGAACCGGCCGAAATGGCCGGACACTGATGACGAGGGGATTAATCTGTGAAGATAGGCACGCCCAAGGAAATTTTTGACGGCGAGAACCGCGTGGCGATGACGCCGGACAGCGCGCTCGCCCTGCAGAAGCTGGGCCATGACTGTGTAATCGAATCCGGGGCCGGCGAAAAAGCCGGCTTCATGGATGCGGCCTATGAACAGGCCGGGGTCAAGGTGGTGAAAACCGCCGCCGAGCTGTGGAAAGAGGCCGAGGTGGTCGCCAAGGTGCGCCCGCCCTCCGAGGAGGAGCTGGGCCAGCTGCATGCCGGTCAGACGCTGATTTCCTTCTTCTATCCCGGTTCGAACGAAGAGCTGATGAAGAAGGCCGCCGATACCGGCGCTTCGGTCATCGCCATGGACATGGTGCCGCGGATCTCGCGGGCGCAGAAGATGGATGCGCTGTCGTCGATGGCCAATATCGCCGGCTATCGCGCGGTGATCGAGGCCGGCAATAATTTCGGCCGCTTCTTCACCGGCCAGGTGACCGCCGCGGGCAAGGTGCCGCCGGCCAAGGTCCTGGTGGTCGGCGCCGGTGTGGCCGGTCTGGCCGCGATCGGCACCTCGACCTCGCTGGGGGCGATCACGCTGGCCTTTGACGTGCGTCCCGAGGTGGCCGAGCAGATCGAATCGATGGGCGCCGAATTTGTCTATCTCGATTTCGAAGAGGCCCAGCAGGACGGCGCCGCCACTGGCGGCTATGCCGCGCCCTCCAGCCCCGAGTTCCGCGAGGCGCAGCTGAAGAAGTTCCGCGAGCTGGCGCCCGAGGTCGATATCGTCATCACCACCGCGTTGATCCCGAACCGGCCGGCGCCGGTGCTGTGGACCAAGGACATGGTCGAGTTGATGAAGCCCGGCTCGGTGATCGTCGACCTGGCCGCCGAGCGCGGCGGCAATTGCGAGCTGACCCAGCCGGACGAGAAGATCGTCACCGACAACGGGGTCACCATCGTCGGCTATACCGACTTCCCCAGCCGGATGGCGACGCAGAGCTCGACGCTCTACGCCACCAATATCCGCCACATGATGACCGATCTGACGCCGGAAAAGGACGGTGTCGTCAACCACAACATGGAAGACGACGTGATCCGCGGCGCCACGATCACCCACGCCAAGGAAGTCACCTTCCCGCCGCCGCCGCCCAAGGTGCAGGCGATCGCGGCGCAAAAGCCCAAGGACAAGCCGAAGGAACTGACGCCGGAAGAGAAGAAGGCGCAGGAGGCCGCGGCCTTCAAGGCGCAGACCAAAAGCCAGGTCACCCTGCTGGCGGTCGGCACCGTGCTGATGCTGCTGCTGGGCGCGGTCGCCCCGGCCAGCTTCATGGCGCATTTCATCGTCTTCGCGCTGGCCTGCTTTGTCGGCTTCCAGGTGATCTGGAACGTCTCGCACGCGCTGCACACGCCGCTGATGGCGGTGACCAACGCGATCTCGGGCATCATCATCCTGGGCGCGTTGCTGCAGATCGGGTCGGGCAACTGGCTCGTCGTGGTGCTCAGCCTGATCGCCGTGCTGATTGCCTCGATCAACATTGTTGGCGGCTTCCTGGTTACGCGCCGGATGCTGGCCATGTTCCAGAAATCCTGAGGGGGCCAACCAGATGTTCTCTATCGGAGTGACCTCCGCCGCCTATATTGCGGCTTCCATTCTCTTCATCCTGTCGCTGGGCGGCCTGTCGAACCAGGAAAGCGCCAAGCGCGCGGTGTGGTACGGCATTGTCGGCATGGCCATCGCGGTGATCGCCACCGTGTTCGGGCCCGGCGTCTACAACATTTTCCTGATCCTGATCGCGGTCGCCGTCGGCGCCTTTGCCGGTTACTACGTGGCCGGACGGGTGCAGATGACCGAAATGCCGCAGCTGGTCGCGGCGCTGCACTCCTTTGTGGGTCTGGCCGCGGTGTTTATCGGGCTGAATGCCGATATCATGCTGACCTCGGTGCTCGACATGAAGGCGGCCGGCATCGCCATGGGCGAGGCCGAGCTGACCGGATTCGGCGAACGGCTCTGGCACAAGGACGCGGTGGAAATCGCCATCCTGAAGGTCGAGGTGTTCCTGGGCATCTTCATCGGCGCCGTTACCTTCACCGGCTCGGTCATCGCCTTCGGCAAGCTGGCCGGCAAGGTCGATGGCAAGCCCAAGCAGCTGCCCGGCGGCCATATCCTGAACGCCGCCGCGCTGGCCGCCTGTGTCGTGCTGGGCCTGATGTACATGACCGGCTCGGGCATCTGGACCATGGTGCTGGTGACGCTGATTGCCGGCTTCATCGGCTGGCACCTGATCATGGGCATCGGCGGTGCCGACATGCCGGTGGTGGTGTCGATGCTGAACTCCTATTCCGGCTGGGCCGCGGCCGCGATCGGCTTTACCCTCGGCAATGACCTGCTGATCGTGACCGGCGCGCTGGTCGGCTCCTCGGGGGCGATCCTCAGCTACATCATGTGCCGCGCGATGAACCGGAAATTCGTCAACGTGATCCTCGGCGGCTTTGGCGGCAGCAGCGGCCCGGCGGCGGATATCGAGGGCGAGATGATCGCCATCGAGGCCGACGGCGTCGCCGCCGCGCTGAACGATGCCGACAGCGTCATCATCGTGCCGGGCTATGGCATGGCGGTGGCCCAGGCCCAGCAGGCGGTCAGCGAACTGACCCGCAAGCTGCGCGCCGCCGGCAAGGAGGTGCGCTTTGCCATCCACCCGGTGGCCGGGCGTCTGCCGGGGCATATGAACGTGCTGCTGGCCGAGGCCAAGGTGCCCTATGACATCGTGCTGGAGATGGACGAGATCAACGAGGATTTCCCGGAAACCGACGTGGCCATCGTCATCGGCTCGAACGACATCGTGAACCCGGCGGCGCAGGACGACCCGAATTCGCCCATCGCCGGGATGCCGGTGCTGGAAGTCTGGAAGTCCAAGCAGGTCTTCGTGTCCAAGCGCGGCCAGGGCACCGGCTATTCCGGGATCGAGAACCCGCTGTTCTTCAAGGACAACACGCGGATGTTCTACGGCGATGCCAAGGCCTCGCTGGACCGGCTGCTGCCGATGATCGACTGAGCGGCACCACAATCGACAGCGCAAAAGCGGCCTTTCGGGGCCGCTTTTTCTTTGCCGCCGCCCGGTCGGGGCGGGCGTGGAAAACGCTTGCCGAGCGTTTTGCCAAGACTTTCCCGGAAAGTCTTGCCCCGCTCAGATCACCCCGATCTCGGCCAGGGCCTGGTTCAGCGCGGCGGGCAGCGCCTCTTCATCCTGCCGGTGTTTCGGCAGATCCGGCGGCGCGTCGGCGGGGGCCAGGTACCGCCAGCCCTGGAATGGGCGTTTCGGCGCGGTGGCGGTGCGGTGCAGCTCGGGTTCCAGCACGATGGCGCAGCGGCGGATGCCGTCCTCGCCGGTCATCTCGTCCAGCCGCAGGATGCGCTGGCGGCACTGCACCAGCCCCTTGACCACCCAGTAGATCGAACCGCCATTCAGGATCTCGGCCTCGCGCTTGGGCCACATCCGGGTGACATGGCGGCTATAGCCGTCGCGCCACACGGTCTTGCGCCGCATCTCCTGCCAGGCGGCGATATCCTCGACGCTGTCGCTGCCGACCGACAGCTTGATGAGATTGACAAATTTATCCACAGAGTCGCCCCCAAACCACGGCCTATATAGTAGAGCACTCCGCAGGGACTTCAAACTGTTGTAGAAACCAGCTACCTTGATCGCCCTCACACAAGGATTCGCGCCATGACCCGCTTCGCCGCCCCGATTGCCGAGCAGATCTGGGACATGAAATACCGCTTCAAACAGGCCGATGGCGCGCCGATCGACCTTTCGGTCGAGGACACCTGGCGCCGAATCGCCCGCGACCTGGCCGGCGCCGAGGCCCAGCCCGAGGCCTGGGAAGACAGCTTTTACCAGGCGCTGGAGGATTTCAAATTCCTGCCCGCCGGGCGCATCATCGCCGGCGCCGGCACCGCGCGGCAGGTGACGCTGTTCAACTGTTTCGTGATGGGCACCGTGCCCGACAGCATGGCGGGCATCTTCGACATGCTGAAAGAGGCCGCGCTGACCATGCAGCAGGGCGGCGGCATCGGTTATGATTTCTCGACCATCCGCCCCAAGGGCGCGGCGGTGTCGGGCGTGGCCGCCGATGCCTCGGGCCCGCTCTCCTTCATGGATGTCTGGGACGCGATGTGCCGCACCATCATGTCCGCCGGCTCGCGCCGCGGCGCCATGATGGCGACGATGCGCTGCGACCATCCGGATATCGAGGATTTCATCACCGCCAAATCCGATTCCGCCCGGCTGCGCATGTTCAACCTGTCGGTGCTGGTCACCGATGCCTTCATGGCCGCGGTGCGCGCCGACGGCCCGTGGGAGCTGCAGTTCGGCGGCAAGGTCTACCACACCATCGCCGCCCGCGACCTGTGGAACCGGATCATGAAATCCACCTATGATTACGCCGAACCGGGTGTGATCTTCATCGACCGCATCAACGCCGCCAACAACCTGAACTATGTCGAAACCATCGCCGCCACCAATCCCTGTGGCGAGCAGCCGCTGCCGCCATATGGCGCCTGCCTGCTGGGCTCGATCAACCTGGCGCGGCTGGTCAGCGACCCGTTCGAACCGGGCGCCGCATTGGATGGCGAGGCGCTGAACCGGCTGGTGGCCACCGCGGTGCGGATGATGGACAATGTCGTCGACGCCTCGAAATTCCCGCTGCCCCAGCAATTGCAGGAGGCGCAGGCGAAACGCCGCATCGGGCTGGGCGTCACCGGGCTGGCCGACGCGCTGCTGATGCTGGGCCTGCGCTATGGCTCGGACGCCGCGGCGGCGCAGACCGAAACCTGGCTGCGCGCCATCGCGCGGGCGGCCTATCTGGCCTCGGTCGACCTGGCGAAGGAAAAGGGTGCCTTCCCGCTCTTCGATGCCGAGAAATTCCTCGCCAGCGGCAACATGATGGTGATGGACGAGGACGTGCGCGCCGCGATCCGCGAGCACGGCATCCGCAACGCGCTGCTGACCTCGATCGCGCCCACCGGCACCATCAGCCTCTATGCCGGCAACGTGTCTTCGGGGATCGAGCCGGTCTTTGCCTACAGCTATACCCGCAAGGTGCTGCAGAAGGACGGCTCGCGCACCGAAGAGCAGGTCGAGGATTACGCGGTGCGGTTGTGGCGCGAGAAATTCGGCGACCGGGCGCTGCCGGACTATTTCGTCAACGCCCAGACCCTGTCGCCGGCCGATCATGTCAAGATGCAGGCGGCGGCGCAGAAATGGGTGGATTCCTCGATCTCGAAAACCATCAACTGCCCCGAGGACATCTCTTTCGAGGCGTTCAAGGACGTCTACATGCAGGCCTATGACTCGGGCTGCAAGGGCTGCACCACCTACCGGCCGAACGAGGTGACGGGCAGCGTGTTGAGCGTGGCGGCGGTCGAACAAAAAACACCGACATTGAAGCTGAAACTAAAAGCGCTGATCGACGAGAAAGGGATAAACGCCGCTCGATTGGCTGAGATGGCTGGTCTTAACCCGACCGGCGTTTATGACATACTAAGTGGAAAAAGCGCGTCGCCGCGAGTTGAGACTTTAGAGAAGATTGCCCAAGCTCTGAAGGTCGCGCCTTCTGCGCTGTTGAACGATGAGGCGGAAAATCCCGAAGTCCTCGCCACCAGCGATGCCGAACCGCTGCAGCCCCATGGCGACGTGGTCTACATGACCGACCCGCTGGATCGGCCGCAGACGCTGGAAGGCAATACCTACAAGCTGAAATGGCCCGACAGCGAACACGCGCTCTATATCACCATCAACGACATCATCCTGGGCGGCCGGCGCCGGCCCTTCGAGGTGTTCATCAACTCCAAGAACATGGAACATTTTGCCTGGACCGTGGCGCTGACCCGGATGATCTCGGCGGTGTTCCGGCGCGGCGGCGACGTGTCCTTCGTGGTCGAGGAACTGAAAGCGGTGTTCGACCCGCGCGGCGGCGCCTGGGTGCAGGGTAAATACATCCCCTCGATCCTCGCCGCCATCGGCGGCGTCATCGAACGCCACATGGTCGCCATCGGCTTTCTGGAAGGCGAGGGCATGGGGCTCAAGGCCGACCCGCAGGCGCAGGTGGTCGGGCTCGAGCCCGGCACGCGCGGCAAACCCTGCCCGTCCTGCGGCCAATACGAGATGCGGATGATCGAAGGCTGCATGACCTGCGCCGCCTGCGGCCATTCCAAATGCGGCTAGGCCACGCGGGCGCGACGAAGCGGTCAGGCTATTTTTGGCCAATGTCGCGGCAACGCGCCATGCTGGTTTCGGCCTCTCACCCGGCCTGGCGCGTGCCTTGGATCAGTCTCCGACCTGGGCGCCAGGCCAGAGACTGAATGGGGCGGTGCAATCGCAACGGCGCCACCGGCGGCCGCGGCGATTAATTGTCCTTCCGCCAGTCGTCGTATCGGGCGCGGGTGGCCTCGTTCATCGGGTAGAGCCCGGGCAGTTTCGCGTCATTCTCGACTTCATTCACGATCCAGCCTTCCATGCGCTCCTGTTCCGGGGCTTCCTTCAAGATGTCGCCGAGATAGGCCGCGGGGATTACCACAGCGCCGTCCTTGTCCGCGACGATGGTATCGCCCGGGATGATGCAGACGCCACCACAGCCGACGGTTTCTTCCCAGCCGACAAAGGTGAGCCCGGCCACCGATGGGGGCGCCGCCGTTCCGCGCGCCCAAACCGGCAGCCCGGTGCCCAGTACACCGTCGAGATCGCGCACGACCCCGTCGGTGACAAGGCCGACCGCGCCGCGCTTGACCATACGCGCGCACAGGATGTCACCGAACACGCCGGCATCCTGAAATCCCATCGCGTCGATGACGGCAAAGGCGCCCTCGGGCATCGCCTCGATCGCGGCGCGGGTCGAAATCGGGCTGCCCCAGCTTGCCGGTGTCGCGAGGTCTTCGCGGGCCGGCACGAAGCGAAAGGTAAAGGCCGGGCCCACCACGCGCTCCTGTTCCGGCCGCAGCGGCATGCCGCCGCGAATCCAAACGTTGCGCAGGCCCTTCTTCAGCAGGATCGTGGTCAGGGTGGCGGTGGTGACACCGCGCAGGATCGCGATGGCTTCGGCGTCGAGGGTGACATTTGTCTCGGTCATTCTGTAAGGTCCTTTGGCTCAGATGCTGGGGATATAGCCGCCGTCGATCCGGATCTGCGATCCGGTGATGTAGCCTGCCCTGTCCGAGGCAAGGAAGGCCACCATATCGGCATATTCTGACGGGTCGCCGTAGCGGCCCATGGGGATCATCGCGAGGCTGTCGGCGCGCACCTCGTCTACGCTGCGTTGCTCGCGCTCGGCCTTCTTCTCGTCGAGAAAGGAAATACGCTGCGTGGCGATGCGGCCCGGCATCACCACGTTGCAGGTCACGCCGTCTTTACCCACCTCTGCGGCGACGGTTTTTGACCAGCCAACCAGCGACAGGCGCAGAGCGTTGGAGATGCCCAGGTTCGGGATTGGCGCAACGACGCCCGAGGAGGTCGAAGTGATGATCCGACCCCAGTTGCGGGCGCGCATGCCCGGCAGAACCCTGTCGGAGATTGCCATCACCGAGACGATCATCGAGTCGAAGAACGTCCGCCATGTGTCCACCGACTGCCCATGGGCGGTGCCCGGCGGCGGGCCACCGGTGATCGCGACGAGAATATCAACCGGGCCCAACTCCGCTTCGACCTTGGTGACATTGGCATCCACGGCCTCGATCTCGGCCAGGTCCCACGCCATGGCGGTGGCGGTGCCACCCTTCGCGGCGATGGCCGCCGCGGTGGCATCGGCGGCGGACTTGTCGATATCGGCTGCAGCAACCAAGCTGCCTTCGGCTGCCAGGCTCTGGGCGATGGCACTGCCCAATCCGCCGCCGCCTCCCAGAACCAGCGCGACGCGTCCGTTCAGACCCAAATCCATTCTTTCGTCCCTCCTGCAGATATGAGGCACTAGCTAACCGATTATTACAGAAGTAAAACTGGATTGGTTCTGCGGTCAAAACGAAGGAATACTTGGGTTTGGACACCGACAATCTGTTGACTTTCCAGATCGTCGCCCGACAGGGCTCGATGGCTGCTGCGGCGCGGGAACTGGGCCTTACCGCGAATGCCGTGGCGCTGCGCCTGCGCGCGCTGGAGGAGGAGTTCTGTACCGCGTTGGTTGCCCGGTCGGGACGTGTGGTGCGCCCCACGGCGGCCGGGCATGCGGTGCTGGAACAGCTTCCCGAAGTGCTGTCGGGGCTGCGTGACCTGCGCTCTGCCGCCAGCGGCTCGGCGATTGCGGGCGAACTGCGCATCGGTGCGATTGCGACGGCGTTGACCGGTCTCTTGCCATCGGTTCTGGAAGTCAGCATCCGCACCTATCCGAATTTGCGCCTGCACCTCGTTCCCGGCACCTCGGCAGACCTGTTTTCACGGGTCGAGGACGGCGCCATTGATGCTGCGATACTTGTTGCGCCGGAATTTGCTCTGTCAAAATCGATGGAGTTCTCCCTCTGGCGGCGCGAGCGCTTCGTGCTGATGGTGCCGCCGGAAGAGACGAGGACCGATGTGCTGGAGATTCTCGCCACTTCGCCGCTGATCCTATATGACCGCGGACAATGGGGCGGGCGTCTGGCGAAGCAGTGGATCGAGACCAGTGTGACCGAACCAGATGTCCGGTTTGAGTTGGACGCGCTGGATGCCATCGCGGTCCTGGTCGGCAAGGGGCTGGGGGTGGCGGTTGTGCCCGACTGGGCCGGGCCGCGGCCCGAGCGGAACCGCGTGCGCACTCTGTCCCTGCCGGCCTCGGCACCATCGCGGGGGATCGGGCTGCTCTATCCGCGCAATGCACCGCGCACCCACCTCGTTCGGGTGCTGGCGGAAATGGCGGATGCCGAGCTCAGGGCGTTGAAACCGGCCTGAGCGCAGTGCGCGACGGCGGAAGCATCTTCCGCGCCGCCGCCGCCGCACCGAAGCCATTGTCTATATTGACCGTGACGATGCCTGGTGCGCAGCTGGCCAGCGCCGAGGACAGTGCCGCCTTGCCACCCTCCGACATGCCGTAGCCGACCGAGGTTGGCACTGCGATCACGGGTGCGCGGACCAGCCCGGCGAGGACGGAAAACAACGCGCCCTCCATTCCGGCGACGGCGATCAGCAGTGGAAAACCCGAGATCTCCTCAAGGCGATCCTGCAACCGCCAGAGGCCGGCCACGCCCAGATCGGTGAAAAGCGTTGTGTCGAGGCCAAGAAACCGGGCGGTGTGATAAGCCTCCAGTGCCACGGGCAAATCCGACGTGCCGGCTGTCACGATCCCGAGCCGCTGTGCATCCGCAGGTATGTCCGGCGCCAACAGGCTGCCGGTCCGCGCCAATGGGTCGAGATCCAGCGGCAGATCCGCCAGATCGGCGAGCTGGCCATCCGTCAGGCGTGTCAGCAGCAGAGGCACCGCCCGCGCCTGGTGAGCCTCGACAATGTCGCGGAGCTGGTGGCTGGTCTTGGACGGGGCCAACACCACTTCGGGCACGCCGGTGCGCGCGGTCCGATCCCAGTCGATCACGGTGTGGGAAATGGTCATGACGGCTCCGGTGCCACGAAGGCGCTGCCGCGTCGATAGGCGGCAACCCCAGCGAAGATGCGGCCGCTCTCCCGGCACATCGCGGCGATCCGCGCCGTCGCGGCGGCGGGCAACGCTCCGCCGGCTTCCAGGCGGATGCCGCTGCGGGTCACGCGGCAGCGCAGGTCCGGAATATCGGTAAATTCGCGCAGCGTGCTTTCGACACGGTGAATGAACGCCAGGTCGTCGGCGCGGATCGGGATGCCGGTCTCTACCCGACTGGCCAGGCAGGGCTGTGCGGGCAGTTCGGCGATCTCGCCTAGGCCGATTTCGGCGGACAGCCGGCGCAGGTCGGCCTTGGACAGGCCCGCATCGACGTAGGGATGAACCACCCGGTTCTCCCGCGCGGCAAGAAGCCCCGGACGAAACTCGGACAGGTCATCCGTGTTGGTCCCCGCAGCGATGAGGCCCGGAACCACTTGCTGAATGCGGGCATAAAGGTTCGACTTGCAGAAATAGCAGCGGTTCAGCGGGTTGCGCAGATAGTCAGGATCCGCGAATTCCCCAGCCTCGATCACGTGTAGCGTCCAGTTTTCCGCCCGGGCCAACTCGAGCACCCGCGTCGTCGCTTCCTTCGGAACGGCCGGGGATACCGCATGTGCCACCGTGACCGGCCCGAGGCGCCCGGCGAAGGCCGCAAGCGTCAGGCTGTCCACGCCGCCGCTGACGGCAAAGGTTAGGTCCCCATGTCGAGCCAGGACCTCGCGCAACGCGGCCGCAGGATTATTCATCACCGCCCACCCCGACCGGTTCGTCTCGCGCGACCTTTGCGGTGGCGCCATCCGGCCGGTGCACGGTCGGGGCGCGCAGCCCGCCGCCCAAGCTTGCCTCGCACCGCAGAACCCGACGTCGGACGCTCCCGATCCTCAGGCCGATGGTGCTGGTTTCCCGCAAACACAGATCGACAACCTCGTCGGTGCGGGCTGGCTCGACCAGGACCGTGACAGTGTGACGGCTCCGCGATTGTTTGCCATAGCCGGTGGTGTAACCGGCATCGAGCACCCCGCGACTGGTTCGAATACGGTCCAGGGCGGCCGTCAGCTCCTCGGCGGTCATGTCGTCGATCTCGAAAGCAAGGCTGCCCACCAGGTCTGCCGCTGCAGAGGCGGTTTCGAAATACATCAGCCGACAGAGATTGGGGATCCCCTTCATTTCGCGCTGCCCGGCACCGGTGCCGATACCGCTCAGCTTCAGGCCAGCCTGGCGGCCATCCTGGGACGGGAGGAGATGGCGGAGGATCGCGGCGCCGGTCGGGGTGATGCGCTCGCCTTCCCCGCCGTCATCGGCGAAACGGAAGCCTGACAGCAAATGGGCCGTCGCCGGCGCCGGCACCGGGATCAGCCCGTGCTGGGTCTGTACGCGTCCGCGCCCCAGAGGCAGGTCAGAGCAGGACCAGCTGGCGATCTTCGTGCTGACGATCAGCGAGGCGGCGGCGACAATGTCGGCCATCGAGTCCCAGTCCGCGATCTCGTGAAAATGGACCTTGTCGACCGGAATTCCGTGACTGGCGGCCTCCGCCTCTGCGAGGCCGGAGAAGATGTCGATTGCGGCGGCTCGGACGGCGGGCCGCAAGGCGGATCCGTGCAGTCTTGCGCGGATATCCTTCCAGTGCCGGGTCGGCGGGGCGCCCGGCGTGATCTCGAACCCAACCTGGGTTGCGGCAAAACCGGACTTTCGCACCTCGCACACGCGAAGGGTGACCCACTCGGTCAGGCCCGCGTCGGACAGATCGTGTTCCAGCTGGTCCCGCGTGCCGGGAAATGCGGAGAGCATCGAGGCCGCGAACATATCGCCCGATATCCCGCCCACCAGGTCAAGATGGGCATGCCCGGTCATGGCGCCGCCCGTTGGTCGCGGCCCACCGTCCATCGCTCTGAGTTTTGTCGCAGTGATATCATCTGTGTCCTCACCTCCCCAAACGCGCGGTGCGACGCGTCAACTCATGATCCCGATGCTCCAGGGCACGAACTCGTTGTCGCCAAGTCCCAGTTCTTCACTCTTGGTCCGGGTGCCCGACGCGGTTTCGAGCATCTTGCGGAAAATCAATTCACCGGTTTCCTCCAGCGTCGCCTCGCCGTCGAGGATGACACCGGCATTCACATCCATGTCCTCGGTCAGGCGCCTATACATGGGCGTATTGGTGGCGATCTTGATCGATGGTACCGGTTTGGCCCCGAACATGGACCCGCGCCCGGTGGTAAAGCAGATCAAGTTGGCCCCCCCGGCGATCTGGCCGGTGGCCGAGACCGGATCGTAACCCGGCGTGTCCATGAAAACCAAGCCGCTGGCGGTAACCGGCTCGGCGTAGCGATAGACATCCATCAACGGCC
Source organism: Pseudooceanicola lipolyticus (assembly GCF_002786325.1). GTDB lineage: Bacteria > Pseudomonadota > Alphaproteobacteria > Rhodobacterales > Rhodobacteraceae > Pseudooceanicola_C > Pseudooceanicola_C lipolyticus. The sequence continues at coordinate 14,091 of NZ_PGTB01000026.1, read as the reverse complement.
CGGTTCCGCCTTTCATCGACGAACCCAGCGATTTCTCGAAGATGTTCGCCAGCCCGCCCATCTGGTTGCCGGGGCTCACGACCCCGTTGATCTGAACGTCGCGGCCGGGGGAATACTCGTCTTTCCACCAGCGGATGCGCTGGAGCAGCTTCTCGCCCACCTCGACCGACCGTGCGCGCCGGGTCAGGGTATGTTCGACACCATAGATCTCCGGCGTTTCGGACAGGATGCCAGTGCCCCCGTGGCGTGCCAGGATCGAAACGGCATGACCGAGGGCGGGGTTGGCCGTAATCGAGGAAAACCCGTCCGAGCCGCCGCATTGCAGCCCCACCTTCAGGTGGCTGGCCGGGACCGGTTGCCGCACCACGCGGTTCGCCTCGGGCAACATCTCCTGGACCGCGGCAATTCCCGCCTCGATGGTCTTCCGGGTTCCGCCCATCTCCTGCATCACCAGGTTCAGCAGCTTCGGCCCCTCGGTCAGCCCGTTCTGCTTCATCAGCGCCGGGATCTGGTTCCTTTCGCATCCCAGTCCGATAAGGACCGCGGCGGCCAGGTTGGCATGGGTGGCAAAGCCCCCGATGGTCCGGCGCAGCAGATCCATCGGCTCGCCCGACATTTCCATGCCGCAGCCCAGCCCATGCGTGAACGCCACGACCCCGTCGATATTGGGATATTCGGCCAGCCTCTCGGGGGTGAAGAAATCGGCGATCCTGCGCACCACCGTGGCAGAACAGTTCACCGAGGACAGGATGCCCACATAGTTGCGGGTGCCAACGCGGCCGTCGGGGCGCAGGATGCCCTGAAACACCGCTCGGTCCTCCTCCGGGACCGGGATCACCGGCTGGTATTCGGTTGCGTGGCGGGGGTCGCGGTCGAATTCCCGGAATTCGATGTTGTGGCTGTGCAGCATCGAACCGGGCCGGATGTCCTTGGCTGCGAAGCCGATGGTTACATTGTATTTCCGAATCGGTTCGCCCTTGGAGATCGCACGGGTCGCGATCTTGTAGCCCGCCGGGACCGGCGTGTTGGTGGTCACCCCTTCGCCGGGAATTTCCGTCTTTGGCGCGATCTCGCGATAGGCGATCACCACATTGTCGTCCTGATGCAGACGGATTGCCGGACCACGCCGGACCTTTTCCATGGATTGTGTCATTTGCTCACCTCCTCCTCGCTCCCCAAGCCCATCTTCTGCAGCACCGCGAGCAGGTCGGGTGCAAGGGCCACTCCATTGTGCAAATTCTCTTCGCGCCGGGCCAGCGCGCGTTCGCCGGGCAACCGAACCGCTGGCGTGCCGTCGATCACGCTTGCGCCGCGGCAGGCAGCGGCGATCCAGCCCGCCTGGAGGTTGAACGCTTCCAGCCCGCCGAAATGCTCAGGGTCCAGCACCAATACGAAGACCGAGGCGCCCCAACGATCTGTGCCCTCCGCCCGCCCGTGGCCGGCGAGGCCCGTGGTCAGCATCTCCACCAGCAGACCAAGTGCGAAGCCCTTGTGCCCGTGATCCTGCCCGCCAACCGGCAGAAGTGCGCCGTTGCCGGACCCGATGACGGTGGCATCGTCCGTCGCCTGACCGTCTTTATCCACCAGCCATGCCCCGGGCATGGACCGCCCCTCTGCGGCCATGGCTGAGACCAATCCGCTGGTGGTGATCGACATGGACACATCCAACAGCACAGGGTCGCCCCCGGTTGGCCAGCCCGCGGCGATCGGGTTGGGCGAATAGACGCCTGTGATCGCTCCGTGCGGCGCCACCTGCCGATTGGACGGAGACGACGAGGCGATGATCACGGCCAGCCCCCGCTGCGTGACGGCCTGCAGATAGGCCGCCAAGCAGGCGATGTGATGGCTCCGGGCAATGGCAACCGCTCCCATCCCTTGGCGCGAAGCAATCGCGGCACAGCGGTCGATGGCGGCTTTGACCAGCACCGGACCGGGCAGCCAATTGCCGTCCCATCGTTCGGCGACCGACGCCGCGCGCGATGTCACCGTCCACTTCCCTTCACGGGCCATTTGGCCGCGTTCCAGCTCCTGCAGGTAGCGCGGCAGCAGCGCCAGGCCGTGGGTGCCATGACCCAGAAGATCCCCTTCCACCAACGTCTCGGCCACGGTCTTGGCAAACTCCGGGCACATCCCGGAGGCGGTAAGCCGGTCAGTGGCAAAGCGGAGCAGGGCAGGGTGGGGGACCTGCATGCTCAGGACTCGGGCGATTCCGACTGCGCCTGCGGTACGAGGAAGTCGAAGTCGCAACCGAGGTCGGCCTCGGTCACCGTTTCAAGAAACAGTTTGCGATATCCGCGGTCGGACCCCGGATGCACCGGTGCCTTCATGCCTTTGCGCCGTTCGGCCAGTTCGGCCTCGTCCACATGCAGCGTGATCGTGCGCTCGGGTACATTCAGTTCAATCTCGTCGCCGTCGCGCACCAGACCCAGAGGTCCGCCGCTGGCGGATTCCGGCGTCACATGCAGCACGATGGTGCCGCTCGCGGTGCCGCTCATGCGGGCGTCGGATATCCGCACCATGTCCTTCACGCCTTGCGCGGCCAATTTGCGGGGTATGGGCATATAGCCGGCCTCGGGCATGCCTGGCGCGCCTTTGGGTCCGGCGTTCTGCAACACCAGGATGTCGTCCTTTTTCACGTCAAGTTCAGGCAGGTCCACCCGCCGCGTCAGATCCTCGATCGAACTGAAAACGACCGCGCGCCCGCGATGCACCATCAGATCGGGAGTTGCCGCAGACTGTTTGATGATGGCCCCGCGCGGCGCGAGATTACCGCGCAGCACCGCCATGCCGCCCTCGGCAAACAGCGGTGCCTCGTTGCCGGCAACAACGTCTTGCGCAAAGCCTGCGGGCGCCAGGTCGATCTCTTCGCCCAGGGTGCGGCCGGTGACGGTCACGCAATCCAGGTTCAGGTGGGGGCGCAGTTCGCGCAACACCGTGACCAGCCCGCCTGCGTCATGCAGGTCTTCCATGTACTGAGTGCCCGAGGGCTTGAGATCCACCAGGACCGGGATATCGCGCCCCATGGCGTCAAACCGGTCGAGGTCGAGGCGGATACCCAAACGTCCGGCGACGGCGGTAAGGTGGATAATGGCGTTGGTCGAGCCGCCGATGGCCAGAAGCACCTTCAGTGCGTTTTCGAACGCCTCCTCGGTCATGATCCGGTCGGGCGTCAGCCCCGACGCCGCCATCTGCACGGCGATCTCGCCGGAACGCTCGGCAATGCGCCGACGGTCGGCAGAGACGGCGGGCGCTGTGGCCCCGCCGGGGGCCATCATGCCGAGCGCCTCGGTCACCAGCGCCATTGTGGAGGCGGTGCCCATAACACCGCAGGTGCCGGTCCCAGGCACAAGCTGGTCATTCACTTCCGCGATTTCCTGATCGTCGATTTCGCCCGCGCGGAAGCGGCCCCAAAAGCGGCGACAGTCGGTACAGGCGCCCACGGTCTCGCCGCGATGGCTGCCCGTACGCATCGGGCCGGTGACCAGCTGGATTGCCGGCAGGTTTGCCGAAGCTGCGCCCATCAGCTGGGCCGGCACCGTCTTGTCGCAGCCGCCGATCATCACCACCGCATCCATCGGTTGGGCGCGGATCATTTCCTCGGTGTCCATCGCCATCAAGTTGCGCAGATACATGCTGGTCGGATGCGAAAAGGATTCGTGGATCGAGATCGTCGGAAAGGGAATCGGCAGCCCCCCCGCCAGCATCACGCCGCGCTTGGTCGCCTCGACAAGATCTCGCATGTTGCCGTGGCAGGCATTGTAGTCGCTGCCGGTGTCGACAATGCCGATGATCGGCCGGTCCAGAGCCGAGTCGCTGTACCCCATCCCCTTGATGAAGGCCTTGCGCAGAAAGAGCGAAAAGCCCGCGTCGCCATAGCTTGTCAGCCCCTTGCGCATTCCCTTGGGCGCATTGCCATTCTCGGCCATCGGTCGTCTCCCTTGCATCTGTCCTGGCGGGGCATATTGCCTCTTTCCGCTCTTCTGGCAAATGTTTAAACAAATTGTCAACAATATGTTTGACAAAAAGCGGGTGCCTTGGTTAACGTCCGTCGAGACATTGAAATCTGGGAGGATTCATTATGAAGAGAAGATCTTTTGTTGCGGCTCTTGGGGTCGCGATGACGCTATCGGTTCCCTTTGGCGCCACCGCGCAGGGCTACGATGCGGCCGAAGAGGTCACCGTGCTGATGGGCTTTAAGGCGGGTGGCGGTTCGGACGCGCTGGCGCAGCTTGTGCAGCCATTCCTCGCCGACGAGCTGGGCGTGTCTTTCGTTAATCAATATATGCCGGGTGCCACCGGGGCGATTGCTTGGACGCGCCTCGCCAAGCAGGTCAAGCCCGACGGTGAAACCATCAGCATCACCAACACGCCGATGCTGATGACCAACTACATCATGAACGAAAGCATCACCTACAACATTTCCGAGCTGACACCGATTGCCAACATCGTCACCGATCCGGGCATCGCCGTGGTGGCCGCTGACAGCCCCTACCAAAGCTTTGCGGATCTTCTGGAGGCGGCCAAGGCCGATCCGGGCGCGATCACGGTCGGCAACTCTGGCATCGGTGGTGACGACTTTTTCACCACCGTGGCCTTCGAGCGCGCTGCGGACATCAAGTTCCAAAAGGTGCCGTTCCAGGGTGACGGTCCGTCCTGGACGGCCGCGATGGGCGGTCAAATTGACGCCAGCTTCAATAATGTCGGCATCACCTACCCGCAGATAAAGGCGGGCAACCTGCGCGCGCTGGTCGTCTTTGCAAACGAGCGTCTGCCGGAACTGCCCGATGTTCCGACGGCGAAGGAACTGGGTTTCGACGTGGTGGCCGGCTCCTCGCGTGGCTACAGCGCCCCGGCAGGTTTCCCGGACGAGGCCCGTGCCCAGCTGGTCGACGGACTGCGGCGGGTGACCGAGAACCCCGATTTCAAGGCGGCCGCGGCGGCCCATGCGATGAACATCGACTTCATCGGGGGCAATGACTACACGGCCTTCCTGCAGGAGCAGGAAAAGACCTTCACCGACATCTGGAACGAAGTGAAAGACGAAGTTCAGTCAAACTGAACCGCGTCTGCAAGCTGCGGCGGCTTTCGGGCCGCCGCTCGCCGTTCCGGGGCTGCTCGCCTCTTTTTTGGAGTTTCAGATGGGACGAATTCTCGTGGCTTCCGCAGCGGTCGCGCTGGCCCTGTTCTTTCGCCATACCGCGCAGAGCTATCCTTCTGCCGCAGCCCGCCTTCCGAACCTGCTGGGATTGATCATCATCCTGCTGGGAACGGCAGTCATCGTGGCTCAGGCCTTGGAATGGCGGCGTCAAAGCGCAGATGGACAATTGCAACTTGTGCCACCCATCGACAAGACCGCCTTCGGAATCGGAGTTCTGTTTGCCGCCCTTTGCGTCGCCTATGCCGCTTCGATCCATGTGCTTGGCTACCTGATCGCCACGCCGGTTTTCCTGCTTGTCGCGCTCGGCGCACTTCGTCCGATCAGCTGGCCGAACATCTTGCTGACCGTGATCGCCGTGACCGGCGTGATCTGGGCGGTCTTCATCAACTTTCTCGGATTGCCGATGCCGCTTTTTCCCGGTGCATAAAGGAAACCTGACGTGAACGACACTTTCCTGTGGATCGGACTTACCAATGTGGTGCAGCCGATCAATATTTTCGTCATCGTCCTCGGGACCCTGATCGGCATGTTCGTTGGCGCGATGCCCGGTCTCTCGGCCACGATGGCGATCGCGCTGCTCTTGCCGCTGACTTTCCAGTTCGAGCCGGCCACCGGACTTGCTCTCCTGGCGTCGCTCTACCTCTCGGCCATGTACGGCGGTTCGATCGCCGCGATCCTGCTGCGCACGCCGGGCACGCCCGCGGCAGCGGCAACGGTGATCGACGGCTACCCGATGGCACAGGCCGGCAAGGCCGGGAAAGCGCTTGGGTTTTCGCTCTCGGCTTCTCTGGTCGGCGGGGTCCTGTCTTCAATTGTGCTGCTGACCGTTGCACCGCTTCTGGGTCAACTGGTGCTGAATTTCGGCCCGGTCGAGATCTTTGCAATTGCCGTGCTCGGCATCACCATCATCGGCTCGCTGTCGCAAGGCTCTGCGCTGCTGGGGCTGTTGTCGGGCGCGATTGGGCTCTTGATTGCCATGATCGGCATGGACCCGACCACCGGAACGCCGCGGTTCACTTTTGGCAACCTCAACCTCTTTGGTGGTGTCGAGTTCACCGTGGCGCTGATCGGGCTGTTTTCCATCCCCCAGGCCATCCGGCTGATGACGAGGGGGAACACAGATGTGTCTGGGCGCATTTCCAGCGTGCGCGACCGGATGCTGCCGTCGGCGCGGGATTTCCTCGCCATGCTGCCCAACAGCCTGCGTTCCGCCGTCATCGGGGTGTTCACGGGGCTGATCCCGGGCACCGGGGGCGATACCGCCTCTTGGTTCGCCTACAATGAGGCAAAGCGTTTCTCGCGCAACAAGGCAGAGTTCGGCAAGGGATATGCTCCGGGCATCGTGGCGCCGGAAGCGGCCAACAACGCCGTTGTCGGCGGTGCGCTGATCCCCACCATCTCGCTCGGCATCCCCGGTTCATCCTCCACCGCGGTGCTCATGGGGGGGCTTATGGTACACGGCATCTTGCCCGGACCCACCCTGATGACCGATTACGGCGACGTCACGTACACCCTGCTCTGGGCGGTGCTCTTCGCCAACGTCGCACTGTTCGCCGTTGGCCTGCTTTTCACCCGCGCCTGCGTCTCGGTTACCAAGATCCCGAACCGCGTCGTCGGCCCGGTGATCGTTGTCCTGTCCATCATCGGTGCCTACGCGCTGAACAATTCGATCTTCGAGATATGGCTCATGCTGGGTTTCGGGCTATTCGGCTACGTGCTGGATGCCTGTCGGATCCCGACGCCGCCGCTGGTGATCGGCCTGATTCTGGGCTCGGTGCTGGACACCAGCCTCGAGCAAAGCCTGCTGATCGGACGGGGCGACTGGACCATCTTCCTTCAGAGCCCGATTGCAGCCGTGCTGCTGACCATCGCAGCGCTTTCGGTCCTGCAGGCCACCCCGTTTTTCGGCTGGCTCGGCCGGGCGATCCGTCGCTCGCGTGGCCTGCCAGAAATGGAAAAGGACGCGGGGAATACTTGACAATGACATCGCCCGATCCGGAGATGGACCCCTCCGAAAACGCCACCGGAACGTGGCCCGTTGCAAAGTGGAAGGGGTTCGAGGTGAAAAAGGCTGATCTGGTCGCCGGCAAGAACGCCGAGGAGGTGGTGCGCAGCATTACCCAACTCTTGGAAGAGGAAATCGTCTTTTGCCAGTTGCAGCCCCGCCAGAGGCTGGTCGAGGACGAGATCGCCGAGCGTTTCGGGATCAAGCGCTACCTCGCACGGCAGGCGATCATCGAGTTGGAACGGCTGGGGCTGGTTGAGCGGATCCGCAACCGTGGGGCAATGGTCCGCCTGTACAGCCCGCGGGAAGTCAACGATATCCACGCCGTTCGCGAGTTGCTTGAGGTCAAGGCGGCCGAACTCATTCCTTTCCCCCTCGACGCGAACGCCCTTGCAGAGCTGGAGGCGCTGCAGGCGCGCCACGCCGAGGGCATCGTCGAAAGGGACAAGCGCAAGGTGTTCTACGCCAATATCGCGTTTCACCGCGAACTCTTCCGCCATTGTGCCAATGAGGCGCTCATTGAGGCGATCGAGATCTTCGCCCAGAAGAGTCACGCTTACCGCTCGATCTTCACCTCCGAGCTTGAGGCGCTGCAATGGGCGGCGGATGAGCATCGCGCCATGGTCGAGGCCTGCCGTGCAGGGGACAGAGAGCGGCTGGTGACGCTGTGTCGCGATCACCTTACCCCGGCCAAGAACCGCTATATCGCGACCTGGCAGTCGCGGTTCGACTAGGCAATTAGGAGCCTCCCCGATGTCCGTTATTGAGCAATTCCTGACAACCGTTGACCTGCCTCGGATGGCGCCCGTCCGTCAGATCTTTCCCGACGATGCGGTCCGCGATGTTGCTGCCGCGGTGCGCGCAGAGTTCGCCAAGCCAGGCAATGCAGCGCTGGTTCGCAAGGGTATGACGATCGCCATCGGTGTTGGCAGTCGCGGTCTGGCGGACCTGCCCGTCCTCGTGCGCACCACGGTGGAGGAACTGCTCCGGCTCGGGGCACGGCCCTTTATCGTTCCCGCCATGGGCAGCCATGGCGGCGCCACCGCGGAAGGACAGCAGGCGCTGTTGGCCAAGCTGGGCGTCACCGAGGCAAGCGCGGGGTGCCCGATTAGGTCGTCCATGGACACGGTGAAACTCGGAAGCTTGCCGAACGGACTGCCCATCCTCATGGACAAAGCAGCGATGCAGGCCGACGGCATCGTCGTCATCAACCGGGTAAAGCCGCATACCAGTTTCAGTGGCATGATCGAAAGCGGCCTGGCCAAGATGATCACCATCGGGCTGGGCAAGCAGCAGGGCGCCGAAAGCTGCCACGCTCACGGCTTCGGCATGATGGCGGAGAACGTGCTGGAGATGGCGCGTTTCAAGCTGGCCCATTCGCCAGTTCTGTTCGGCATAGCGACTGTCGAGAACGGGTACGACCGTGTCGCCCGCGTGGAACTGGTGCGCAACGAGCGCATTCTCGATCGCGAGCCCGAACTGCTGAAAGAGGCGCGCGCCAGCATGCCGCGTATTCTGTTCCGCCCGCTGGACGTGCTCATCGTCGACCGCATGGGCAAGGAGTTCTCGGGCACCGGCATGGACCCGAACATCACCGGACGCGCCAGCACCCCATATGTCAACACCACGCAGGAGGTCGGCAAGATGGCCGTTCTTGACCTGACGGACAGCAGCAGCGGTAACGCCACCGGCATTGGCCTCGCCGATATCTGCACGCGGCGCTTGCATGACAAGATCGACCTGATTGCAACCTATGCCAACTGCGTCACCTCGACGGTTCTGGCCGGCGCGCGCATCCCCGTGATCATGGAAAACGACCGAGACGCGATGCGCATGGCGGTAAAAACCTGCAACGCACCGGACCCGTCAAAGCTGCGGATGGTGCGTGTCCCCAATACGCTTCATCTTGAGGAAATTCACGTGTCCGAGGCGCTTTTGCCGGAGGTCGAGGCCAGTGACGCATTGGAGGTGCTTGGCCCGGCCCGCGCCGCAGAATTTGACGCCACGGGCAATTTCACGGTGTCTGAGCGCGAGGCATTCGCCCACGGCTGACACCACTGGCGATGCTTCCGTCGCCATGCAGCCCGTCCGGAACGACGCGGATGTTTCACGGGCGCCGACCGCGGACAAGCGGCTCAGGCCGGTTTCACTCGGCAACATTGCGCAGCCGGACTTCCAGGAACCGGCGTGACGCCTCGGTCGGGGCCGTCAGGATGGCGTGCCTATACGCGTCGGCGGCTTCGGCATTGCGCCCGAGCTTGTGCAACAGATGACCCCGGGCCGCATGCCAGGGCTGGAACTGGTCCAGTTCGCGCTCCAGTGAATCCAGCTGCTGCAGGGCGATAGCCACATGCCCGGTTTCGGCAAGCACCACGGCCCAGTTCAGGGCCACAACGGGCGTCGGTTCAAATCCCCACAGCGCCCCGTATAACAGCGACATCTGGGCCCAGTCGGGGCCGGGCCGCATCATGTGGCAATCGGCGATGGCGGCCTTGATCTGAAACGGGCCCGGTTGTCTTCGCGCCATTGCGGAGGCCAGAACCGCCTGCGCCTCGCGGATATGCGCGCCGATCCAGAGCGCCGGGCTTTGCTTGTCGACGGGAACCGATGCCCCGTCGCCGTCAATCCGGGCCGGCCGCCGCGCCTCGGTGAGCAACATCAAGGCCAGCGCCCCCTCGATCTCGGGCTCGTTCGGCCGCAGCTTGTGCAGCAAACGCGACAGGAAGATCCCCTCGCGGCACAGGTCGCGCGGGCCAGCGTCTTCGGTCAGGTATCCCGTCGTGAAAATCAGGTAGAGCGTCGACAGAACCGTGCCCAGGCGGTCCGGCCACAGCTCTGGATCGGGCACGGAATACCCGATGCCCTTAGATCTCAGCTTTGCCTTGGCGCGCGACAGGCGCTGGCCCATCGCCGGTTCGGTATCCAGAAAGGCCGCGGCGATCTCGCGGGTGGATAAATTGCACACGCTGCGCAAGGTCAGGGCAACGCGCGATTTTTCTTCCAACGCCGGGTGGCAGCAAGTGAAAATCAGGCGCAGGCGCTCGTCCGGGATCGCGTCGGGGCTGTCGTCGCGGGCGAAATCGGGAAGCACATCCGCCAGGTCATCCGCGTTGCGGGCCTCGCGTTGCCGGGCCCGGACCTGGTCGATCCCCTTGTTCAGCCCCACCTTCATCAGCCAGGCGACCGGATCGTGCGGCACGCCGGCGCGGCCCCAAAGTTTCAATGCCGAGATCGAGGCCTCCTGCAGCGCATCCTCGGCCAGCTGGAAATCCCCCAATCTGGCAATCAGCCCGGCCAACAGCCGCCCCCGTTCGCGGCGCATCACGTCCTCGATCACGTGAGTCACTGCAATCGCTTTGGGGGCGGCGTTTTTCACGGCTCAGCTCGCGGGATTGTAGTCCATCAACGGGCGCACCTCGATGGTGCCGAATTTGGCCGCCGGGATCAGGGCGGCATAGTTCAGCGCCGCATCCAGATCAGGTACGTCGATAACATAATAGCCGCCCAGGTGTTCGCGCGTCTCGGCAAAGGGGCCGTCCATCGTTTCGACCTTGCCCGATTTGAGGCGCAGCGAGGTCGCCGTCTCGACCCCTTGCAGCCCTTCTCCGTCGCAGAGCACGCCATCACTTTTCATCTGCTCGTTGAGGGCGAAGAACCCGGCCATCATCTCGTCGAATTCCGCGGTGCCATAGGCCGGTTCCCTGGCCGGATCGTTGTAAATCAGCAGCATATATTTCATCGGTTGGTTTCCTTCTTCAATGGTGAGGCTTAAAGGCTGAAAAGGTTTATTCCTAGGCAAATCATGGCGTTGAGGGCGGCGACAATGTTGCTGCCATTGCCGACATAGCGCAGAGGATGCCCTGCAGTATCGATCTTCAACCCGAACGGATGCGCCAGGCGGCCAGCCACCAGCAGCATGCCCGAGACATGCAGGTAAAGCGCCGCCACCCCCATGCCTTCGGCCAGCATCATCAGGATCAGCAGGAAGGCGGACCATTCCGCGCAATTGCCATGTTGGCGAATACGCTGCAGCAGCATCGGGTTACCACCATCCCCGATCGATTGGCCCAGGGATGCGCGCAGCGACGTCACGCGGAACCACAGCGTCAGCCAGATGAGCGCGGCGGCGAGCGCATAGAGTGGCGTTGTCGAGAAAACCATAATTCTCCTTCCTGTATGGTGTTTCATGTCCCAAGGACGTCCGAGCCCGCCGATTTTCGACATCGGGTGAGAAATTATTATGACTGCCGCCGCGGCAACCTGCGCATGTGACTTGGCCGGTTTTGCCGCCGAAATTGATCGGTCTCGGTGGCAAATCAACACATCCCGGCGCGCCGATATGCCGAATAGTGGCATGATCCGTGCGGATTAAATGCATGAATTGACCAAATTGCACATGATCCGGCAAAAAAATCACAAGTTCAGAACTCCTGTTCTGGCTCCCCGGCGGGCAATTGGCTATGACAGGGCTCAGGCCCCGCCCGGCCACGAACAGGATAGTAAGAATGACGCAGATAATCCTGCCCTTGGCGGTTGCGGCGCTTGCGCTGACATTTGGCGTGGCTGCGGCCCCGGCGCAGGCCGGCAATCCCGGCGCAGAGGGCACGGCAGAGCCGGCGCTGATCGCGCCGTTGCCGCCACAGCGCCAGAAGCTGGGCTATGGCCGGCTGACCAGCAATGACGTGATCGGCGAACATACCGACCGTTGGCGCACCGGCTCGGTCAGCAGCTCGCGCGCCTGGGGCTATCGCTGGGACGGTGCCGCGCCCGCGGCGCTGGGGGACATCCTGGAACTGCGGCTGCAAGGCCAGGTGATGACGCCGGAAAATCTGGGCGCGGTCAATCCGAATGACCGGCCTTTTGCCGGCGCGCTCAGCGTCGGGCTGCACAGCCACGTCCAGTTCAGCGGGCTCGACCTGACCCTGGGCGCCGATCTGGTGGTGATCGGGCCGCAGACCGGGCTGGATGATTTTGTCGGTGCGGTGCATGACCTGCTGGATGCGCCGCAGGCCAGCAACGCGGTGCTGGCCGGGCAGGTGGGCAACCAGGTGCGGCCGACCGTGGTGGCCGAAATCGGCCGCAGCTATGACCTCGGCGGGCAGGTCTATCTGCGGCCCTTTGCCGAGGCCCGCGCGGGTGACGAAACGCTGCTGCGCGCCGGCGCCGATGTGAGTTTTGGCCGGATCGGCCAGGGCGAGCTGCTGGCCCGCGAACAGGTGACCGGCCACCGCTATCGGGTGATCTATGCCTCGGCGCCGGGCACCAGTTTTGTGCTCGGCGGCGACCTGGCCTATGTCGAGGACAGCGTCTATCTGCCTTCGGGCCGCGGCTATGCGCTGGAGGACACCCGCGCGCGGCTGCGCGCCGGCCTGCACTGGCAGGGCAGCCGGGCTTCGCTGTTCTACGGGCTGACCTATCTCAGCGAGGAATTCTCAACCCAGCCCGAAGGCCAGGTCACCGGCTCCCTCCGGGTCAAGTTCCGCTTCTAGGCGCTATGACGCCACAGCTCTAACCGTCGGGAAAACAACGCGCTTCCCTCGGCGACTCGGCTCTGCTACCCTGCCTGTCAAAGAAAAAACGACAAGGCAGGCATACAGGCAGATGGGAACGGGCTTTCGCGGCACGTTCGTCATTTCCTGGTCGCAGACAGAGTTGGATGGGCTGGATGCCCCGCCGCCCGGCGCGTTGCGCATCGGCGCGGCCTGGGCCTGGCGCGGCGATGCCGTGCAGGTGGATGGCCCCAACGACATTCTGCGGCTGGACGGGGCGAATGGAGAGGCCGAGCTGCGCGCCAGCGCGGCGCGCAAGGTGCGGCGGCTGATTGGCACCGCTTTGGGGCAGGGGCCGGGCACGGCGCCCTCGGCGCCGGGCGATCCGTTGCTGGAGGACAGTTTTGTCGTCACCAATGGCGCGCAGAGCTTTACCGTCACCCAGATCGCCGTCGGGCGCGGGCAACCGCCGCTGCTGATGTTCGTCAACGAATTGCCGCCCCGCGACACCGAGTTGTGGATCGTGCATCGCGCCGGCGGGCGGCGCGACGCGGCCCCCGGCGAAGGCGGGGTGGTCTGTTTCACCCCCGGCACCCGCATCGCCACGCCGCACGGCGCGCTGCCGGTTGAGACGCTGCGCGAAGGCGGTTGCGTTCTGACCCGCGACAGCGGCCCGCAGGAGATCCGCTGGATCGGCCGGCGCCGGATCAGCGGCGCCCGGCTGCGGGTGATGCCGCATCTGCGTCCGGTGCGGTTCCGTGCCGGGGCGCTGGGCATCGACCGGCCCGACCGGGAACTGCTGGTCTCGCCCGACCATCGGATGCTGGTGCGTGGCCCGGCGGCGCAGGCGCTGTTCAACACGCCCGAGGTGCTGGTGACCGCCGCGGACCTGGTGAATGGCAGCAGCATCGCCACCGAGCCGCCGTTGCAGGACGTGCTTTACATCCACCTGATGCTGCCCAGCCACCAGGTGATCTGGGCCAACGGGGTGGAAACCGAAAGTTTCCACCCGGCCGGCGCCGATCCCGAGACGCTGGGCCTGGCCGACCGCATCCGCCTGCGGGCACGGTTTCCCGAGACCGAGGGCGATCCCTATCGCTATGGCGAATTTGCCCGCCGCTGCCTCAACCGTTCCGAAGCCGCGATCCTGCGCTACGACGCCGCCTGACCGGCAGGGGGTACACCCCTCTCGCCGGCGCGGATAGGCTCCGCTGCCTGCCGCGTCCCGTCTGCCGCCTGCCGCCTGACGTCTGCCGCCTGCTGCCTGCCGTCTGCCACCTGCTGCCTGCCGTCTGCCACCTGCCGCCTGCCGCGTAACGCCTAATGCCTGCCGCCTTTCGCCTATCGCCCTACGTCTGCCGACCGCTGCCTGCCGCGCAACGCCCGCCGCCTAGTTCCGGCCGCCCCGTTGTCCTGCGTGTCGGAGACGGCGCGCGACG
>NZ_PGTB01000268.1 GCF_002786325.1 Pseudooceanicola lipolyticus | reverse complement strand
CGCGTGGTCTTGCCCGCCCCCGGCGGCGCCTGCAGCACGGCGCGGCCGCCCGCCCCGAGGGCGGCGGTCAGGTCGTCAAGAACCTCGTCGATGGGAAGCGGTGCGGGCATCGCCGCCTTATCGCCAAAGCGCCGCGCGGCGTCCAGTGCGCGCACTGGACAACCCCCCCGCCGATACGTCATGAAACCCCCTGCAACGGCAGGGCAGGATGGCATGGATATCACGGAGCTGGGCACGGGCATTCTGAAGGGCGACCGCCGGGCGCTGGCCCGCGCCATCACCCTGGTGGAAAGCCGCCGCGCCGATCACCGGGCGCAGGCCGCCGAACTGCTGGAACAACTGGCATCCTCGGGTCGGCAGGCGATGCGGATCGGCCTGTCGGGCACGCCGGGGGTGGGCAAATCCACCTTTATCGAAGCCTTCGGCATGATGCTGACCGGGCAGGGGCTGCGGGTGGCGGTGCTGGCGGTGGATCCGTCCAGCGCCCGCTCGGGCGGTTCGATCCTGGGCGACAAGACCCGGATGGAGCGCCTGTCGCGCGACCCCAACGCTTTTATCCGCCCGTCGCCCAGCCAGACCCATCTGGGCGGCGTCGCCCGCCGCTCGCGCGAGGCGGTGGCGCTGTGCGAGGCGGCCGGGTTCGACGTGGTGCTGATCGAAACCGTCGGCGTCGGCCAGTCCGAAACCGTGGTGGCCGAAATGTCCGACCTGTTCCTGCTGCTGCTGGCACCCGCAGGCGGTGACGAGCTGCAGGGGGTCAAGCGCGGCATCATGGAAATGGCCGACATGATCCTGGTCAACAAGGCCGATGGCGAGCTGAAATCCACCGCCACCCGCACCTGCGCCGATTACGCCGGGGCGCTGCGCCTGCTGCGCAAGCGCCCGCAGGATCCGGCCGGCTTTCCCAAGGCGATGACCGTCTCGGCGATGCAGGAAAACGGCCTGGCCGAGGCCTGGAGCGAGATGCAGGCGCTGGCCGACTGGCGCCGCGAGGAAGGCCATTGGAGCGGCCGCCGCGCACAACAGGCGCGCTATTGGTTCGAACAGGAGGTGCAACAGGCGCTGCTGGCGCAGCTGGCAACACCCGAAGCGCGCCAGCTGATGCAGGACCTGGGCGACCGCGTCGCACACGGCGACACCGCTCCGGCCAGCGCCGCGGCCGAGATGCTGGCCCGGCTCGAAGGCCGGCAGGCCGGCGGTACAGGGTCGTCCGACTGACCCGATAAAGGCATCGCCCGCCCCGGTCGGCGCGAAAAGGCGCGGCGGATGCGGGGGTTCCACCGCCGAACGCCCTTGACCCTCCGGCCGATTCCCCCTAAAGGCAGCAGACGATTTTTGAGGGCGCGGCCTTTGGCGGTGCCTGTTTGCTTTCCGCGGGGGCCTGTCCGCCCGCTGACGAACCAGAGGATAGACCCAATGTCGCGTGTCTGCGAACTGACCGGAAAAGGCCCGATGGTTGGCAACAATGTCAGCCACGCCAACAACAAGACCAAGCGCCGGTTCCTGCCGAACCTGAACGATGTGACCCTGCAGTCGGAAACGCTGGGCCGGGGCATCAAGATGCGCATCTCGGCCTATGCCCTGCGCAGCGTCGATCACCGCGGCGGGCTGGACAAGTTCCTTGCCAAGGCCAAGGACGAAGACCTGTCGCCCCGCGTGCTGAAGGTGAAGAAAGAAATCGCCAAGGCCGCCGCCGCAGCCTGATCGGCCGCGAAACCAATCTGCAAGGCCCCGCACCGGATGGCGCGGGGGTTTTTGCGTTAGGGCGTCCCGGGCCCGATGCCCGCAGTCCCGGGCCCTTCCTGTGCTGCCCGGCGCGGCGGCCAAAGCAGCGGCATTCGCTTCGCCGCCGGCCCTGACCGGTCAATGCCGCCCGGATGCCGCGGCAATCCGGCGCGGCGAAAGCATTTCCGCCGCCGGCGCAGTGGCGTATAGCGGGGGCGATGCTGTGCGCTGTTCTCAACCGTCTGACCGGACT
The DNA here is from genome assembly GCF_002786325.1 of Pseudooceanicola lipolyticus. Lineage (GTDB taxonomy): Bacteria > Pseudomonadota > Alphaproteobacteria > Rhodobacterales > Rhodobacteraceae > Pseudooceanicola_C > Pseudooceanicola_C lipolyticus. The sequence continues at coordinate 1,265 of NZ_PGTB01000268.1, read as the reverse complement.
GGTCCTGGTGTTGCTTCTGGCCGTCTCCGGCCAGGGCCTGGCGCAGGGGCGTGGCGACACCGCGGCGGTCGGTCAGGCGGTGATCTGCACCGGCACCGGCCCGGTGGTCATCTATCTCGACGAGCAGGGGCAGCCCACCGGCCCGCCGCGCTATTGCCCCGATTTCGCGATGCATGGCTTCGATCTGGCGGCGTCGGTGCCGCTGTCAGCCGCCCCGGCCCGGCGGCTGACACGCCTGCCGCGGTCCTTCAGCTATCCGTTCCCTCCCGCCCAGGCGGGCCCCGCCGCCATGGCGCGCGGGCCGCCGCGACTGGTCTGAATTCCCATCTTTTCAGACACCCGAACACGAGGAGACAGATGATGTCTTGCAAAACCCTGCTGTTGGGCGCTGCCGCGGCCCTTTCCCTTGCCACCGCTGCCTGGGCCGAAAGCGCCATCATGGTGGTCGATCCCTATATCCGCACCGCGCGCCCCGGCGCCCCTACCGGCGCCGCCTTCATGGGGCTGATGAACCATTCCACCGAGGACGACCGCCTGGTCGCCGCCGCCTCTGATATCGCCGAGCGGGTCGAGCTGCATACCCACCAGCAGGACGCCAACGGGGTGATGCGCATGGTCGAACTGGAAGACGGCATCGCCATTGCCGCCGGCGCAACCCACCGGTTGCAGCGCGGGGGCGATCACGTGATGTTCATGGGGCTCAACCGCGATCTGAAACAGGGTGAAACCATCAACCTCACCTTGCGGTTCGAGAAGGCGGGCGAGGTCACAGTCGAGATTCCCGTCGACCTTGAGCGCAAGCCCGAGGCCGGAGGCATGGCGCCGGGGCACAACCACTCAGGCGGCCACTCAGGCGGCCACTCGGGCGGCTGAGCGCAACCCGCGCGGGCGCAGTAGGGTCCCGGCTCGGCGCCGGGACTCACCGCGGCGCCAGCAGCTCCTCCACCCAGGCCGGCACCATGCGGCTGGCCGGCCCAAGGCGGGTTTCGTGGAAATCCGACACCACCGCCGAGGGTTCCAGGTTCAATTCCACCGTATGCGCCCCCGCGGCCACCGCCTCCTGCACGAAGGCCGCCGCGGGATAGACCTGGCCCGAGGTGCCGATGGCGGCGAAGATCTCAGCCGCGGCCAGATGGTCGTAGATCGCTTCCATGTGATAGGGCATCTCGCCGAACCAGACCACGTCGGGCCGCGCCGTTGGCCCGGCGCAGCGCGGGCAGGGTTCGCCCACCCGCATCTCCAGCGGCGCGGGCCAGCGGTGCCCA
>NZ_PGTB01000267.1 GCF_002786325.1 Pseudooceanicola lipolyticus | reverse complement strand
AAGCCGCCGCCGCGCTGGAGGCGCGCCGCGCCGCGCTGCTGCGCCGGGCCGCCGATCTTCGGGGCCCGGTTGTCGATGCCGAAACCGAAGAACGGATGCGCAGGGGCGTCGCCGACTAACCCGGCATCTGCCACGTTGCACCGCCGCGCCGAACCGGATAAGTCGGCCCGGACCCAATCAAAGCCACGAAGGAAACGGCCGGATGACAGCACCATTGCGCCTGGGAATTGCAGGTTTGGGCACAGTGGGCGTGGGGGTCGTCAAGATCGTCCGCAGCCACAAGGCATTGCTGACTGCGCGCACCGGGCGCGAGATCGTCATCACCGCCGTCGGCGCCCGCGACCAGGGCAAGGACCGCGGTGTGAACCTGAACGGCTATGCCTGGGAAAGCGACCCGGTCGCCTTGGCCCGGCGTGATGATATCGACGTGTTTGTCGAACTGATGGGCGGCTCGGATGGTCCGGCGCTGGAGGCCACTCGCGCCGCGCTGGACACCGGCAAGGACGTGGTTACCGCCAACAAGGCCATGCTGGCCCTGCACGGCCAGGCGCTGGCCGAACAGGCCGAGGATGCCGGCCGCGCCATCCGGTTCGAAGCCGCGGTGGCCGGCGGCATCCCGGTGATCAAGGCGCTGACCGAAGGGCTGGCCGGCAACGAGATCACCCGCGTGATGGGGGTGATGAACGGCACCTGCAACTATATCCTGACGCGGATGGAATCCGCCGGCCTGCCCTATGACGCGGTGTTCCAGGAAGCCTCCGATCTCGGCTATCTCGAAGCCGACCCGACGCTCGATGTCGGCGGCATCGATGCCGGGCACAAGCTGGCGCTGCTCTCGGCCATTGCCTTCGGCACCCGGCCGGATTTCGACGGCGTCGACCTGGAAGGCATCCAGCGCATCGCCATCGACGATATCCGCCAGGCCGCCGATATGGGCTTTCGCATCAAGCTGCTGGGCGTTGCACGGCGTACCGGGCGCGGGCTGGAACAACGGATGCAGCCCTGCCTGGTGCCGGCGGATTCGCCGCTGGGCCAGCTGGAAGGCGGCACCAATATGGTGGTGGTCGAGGGCGACGCGGTGGAGCAGATCGTGCTGCGCGGCCCGGGCGCCGGACAGGGCCCGACCGCCAGCGCGGTGATGGGCGATATCTGCGACCTGGCCCGCGGCATCCGGGTCCCCACCTTTGGCCGCCCGGCCCACACGCTGGAGGCCGCGCCGGCCGCGCTCAGCGGCCTGCCGGCCCCCTATTACCTGCGCATGTCGCTGATGGACAAACCCGGCGCGCTGGCCAAGATCGCCGCGATCCTGGGCAATTCCGGCATCTCCATCGACCGGATGCGGCAATATGGCCATTCCGAAGCCACCGCGCCGGTGCTGATCGTCACCCACAAGACCACCCGCGCCGCGCTGGACGAGGCGATTGCGGCGATGACCGGCACCGATGTCATGGCCTCGCTGCCGGTGGCGCTGCGGATCGAACAGGTGTGAACCGGCGCCGGGCCGGGCTGCACCGGTCTGGCGGGTGCAGGAAACGATTGCCGCAGGTCCGGCCCGCCTCTATAGCACGGCTATGCACCGGGGACGCCGCCTGAACCACCTGCCGCTCCGAAGCTGGCTGCTGCTTGCACCGGCTTTGCTGATGCTGCTGGTTCCGGCCTCGATCATGCCGGGTCGGCAGAGCGACGGCAGCCTGACCATCGTCATCTGTACCGGCAGCGGTCCGCTTGAATTGCGGGTGGATCCCGACACCGGCCAGCCGGTCGAAGGCGAGGACATCCAAACCGGGTCTGCCTGCCACTGGAACCTGCTGCGCGACACGGCCATGCTGCCCGAAACCGGCGCACCGGTCGCCGCCGCAGCCGGGTTCGCCCGCCCCACCGATACCACCGCGCGCACCCTGCCGCACCGCAGGCTGCATTTCGAACGCCCGCCGGCGCGGGCCTCGCCATTCCTGACCTGATCGCAACCCAAAAACGCTATCAGACAGGAAAGTTACGTCCATGACGACGACCGATTTCAACGGCGCGGCGGAAGCCCCGCGTGCCAATCTCTTTTACTTTATCGCCTGGCGCTGGCACTTCTATGCCGCGCTTTATGTGATCCCCTTCCTCGTGATGCTGGCCACCACCGGCCTGATCATGCTGTGGGTCAGCGCCACCAGCGAATTGAACGGCGAACGGGGGCGGGTGGCGATCTCGGGCCCGGCGCTGCCGCCGTCGGCGTTGCAACAGGCAGCCGAATCCGCCGTGCTCGGCGGTGCGGCCCGGCAATATATTGCGCCGATGGGCGCGGGCCGCGTCGCGGTGTTCCGCGTCGATAAAGGCGACACCGCAACCACCGTGCTGGTCGATCCCTATACCGCGCAGGTGGTCGAGACCTTCCCCTGGCGGGCGGGGCTTTATGATCTGGCCAAGCAAATCCACGGCACGCTGCTGATCGGCAATACCGGCGACTGGCTGATCGAGGCGGCGGCCAGTCTCGGTATCCTGATGGTGGTTACCGGCCTGTACCTGCACTGGCCACAAAAGGGCAGCCGCAAGACGGCAGCGATGCTGCCGAACCTGGCCGCGCGCGGCCGGTCGCTGTGGAAATCGCTGCACGGCGTGCTCGGCCTCTGGATGTCGGGGGTGATGCTGATCTTTTTCATCTCCGGGCTCAGTTGGGCCGGCGTCTGGGGCACGAAATTCGTGCAGGCCTGGTCGACCTTCCCGGCGGCAAAATGGGAGGCGGTGCCGCTGTCGGACCAGACCCATGCGGCGATGAACCATGGCGCCACCAAAGAGGTGCCCTGGGGCCTGGAGCAAACGCCGCTGCCGGCCTCGGGTTCGCTGGCGGGCAGCAAAGCGGTTGCGGCCCCGGTCAATATCGACGGCGTGGCGCAGTTCGCGGGCAGCCTGGGCTTTCCCGGCCGGTTCCAGATCAATCTTGCCAGCGGTGACACCGGCGTCTGGACCATCAGCCATGACAGCATGTCGAATGACGGGCCGGATCCGTCGGCGGATCGCACCCTGCATATCGACCGGTTCACCGGCCATGTCCTCGCCGATGTGCCCTATGCCGACTATTCGGCCTATGCCAAGATGATGGCCTGGGGCATTGCCTTTCACGAGGGCGATCTTGGGGTTTGGAACCTGGCGCTGAACACGTTGTTCTGCCTGTCGATGATCTTCCTGCCGGTCTCGGGCCTGGTGTTGTGGTGGACCCGCCGGCCGCTGCGCGCCGGCCGCCTTGCCGCCCCGCCCCGCCCGCGCG
>NZ_PGTB01000266.1 GCF_002786325.1 Pseudooceanicola lipolyticus | reverse complement strand
CGCAACGCTGACCCAGGGACAGGCGCGCCGGGCCGAGCGGCTGATCGCCGCGCTGACCGCGCGAGGGCTGAGCAAGTACAACCTGGGCGGCGCTGCGCCCGACCTGCCCGCCGGGCATCGGGTGCTGGTGCCGGGACAGGTGGAGGACGATGCCTCGATCCTTTGCGGCGCGGGGGAGGTTCGCAGCAATCTCGACCTGCTGCGCGCGGCGCGGGCGGCCCGGCCCGATGCGGTGATCATCTACAAGCCGCATCCGGATGTAGAGGCCGGGCTGCGCCGGGGAGCGGTGAAAGCCGAGGGGCTGGCCGACCTGGTGGCCAGCGGCGCCGATCCGGCGGCACTGCTTGACCAGGTGGACGAGGTCTGGACCATGACCTCGCTGCTGGGCTTCGAGGCGCTGCTGCGCGGGCGGGCGGTGACGGTGCTGGGCGCGCCGTTCTATGCCGGCTGGGGGCTGACCACCGATCTGGGCGAGATCCCGCAGCGGCGCAGCGCCCGGCCGGCGCTGGCCGGGCTGGTGCACGCGGCGCTGATCGATTACCCGCGCTATCTGGATCCGGTCACCGGCCTGCCCTGCCCGGTCGAGGTGGCGGTGGAGCGGCTCTCCAGCGGCCAGATCCCGCATCCGGGGCTGGCCAACCGCACGTTGTCAAAGCTGCAGGGGCTGTTTGCCACCTATGCGCATCTGTGGCGGTCATAGCGAAAGGGATCGGCGTCCGCGAAAAAACTGAATCGTCGCGGCGGATGTCTTGGACGCTTTGCCTGTGGCAGCCGCAATCGGTAGGTTTCCGGGTTTCAGCCGCCTCGGTTTTTGGAAGGCGGATGAAAACACTTCGATTCCTAACGCGCCCTTTAAAAGTGCTCATCCACAGGATGGCTGATCTGCATTTCAAGTTGGCTGTGAGCGGCTGGTAGTGTGTTTGCACCAGCTAAAACTGGCTTTGAGTGTGAACTCAGGCGCTTCGCGGTTGCAATTCCACGAACGACGCGTTTGGTTCGGAAAGACTTTTGAAATATTCATTTCAGTAGGGATAGATCGATGACAATTGCGGTGGTTGGCCGAGAAAATGGCCGAGGAGACGACTATCTGCTCGGAGAAAACCTGGAGACGATTTCCGGCGGTAAGGGAAACGATACCATTGCCGGGGCCCGTCATTCCGTTGGCGGCCCCGGGCGCGATCTGATCAGCCTCGTGCGTCCCTTTGGCTACGAAGATGATCTCGGGCCTCTTTTGACGGAGGTCGACTCGGGAGGTGGGGCCGACACCTTGGTGCTGGCTCCGCGCGGGGGCGTTCTCGATACAGGTTGGCCGGACGAAACCAACCAGAGTCCTCCGGAAGGTATTTTCGATGTGGACGCCGGGAAAGGCAATGACGTGGTTCTCTGGTCCGGAATGGCCTCGCGCAGCGACAGCTACGGCTTCCAGGCGCAAGCAGGTTCGGACGTTCTCTTTCTCGGGCCCGGCGCGGACACAGCCTATGTCATGAACTCGCGCTTTGCCTATGTTTTCCTCGATCCAGCGGCAATCGCATGGACCGGAACCCGAGACCAACTCCATCTGGATTCAGCTTTTGAGTTTGTGGATATTTGGGGGTTTGAACCCTCGGACGAAATCCACCTTTATGGTTTCGACCCCAATGAGAGTCCCACGATCGAATACGGACCTTTTGGCTTCGAAAACAACGCGTCGCGCATCAGTTTTTCGGATGGCAGCCGGATCAAGCTGAAGGATTATGATGCGGAAACCAACGGCGTCACGCTGATTTTCCAGGACGATCCGCTTGTTGTGACACAAAAGGGCGTGCTGCGTGAGGAAGCTTCGCTAACCAAGATGATTTTTGCCGGCAGCGCGGATGACAACCTGGTGGCCACCCGGAACACGCCGGTGATCTTTGCCGGACAGGGTGATGATACCGTGCGGGCCAAGAACAGCGGTGCTGAATTATATGGTGAATTCGGCGACGATCAGCTGCGCGGGGGGAACGGTGCGGATCTGATCGAAGGCGGCTTTGGCGATGACGTGATCAGGGGGCGGGGGCAAGCCGATACATTATTGACAGGCTATGGAAACGACACGGTCTTCGGCGGCAATGGCGATGATCTGATAATTGCGGAAGACGGCTTCAATCGGCTGAATGGCGGCCGGGGCGACGATGTTATTCGCGTGAAAGACGGAGAATTCGTGATCAAGGCTGGCGCGGGAAATGATCACATCGTGATCGAACGCGATAGTCTGACTTATACGAACGAGACCTTTGATCTTTCGGGCGGCAACGGCGCGGATCGGTTCGAGCTGTCATTTTCGGGGAATGCACCGATAGTGCTTCAGGATTTCAAGCCAGGTAAAGACACCTTTGTGTTTTCGCTGAGACCGGGCCAAAGCAAACGGGACGCGCGTGCGGAACTGCGATCGGATTTGGACGAAGCTTACTTAGGCGGATATTATAGCCAAGATCCCGTGGATGCGCTTTATGTCGACAGTGCCGGGGGGCGGCTGTTTTTTCACGGTCTTGAGCCGGGCGACCTAAGCCTGTCCGATTTCGTGTTTGTATGACTTGAGCGCTCGATTTGACGACAGGGGCGAATTGATGGCCCCCGCCCAATCTTTTTGAACCTCATGCTCGCTTGCCGGGGGCTTTTGGTGCATTCCGTCGACGGAATGATGTCGCGCTGCCGGTGCGGGACGTATCTTTCGCCAACGAAAAATGCGCGACTTGATCGGTCAACTCGCGCTTGGCCGATCAGCCGAGTGCCCGGCGCCAGCGATGCAGAACGTCGCCGCCGATGGCGCGGGTTTCCACCAGTTCGAAGCGCGGCGCACCGTCCAGGCGGCCAAGGCCCAGTGCGCCGATCGCCGGCAGCCCCTCGGCGCCGATGGTGAGGCCGGCGGTAAAGCCCACCAGCTCGTCCACCAGGTCTTCTCCCAGCAGCGAGGCGGCCAGCGCGCCGCCGCCCTCGCAGAACACGCTGGTCAGCCCGGCTTCGCCGAGGCAGCCCAGCACCTGGCCCGGATCCAGCTGGGTTCCCGAGACGCCGCAGGGGAACAGCCGCGCGCCCAGCCGCTCCCAGGCGCGCAGGCGCTCGCCATCGGCATCGGTGCCGTGGCAGATCCAGACCGGCACCTGTTTGGCGGTGCGGGCGAGGTTGGAGATCAGCGGCAGGTCCAGCCGGCGGGACACCACCACCCGCACCGGCTGGCGGGTCAGCCCCAGATCGCGTGCAGTCAGCGCCGGATCGTCGGCGCGCGCGGTGCC
>NZ_PGTB01000265.1 GCF_002786325.1 Pseudooceanicola lipolyticus | reverse complement strand
GGGCACCGGCCCGCCCGGCCCCAGGGCCGAGACGGCAAGGCGTCGGGCATCGGGGCGCACCAGCGGCGCCTCGTCCTCGGCGCGCAGATCGACCAGGAAATCGCCCGCGCCGATGTCGCGCGGGGCAAGGAAGGCAAACCGCCGCGTCGGTTCCGGTGCGCCGTCAAAGCGGAAGCCGCCAAAATGGTATCCGCTGGCATCAAAGGTGACGATCCGGCCCAGCGGCGACGGGTCGAGCCCGGCCAGAACCGCGACGGCCATCTGCGCCTGCAAGGCGCCGATGATACCGACAACCGGCCCCAACACGCCGTCTTCGGCGCACGAGCCCAGCCGCTGCGGCAGGTCGGGAAACACCGCCCGCAGGCTGGGCGCGCCGCCGCAGAAGCCCCCCGCATAACCATCGAGGCCGACGACCGAGGCGCTGACCAGAGCTTGTCCGCTGGCATGGCAGGTATCCGACAGCACATAGCTCGCGGCGAAACTGTCCGCGCAGTCCAGCACCAGGTCCATGCCGTCGCACAGCGCGGTCGCATTGCCCGGATCCAGCGCGGCGATCACCGGCTCGACCCGGCAATCGGCATTCAGCGCGGTTACCGCGGCGGCCGCCGCCTCGGCCTTGGCGCGGCCGATATCGGCGGCGCGGAACAAGGTCTGGCGGTGCAGGTTGGTGACCTCGACGCGGTCGGGATCGACCAGCCGGATATGCCCGATGCCGGCGCCGCCCAGATATTGCAGCACCGGCGCGGCAAGCCCCCCGGCCCCGACAACCAGCACCCGCGCGCCCCGCAGCCGCGCCTGTCCGGCCGGCCCCAGTGCGGGCACCGCGATCTGGCGGGCGTAACGGTTCATCGCGTCGCCTCGATCCAGTGCCGCACCCGGTCCTCGGGGGTGTCGTTCAGCGTGATGTCCGTGACCACCGAAACGATATCCGCCCCCGCCTCGAAGGCCGGTGCCGCCCGCTCCGGGCGCAACCCGCCGATCGCGACAAGGGGCAGATCGCCGATCAGGCGCTTCCATTCGGTGACCCGCTCCAGCCCCTGCTGGTGCCATTTCATCTGTTTCAGGATCGTCGGCCAGACCGGCCCCAGCGCCACGTAATCGGGCGACAGCGCCAGCGCCCGGTCAAGTTCGGCATGATCGTGGGTGCTGATGCCCAGTTTCAGCCCGGCGCGCCGGATCGCCGGCAGGTCCGCGATGTCCAGGTCTTCCTGCCCCAGGTGCAGCCAGTCGCAGCCGCTGTCGATGGCCACCCGCCAATGGTCGTTCACCACCAGCACCGCACCATGCCGCCGGCACAGCGCCTGGGCCTGCGCAACGATGGGCCGCAGCTCGGTCTCGCCCACGTCCTTGATGCGCAGCTGCACCAGTTTCACCCCCAGCGGCAGCATACGCTCCAGCCAGTCGACGCTGTCGAAAATCGGGTAAAAGCGGTCCAGGCTCATGACAGGAACGCCTTGCCGATCACCGGCGTCGAGGGCGCGGCCATGTCGCGCGGCTCCATCGGGTCGGCCTCGTAGGCCAGCCGCCCCGCCGCGACCGCACGGGCAAAGCCCTCGGCCATGGCGGCGGGATCGCCGGCCCGGGCCACCGCCGTGTTCAGCAACACCGCGTCAAAGCCCATTTCCATCGCCATCGCCGCCTGGCTGGGCAGCCCCAGCCCGGCATCGACCACCATCGGCACCTCCGGAAACTGCGCGCGCAACGTGCGCAGCCCGTAGATATTCGTCAGCCCCAGCCCGGTGCCGATCGGCGCGCCCCAGGGCATCAGCACCTCGCAGCCCGCCGAAAGCAGGCGGTCGGCCAGCACCACGTCCTCGGTGGTGTAGGGCAGCACCTGAAAACCGTCCTCGCACAGAATGCGCGCCGCCTCGGCCAGCCCGAACGGATCGGGCTGCAAGGTGTCGGCATGGCCGATCACCTCAAGCTTGATCCAGGGCGTGTCGAACAGCTCGCGCGCCATATGCGCGGTGGTGACCGCCTCGCGCACCGAATGGCAGCCGGCGGTGTTGGGCAGGATCCGGACGCCCAGATCGCGCACCAGGTCCCAAAACGCGGTTCCCGCCCGTTCGCCCCCCGCTTCGCGTCGGACCGACACGGTGGCGATCCCGGCCCCGGACCGCCGAAAGGCATCGGCCAGCACGCTGGGGGAAGGATATTGCGCCGTGCCAAGCATCAGCCGCGATGCGATTTCGGTTCCGTAAATCCGCATCTCAGCCACCTTGCCGGGGGGCAACAATTTCAACCCGGTCGCCGGGCGCGAGAACCGTCTCGCCGCGGGCCGCAACCGGCACGAAGGTTTCGTTGACGGCGGTGGCAACTTTGGCACCGCCATAGCCCAGTTCCTCCAGCGTCGCCGCAAGGGTGTCGGCCGCCACCTCGGTCGGGGCGCCGTTAATCGTGATCTTCATGCCAAAACTCCGGAATCGTGCCGTTCAAAGCTGCCTCTGCCGCCAGCTGCGCCAGCGCGGGCGCAAGCAGAAAGCCATGGCGGAACAGGCCGTTTACATAGATCGTCTCGCCCCGCCGCGTCAGACGGGGCAGATTGTCGGGAAAGGCCGGGCGCGCATCGACGCCGATCTCGACCAGCTCGGCATCGCCAAATGCCGGGTGCAGCGCATAGGCGGCCGACAGCAGTTCCAGCACCGAGCGGACGCTTTTGCGGCGGTCGTCGCTTTCGATCTGGGTCGCGCCCAGCATAAACACCCCGTCCGCACGCGGCACCACATACAGCGGATAGCGCGGATGCAGCAGCCGCACCGGACGCGACAGCCGGATATCGGCGCTGCGCAGCAAGGCCATCTCGCCCTTGACCCCGCGCAGCGCCGGCAGCGCATCGCGCGCCCCCAGGCCACGGCAATCCAGGGTCAGCCCCTCGGGCCGGCCCGCCTCGGTCACGAAGGTGACGCCATCCCGTTCCAGCCGCTGGCGCAGGTGGATCAGCGCCGCCCGCGGGTCAAGATGCGCCTCGGCCGCAATGTACAGGCCGCGGTCGAAACGGTCGGCCAGGTCCGGCTCCTGCCCGGCGATACCATCGCGATCCAGCCAGCAATGGCCGCTGACCCGCCGGGCAAACCGGTCCAGCTCGCGCCGGTCGCGGTCCAGGGCAACCACCATTGTCCCGCGCCGGTCAACGGGCACCCCCTGCCCCTCCCACCAATCGGCGGCCCGCTGTCCAAGCCGCACCACCGGCTCTTCCGCCGTCTCGCCCTCGCAAAACGGCGCCAGCATACCGCCGGCCCACCACGAACAGCCGTGCGGCCCCGGCCCCGGCGCCGGGTCGAACACCGTCACC
>NZ_PGTB01000264.1 GCF_002786325.1 Pseudooceanicola lipolyticus | reverse complement strand
CAGGGGCGCGACGGCTGGGATTATGTGCTGATCGGCCGCGCCGGCGCCACCGCCGACCGCCCCTTCCCCGAGTTGGTGAACGACCTGCGCCGCGCGCTCGACCGGCTGCACGGCAAGCCATGAGCCCGCTGGCCCATCTCGTCGCCCTGCCGGTGCGCGCCTACCGGCTGCTGCTGTCGCCCTGGGTCGGCCATGGCTGCCGGTTTCAGCCCACCTGTTCGGCCTATGCGCTGGAGGCTCTGGAAAGACACGGCGCCGTCAAGGGCGGCTGGCTGGCCCTGCGCCGCATCGCCCGCTGCCACCCCTGGGGCGGATCGGGAATCGACAACGTGCCGGAGTGAAGGCAAGCGGATTTCTGGGCCCGCCCACTGCCCTTTTGCCGCGCTTTGCCCTATGACGTTGACCAAGACGCTGCCCAACTGGACCGAGCCCATGTTCGACGAAGCCGAAGACATCCACCCGCTGTTTGCCGGGGCGCCCGCGACCACCGAGTTTCGCAAGCTGCGCAAGCGCATCGTGCGCTATACCCGCGAGGCGATCGAACAATATGGCATGATCGAACGCGACCGCGCCGACGGCACCCGGCCGAAATGGCTGGTCTGCCTGTCCGGCGGCAAGGACAGCTATACCTTGCTGGCGGTGCTGCACGAGCTGCAATGGCGCGGGCTGCTGCCGGTCGACCTGCTGGCCTGCAACCTGGATCAGGGCCAGCCGGGTTTCCCGGCGACGGTGCTGCCCGAATTCCTGCAAAAGATGGGCGTGCCGCACCGGATCGAATACCAGGACACCTATTCCATCGTCGTCGACAAGGTGCCGCAGGGGCGCACCTTTTGCGCGCTGTGCTCGCGGCTGCGGCGCGGCAACCTCTACCGGATCGCCCGCGAGGAGGGCTGTAGCGCCGTGGTGCTGGGCCATCACCGCGACGACATCCTGGAAACCTTCTTCATGAACCTGTTCCATGGCGGGCGGCTGGCCACCATGCCGCCCAAGCTGGTGAACGAGGAGGGCGACCTGTTCGTCTATCGCCCGCTGGCGCATGTGGCCGAGGCCGATTGCGAGAAATTTGCCCGCGCGATGAACTATCCGATCATTCCCTGTGACCTCTGCGGGTCGCAGGACGGGTTGCAGCGCCAACAGGTCAAGCAGATCCTCGACGGCTGGGAAAAGAACAGCCCCGGCCGCCGGCAGGTGATGTTCCGGGCGCTGATGAACGCCCGGCCCTCGCATCTGCTGGATCCCAAGCTGTTCGATTTTGCCGGGCTGGAACGGCGCCTGGGCGCCGATCCTGCCGACCTCCCCGCCGACCAGGGCGAGGTTCCGATCCTGCGTTAACGTCGCGGTCAGACCCCTGCAGTATCGTGGCCAGGTGCCATGATTTGTTCAAGGGGGTCCAATGTATCGACCCGGCCTGCTGTTCCGCCTGCGCGACAGGATTGCGCCCGCCCTGCTCGGGCCACCGGCGCTGGCCTTTCTGCCCGCCCTGTCGCTGGGTGCCTTCTGGCTGGGGGGAGAGCCGGTTTTAATCCTGGTCTCGCTGGGCCTGCCGCTGGTCGTGGCGGTGGCGCAGGCTCCCGGGCCGGGGCGTGACCGGGTGACCGGGCTGCTGCAAGGCCCCGGCTTTGAACGGGTAGTGGAACGGGTCCATGCCGAAACCGCGGGCGGGGCGCAGCGCTCGGCCTGTGTTCTGCTGGAACTGGAAGAGTTCGGCGATCTCGCCGCCCGCCACGGCACCGCGGCAGCAGAGGAGATGGCGCGCCTGTGCGGCCGACGCATCCGCTCGGTGCTGCGCACCGAGGACACCGCCGCCCGGCTGGGCGAAACCCGGTTCGGCATCTGCCTTGCCGCGATCGCCCAGCTTGACCTGGAGAATTGCATCCAGCTGGCCGGCCGTCTGCAGGCCGCTGTGGAAGAGCCGGCAGCGCTGGACGGCACCACCGTCTACCTGTCCTGTTCCATCGGCTTCTGCCTGCGCAGCCGCGCGCCAGGCCGGCAGCCCGGCGACTGGATCGCCGCCGCCGAGGCGGCGATGGGCAAGATGGGGCAGGGGCGGCTGTTCCAGCTGCGCCCGGGGCAGGACGATCTGGACGCGGCGCTGGCAGAGCGCGGCTATGCGGTGCTGGACCCGGTGACGATCTATGCCTGTCCGGTGGAGCAGCTGTGCAACGTGGCGATCCCGCGGGTGACCGCGCTGACCGTGTGGGAGCCGCTGGCGATCATGCGCGAGATCTGGCTGGCCGGCGGCATCGGCCCGGCGCGGGTCGAGATCATGCACCGCGCGGCGGGGCCGAAAACCGGCCTGCTTGGCCGGCACAGGGACAAGCCGGCCGGCGCTGCCTTTGCCGCCATTCATGACGGCATCGCCATGGTGCATGCGGTTGAGGTGCTGGCGCATCAGCGCCGCGCCGGCATCGGCCGCTGGTTCATGCGCGCCGCCGCGCTCTGGGCGCGCGACAACGGCGCGCGCACCCTGTCGGTGATGTGCACCGATGCCAACCGCCCGGCCAACGCGCTCTATGCTTCCCTCGGTATGGCCGTTGTGGGACATTACCATTATCGCCGCCAGGAGGAGCGCAGCCAGTCATGACCGATACCCGCCTGCCCACCGCCCTGGACCTGCCGATGGTGGACCCGCTGCCGGACTCGACGCAAAAATACTTCGACATCTGCCGCGACAAGCTGGGGATGGTCCCCAATGTGTTGCAGGCCTATGCCTTTGACATCGACAAGCTGAACGCCTTCACCGCGATGTATAACGACCTGATGCTGGCCGAAAGCGGGCTGACCAAGCTGGAGCGCGAAATGATCGCGGTGGTGGTGTCCTCGGTGAACCGGTGTTTCTATTGCCTGACCGCCCATGGCGCCGCGGTGCGGCAGCTGTCGGGCGATCCGGTGCTGGGCGAGATGCTGGTGATGAACTGGCGCGCCGCGGCGTTGGAACCGCGCCAGCGGGAGATGTTGGCATTTGCCGAGAAGTTGACGGTGGCCAGCGCCACCATCGAGGAGGCCGACCGCCAGGCGCTGCGCGAGGCCGGGTTCAGCGACCGCGACATCTGGGACATTGCCAATGTCGCGGGCTTCTTCAACATGACCAATCGTGTGGCCAGCGCCACCGATATGCGCCCCAACGACGCGTATCACGGCCAGTTCAGATGATACGGAGTCTCGCGGCCTGCGCCGCTCTCGGATTGGCCGCCGTCCCCGCGGCGGCGATCGAGCTTGTGCTGCCGCAAGGCGCGCGGCCGATTTCCGAGCGCAGCAGCCCGCTGGGCAGCTATGCGCTGCCGACCGGCCCCTTTGCCGCGGGCG
>NZ_PGTB01000263.1 GCF_002786325.1 Pseudooceanicola lipolyticus | reverse complement strand
TTTTGTCTTTTTTTCCAGCCGAAGGCGGCATACCAGTTGGGAGGCCGTGGCTGGGGGTCAGACGCGGGCGCTGGCCCGCGCCGGCGGCAACGTATCCGAGGCGGCGCGGGCGCTGGGCGTCGGCCGGGCAACGCTGTACCGGCGGATGAAACGGCTGGGCCTCGGCGATTAACCGCAGCACCTGTCTCAGTCCTGAGACAGACGGCCGCCGCCGGCCGCGTCCCCCCTCCTGACGAATCGCGCGGCCTCGCCGCAACTGGTGCCTGCAACCGGGTGGAGGACCCGGCCAAGCAGGAGGAACCATCATGAATGAAATGACCCAGACGGTCGGGCAATTCGCCTCGCCCTTCAAAACCCGTTACGACAACTATATCGGCGGGCGCTTTGTCGCCCCGGTCAATGGCCGGTATTTCGACAACATCACCCCGATCACCGGCGGCGTGGTCTGCGAGGTGGCCCGCTCGGACGCGGCCGATGTCGACCTGGCGCTCGACGCCGCCCATGCCGCGAAAGAGGCCTGGGGCAGAACCCCCGCTGCCGAGCGCTCGAACATTCTGCTCAAGATCGCCGATGTGATCGAGCAGAACCTGGATCTGATCGCCACCGCCGAAACCTGGGACAACGGCAAGCCGATCCGCGAAACCACCGCCGCCGACATTCCGCTCTCGGCCGACCATTTCCGCTATTTCGCCGGCGTGCTGCGCGGGCAGGAAGGCGCGATGTCGGAAATCGACGCCGACACCGTGGCCTATCACTATCACGAACCACTGGGCGTGGTCGGCCAGATCATCCCGTGGAACTTCTCGGTGCTGATGGCGGCCTGGAAACTGGCCCCGGCCTTGGCGGCGGGCAACTGCGTGGTGCTGAAGCCGGCGGAACAGACCCCGGCGGCGATCATGGTGCTGGCCGAGCTGATCGGCGATCTGTTGCCGCCCGGCGTGCTGAACATCGTCAACGGCTATGGCGCCGAGGTCGGCGCGCCGCTGGCCAAGTCAAAGCGCATCGCCAAGATCGCCTTTACCGGCTCCACCCAGACCGGCCGCATGATCATGCAATATGCCACCGAGAACCTGATCCCGGTGACGCTGGAACTGGGCGGCAAAAGCCCCAACATCTTCTTTTCCGACGTGATGGCCAGGGATGACGCCTTTCTGGACAAGGCGGTCGAGGGCTTCGTGCTGTTCGCCTTCAACCAGGGCGAGGTCTGCACCTGCCCCAGCCGGGCGCTGATCCAGGAAGACATTTACGAGGCGTTTATCGAACGCGCCATCGCCCGGGTGAAGGCGATCAAGCAGGGCGACCCGCGCCTGCCCGATACCATGGTCGGCGCCCAGGCCAGCGCCGAACAGCAGGACAAGATCCTGTCCTACCTGCAGATCGGTGTCGAAGAGGGCGCGCAGGTGTTGGCCGGCGGTTCGGCGGCGCAGTTGGGCGGCGATCTGGCCAACGGCTATTACATCCAGCCGACCATCCTGAAGGGCCACAACAAGATGCGGGTGTTCCAGGAGGAAATCTTTGGCCCGGTGGTGTCGGTGACCACCTTCAAGGACGAGGCCGAGGCGATGCAGATCGCCAATGACAGCATGTATGGCCTTGGCGCCGGGGTCTGGTCGCGAGACATGAACACCTGCTATCGCTTTGGCCGCGGGATCGAGGCCGGCCGTGTCTGGGTCAACAACTATCACGCCTATCCGGCCCATGCGGCCTTTGGCGGCTACAAGCAGTCGGGCATCGGGCGCGAGAACCACAAGATGATGCTGGACCACTACCAGCAGACCAAGAACATGCTGGTCAGCTACAACCCCAACAAGCTGGGCTTTTTCTAAACCGGCAGGCGGGGCGGGGCCTGCGTCCTCCCAGTTGGTAACCGCCCCTGCGGCCCTCCCCTTCATCTCGGGGGAGGGCCACCATGTGTCACAACAGCGTCGCGTGGCGGTTGACGTCTTTGTACAGAAGATAGCGGAACGGCTCGGGTCCGCCGGCGTAGCAAGCCTGCGGGCAGAAGGCGCGCAGCCACATGTAATCGCCGGCCTCGACCTCGACCCAGTCCTGGTTCAGCCGGTACACCCCGCGGCCCTGCAACACATACAACCCGTGCTCCATAACATGGGTCTCGGCAAAGGGGATCGAGGCGCCGGGCTGCAACGTGACCACGGTGATATGCATGTCGTGGCGCAGATCATCGGGCGACATGAACCGCGTCGTGGCCCAGCGCCCGTCGCAATCCGGCATCGGATCCGGCGCGATCTCGCGGTCATTGGCGATGATCGGATCGGGCAGGCCCAGCCCCTCGACCACCTGATACCGTTTGCGGATCCAGTGAAACCGCGCCTCGGGCCCGGCATGGTTGTGCAAGCTCCAGGTCGCCCCGGCCGGGATAAAGGCAAAGCCGCCGGCCTCCAGCACGTGGCTCGCCCCTTCCAGCACCAGCGTCACCGCGCCCTCGGTCACGAACAGCGCCGATTCGGCGCCGGCCTCCGGCTCGGGCCGGTCGCTGCCGCCACCGGGGCCGACCACCATCAGGTAATGCGAAAACGTCTCGGAGAAGCCGCTCATCGGCCGGGCGATGATCCACAGCCGGGTGCCCTCCCAATGCGGCAGCCGGCTGGTGGTGATGTCCTGCACCGTGCCGCGGGGGATCACCGCATAGGCTTCGGTGAACACGGCCCGTCCGGTCAGCAGCTGATCCTGCCGGGGATGCCCGCCGCGCGGGCTGTAATAGGTCGGCTCCGACATGGCGCGTCCCTCCTTGTTTTTCTGGGTTTGCCCCAAATATGGGAAACCAGCGGCAAAGGGGAGTAGCCGGGCCGGGCAAACAGCAGATTTCGGAAAATTTTGAAGATCGCCCACAGCCTTGCCGTCAGGCTAATTGCAAGGCGACGCGATACAGGCCGTTGATGTCGCCTCCGCGCTGGGCGAAATTGGTGGCAACCCACCCGGCGCGGAGTTTTCTGTCATGACCGACCAGCCCGAAGCGTTCCCGTTTTGCCTGTGCCGCAGCACGGCGCCGGGGATCGCGCGCGATCGGCCGGCGAGGTGAGGGGAATGTCACGTCTCGCCTTCGCGCTATTGCTGCTGCTGCTGCCCGGCCGTCTGCTGGCGCAAGGCTGGGAATTGCAGGCCGGCGACGATGGCGCCTTCTTTCTCGGCCGCATCGCGCTCTCCGGCGTGTCCGGCTTCGAGGTGCTGTGCGGCGGCCGTTCGGCGCAGGGCCTGTCGCCCGAGGCCACCGGCAACCTGGAACCCGAAACCACCGCGCCCGGCACCTTCCGGATCCTGCTGGGCGAGGGGGTGATCGGCCCCGCCGCCGCGCCCGAGGCACCG
>NZ_PGTB01000262.1 GCF_002786325.1 Pseudooceanicola lipolyticus | reverse complement strand
GGGCTGCGCTGGCTGCGGAAGGACACGCCGTGATCGCCGGGGGCGGCGTCGGCGGCATGGGGCGCCGCCTCGGTCGCCGGGTCGGGATCGGCGCGGCGGCGCAGTTTCTGCGCGATGGATTCGGTCATCGCCTTCATCGTCGAAACCGAATCCTCGGACTTGTCGACGGCGGCGGAAAACTCGTGCACCATCGGTTCCAGCTGGCGCAGCACCTGCACCAGGTTCCGCACCCGCCGGTCGACCAGATAGGCATAGGCCAGCACCCCGGCGAGCAGGGCCAGGATTACGAAATCAATCAAAAGCGACATCTTTGGGTTCTTCCTCTTCGCTGAAATCCCGGTTGATCCGGAGCGCCACCGCCCCGTTGCGCCGCCGGCCGATGGCGGCGGTGAACATCTTGAGTTCGCCGCAGGCGACGGTGACCTCCTGGTCGACGTGAATGCCCAGGTCGATGGTGCGGCCGGGGCTCCAGTTCAGGATGTCGGAGAGCTGCAGGCTGGGTTCGTGCAGCACCGCATCGACGCTGACCGCGGTGTCCTGCAGCGAATCGTTGAGCAATTCGCGCCACGAGCTGTCGCCACCCAACTGGCCGCCGCGGAACGGCGCCGCCAGCTGGGGCCGCACGCTTTCGAACGAGGTTTGCGGCAGCAGGAAGATCAGGGTGCCGCCGCGCTCTTCCAGGGTGATCTTCATCGTCACCTTGACGCAGGGCGTCGACGGCGCCGCCAGTACCAGCGCCTGCGGGCTGCCCTCGATCCGGTCGACCTCGAACTGCACCTCGAACAGCCGCACGAAGGCCTCGGTCAGCGCCTCGAGCGCGACCTCGCAGAGGCGCTGGCCAAAGCGTTTCTCGATGGTGGAATAGGCGCGCGGGGTCCAGTAGGTCTGCGCCGCGCTGCGCCCGCCCAGCATGATTTCCAACGTCGCGAACAGCAGTTCGGGGTCGAGTATCAGGCCGATGCTGCCATCCCAGGGCTGGACTTCGGTCACCAGCGCCAGGCTTTGCGGCGACAGGCTGTCCAGCGCCTCGCCGCAGGACATGTATTCGAAGGCTTCCAGCTCGGCCTCGGCGCTGGCACCGGCGCAATAGGCCTTGAGCACCGGGCCGAGACCCAGCGCGAAGCGGTCGAAGATCACTTCCAGCACCGGCAGTTTCTGGTGGTTGGATCGGGCGCTGCGGATGATTTCTTCTTCGATCCGTTCGGCGCTGTCGGTCTGGGCTTGGGTCATGGCGTTACTGCACGATCAGGTCGGCGATAAGGATTTCATGCGGCGCGTCGCTTTCGGTGATGACGCGGGCGCGGCGCAGAAGCTCTTGCTTGATGGTGATCAGGCCGAGCGTGCCCTGCAGGTCGCGCTCGGTCAGCTGGCGAAGATAGTCCTGGAAGCTGTCGCGCAGGAACAGGCGGCGTTCCTCGATCCGTTCGGCGCCTTCGACCTGGTCGTCGAAGACCAGCGCGATGTTCAGCTTCATGAAGCGGCTGGTGGTGCGGCCGGTGGCGGTGGTGGCGTTGATGTTGACGATGATCTCGCGGAACGGCGTCACCGCCATCTCATTGGCCGGGCGCGTCGTTTCGGCACCTTTGCCAGCCTCGGGCGCGGCGGCGCCCTGGTCCTTGCCCTCGGTCATCGCCGGTTCGCCGCCCCCGGCGGCGCCGGTCAGCGCCGCGCGCAGCTTGTCGGTGCCGAGCGCCAGGGTCAGCCCGCCAATGGCCCCGCCGAGGCAGAGCAGCAGCAGAACAAGCACCGCCACCATTCTGCCGCCGGGAACCCGAAAGCCCGAAGATTGATTTTCTGTCTCCGACGTCATGCGCTATCCGACAGGTTAAAGAATTAATAAGGATAATATCGCAACAGGCGATTGAATTGGCAAGCATAATTTGGGCTTTTTAACTTGCCTTTCATGAATAGAGAAGGTTAAATCTTGTTGAAACATCGGGCAGAATCGAGCGGGCCTTGGGCAAGTGCAGTCACTACTGAGCAATCTTCAGTCTTTGGGCCGGATGCGGCTGGCCTTGCTGGGTGGCACGGGTCTGGTGCTGCTGTTGGCGCTTTTCTTTGGCCTGCGGATGGTGATGGCGCCGGATTATGTCCAGCTTTACAGCGGCTTGACCCCGGCCACCGCCAGCAGCGTGATCGACACGCTGGAGCAGGACGGGTTTCGCGTGCAGCTGAGCGACTCGGGGTCGACCATCAGCGTGCCGCGCGAATCGCTGCCCCGCGCACGCATGGCGCTGGCCGATCAGGGGCTGCCCTCGGATGGCACGCCGGGCTGGGAATTGTTCGACGACACCAGCGGTCTGGGGATGAATTCGTTTTTGCAGCGGGTTAACCGGCTGCGGGCGATGGAGGGCGAATTGGCCCGGTCGATCCAGACCATCGACGGGGTGGCCGCGGCGCGGGTGCATATCGTGCTGCCCGAACGCGAAGCGTTTTCGCGCGAGCGGCCCGATCCCAGCGCCTCGGTCATCGTGCGCGGCGCCGCCAGCCGCACCATCAGCCGCCGTCAGGGCAACGCGATCCGCGCGCTGGTGGCCGCGGCGGTGCCCGACCTGTCGCCGATGCGGGTGACGGTTCTGTCGGCCAGCGGCGAGACCATCCTGGCCGAAGAGGGCGAGGGCGCGGCGGAGGTGACGCTGCAATCGGTGCGTGCCGGCATCGAAGAGCGCATGGCACAGAATATCACCCAGATCCTGTCGGCGCGGGTGGGGGCCGGCAATGCGCGGGTGCAGGTCAGTGTCGACCTGAACGGCGAGCGCCAGGTGGTGCGGCAGCAGAGTTTCGACCCGGCGCAGCGGGTGGTGCGCTCGACCGAGACCACCGAGGAAAGCAACGAGGACCGCGAGCTGGCGGCGGGCGAAGTCGGGGTGAACGGGAATATCCCGGCCGAGCTGGCCGATGGGGCCGATGCCGAGGGCGGCAACAGCAATACCAGCGAGCGCACCCGCGAGATCGTCAATTACGAGATCGGCAAGACCGAAAGCGAAACCATCCGCGAACCGGGCGAGGTGCGACGGCTGTCGGTCGCGGTGCTGGTCAACGGCATCTACAACATCGCCGACAATGGCGAGGTCGACTATGCCGAGCGCGATGCCGAAGAGCTGGCGCGGCTGGAAGAGCTGGTGAAATCGGCGGTCGGGTTCGACGAGGCGCGCGGCGATATCGTGTCGGTCGATAGCCTGCGCTTCATGGATTACTCGATGGATGTGGGCGACCCGGTGCGCCCGTCGATGGGCCAGCTGGTGTCGGAGCATTTCGGTTCGATCCTGCGTGGCGTGATGGCGCTGGCGCTGGTGACGGCGATCCTGGGCTTTGGCGTGCGCCCGCTGATGCGGCAGCTGCAGACGGCGGGCCCGGGCACCGCGCTGGCGGTGGCCGGCGGCGG
>NZ_PGTB01000261.1 GCF_002786325.1 Pseudooceanicola lipolyticus | reverse complement strand
CCGCTGCTGCGCGCCAGCGCCTGCCCGGGCGCGCCGTTCTGCCCGGCGGCCACCGTGGAAACCCGCGACCTGGCCACCGCGCTGGCCTGTCGGATCGGCGGCGACATCCATGTATCGGGCTGTGCCAAGGGCTGTGCCAATCCGCGCCCGGCGGCGATCACCCTGGTCGGTCGCGACGGCGCATTCGACCTTGTGAAACAGGGGCGATCATGGGATGAGCCGGTCCGCCGCGGGCTGACACCCCGTGACCTGCTGACCGGATCGGAGCCGTTGTGAATGCCCTATGAATACCAGACCGATGGTGCGGCGATTTATGCCCAGTCCTTTGCCACGATCCGGGCCGAGGCGCAGCTGTCACGGTTCGACCGTGACGAGGAACAGGTCGCGGTGCGCATGATCCATGCCGCCGGGATGGTCGAGCTGGCGCCGCATATCCGCTTTTCCCCCGGCTTTGCCGCCGCCGGACGCCAGGCGCTGGAACGCGGTGCGCCGATCCTGTGCGACGCCCGCATGGTCAGCGAAGGCGTCACCCGCGCGCGCCTGCCGGCCGATAACGCGGTGCTGTGCACCCTGCATGCCGACGGCGTGCGCGCACTGGCCGCCGAGATGGGCAACACCCGGTCGGCCGCGGCGCTGGAACTGTGGCGGCCGCATCTGGCGGGGGCGGTGGTGGCCATCGGCAATGCGCCGACCGCGCTGTTTCACCTGCTGAACATGCTGGAAGATCCCGATTGCCCGCGCCCGGCGGCGATCATCGGCTGCCCGGTGGGCTTTGTCGGCGCGGTCGAGTCCAAGGAGGCGCTGTGGCAGGCGCAGCCGGTGCCCTGCTGCATCGTCGAGGGCCGGCTGGGCGGCAGCGCCATCACCGTCGCCGCGATCAACGCGCTGGCGAGCCGCGCGGAATGACCGGCGGCACCATCTATGGCGTCGGGCTGGGGCCGGGCGACCCCGAGCTGATGAGCGTGCGGGCCGACCGGCTGCTGCGCAATGCGCGCCATGTGGCGTTTTTCCGCAAGGCCGGGCGCGCCGGGCAGGCGCGGCGTATCGTCGACGCGAACATCGCGCCGGAAGCGATTGAATTTCCGATGGAATACCCGGTGACCACCGAGATTCCGCTGGGCGATCCCCGCTATAACCAGATCCTGTCCGGCTTTTACGAGGACTGCGCGGCACATTTGCGCGGCCTGGCCAATCAGGGCGAGGATGTGGTGGTGCTCTGCGAGGGCGACCCGTTTTTCTACGGCTCGTTCATGCATCTGCATTCCCGGCTGGCCGGGGTGGTGCAGGTCGAGGTGGTGCCGGCAATCACCGGCATGTCCGCCGCCTGGACCGCCACCGGTCAGCCGGTGACCTGGGGCGACGACGTGCTGACGGTGCTGCCCGGCACCCTGGCCGAGGAGGAACTGGTTGATCACATGCAGCGCACCGATGCGCTGGTGGTGATGAAGATCGGCCGCAACCTGGCCAAGGTCAAACGGGCGCTGGATCGCGCCGGGCTGAGCGAGCGCGCCTGGCTGGTGGAATATGCTGCCATGGCCGGCCAGACGGTGACCAGACTGGTCGAAAGCCGTTGCGAAACAGCGCCTTATTTCTCGATCCTCATCGTGCACGGACAGGGGCGGCGGCCGTGACCGGAGCCCTGATCATTGCCGGGCTTGGCCCCGGCGCCGACGCTCTGGTGACGCCGCAGGTGGCGCAGGCGCTGGCCCGCGCGACCGACGTGGTCGGCTATATCCCCTATGTCAAACGGGTGGCCCCGCGCGCCGGGCTGACGCTGCATGCCTCGGACAACCGGGTGGAACTGGAGCGCGCGCGCCATGCGTTGCAGATGGCGGCAGAGGGGCGCGAGGTGGTGGTTGTCTCGTCCGGCGATCCCGGCGTCTTTGCCATGGCGGCAGCGGTGTTCGAGGCGCTGGAGGATGGCCCCGCGCCCTGGCGCGACCTGGACATCCAGGTGCTACCCGGCATCACCGCGATGCTCGCCGCCGCCGCCCGCGCGGGCGCGCCGCTGGGCCATGATTTCTGCGCCATCAACCTGAGCGACAACCTCAAGCCGTGGGACCTGATCGAGAAACGCCTGCGCCTTGCCGCCGAGGCCGATTTCGCCATGGCCTTCTACAACCCCCGCTCGAAATCCCGGCCCGAGGGGTTTGCCCGCGCGCTCGACGTGCTGCGCGCGGCCTGCGGCGATGCGCGCCCGGTGATCTTCGCCCGCGCGGTGTCGACACCCGAGGAAGAATTGCGCTGCGTGCCGCTGCCCGAGGCCCGGCCCGAGATGGCCGATATGCGCACGGTGGTCCTGGTCGGCAGCAGCCTCACCCGCGTGATCGAGCGGCCGCAGGGGCCGCTGGTCTATACGCCCAGGTCGGTGCCGGCATGATCCAGCCAGTGCAGCACCGCCTCCACCGAATGCAGCTCGTGCCGCGCGGGCAGGTCGGGCCGGTCGATCATCACCACCGGCAGGTCCAGAACGCGCGCGGCGTCAATCTTGGCGCGGGCGCCGTCGCCGCCGGAATTTTTCGAGACCACGACGCCGATCCGATGCGCCCGCATCAGCGCGACATCGTCTTCGGCAGTGAACGGCCCGCGCGAAACCTCGACCGCGCGGTCGGGCAGGGGCAGGGCGTTTTCGGGCGGGTCGACCAGCCGCAGCAGGTAGAAATGCTGCGGCGCGCGGGCAAATTCGGCCAGATGCATCCGGCCGATGGCGAGAAACACGCGCCGCGCCCGTTCTCCCAGCGCGTCGACCGCGCGGTCGATGTCGGGCACGTGCTGCCAGCGGTCGCCGGGCTGCGCCTGCCAGGGTGGCCGGGTCAGCGCGACCAGCGGCACGCCGCAGGCCGCGCAGGCCGCCACCGCGTTGCGGCTCATCCCCGAAGCAAAGGGATGGGTGGCGTCGATTACGTGGGTCACGTTGTTCTCGCGGATCCAGGCCGCCAGCCCGTCCGGCCCGCCAAACCCGCCGACGCGCAGCGGCAGCGGTTGCGCCTTGGGCTGGGCCACGCGCCCGGCATAGGAAAAGGTGCCGGTGATTCCGGCCGCTGCCACCGCGCGGGCCAGCGCCGTCGCCTCGGTGGTGCCGCCGAGGATCAGAAGGTTGGGATCCATGCCTGACACTCCCTGGCTGACGATGATCGGGCTGGGCGAAGATGGCCCGGAAGGCCTGTCGCCTGCAAGCCGCGCGGCGCTGGACGCGGCGGAAATCGTCATGGGGGCCGCGCGGCACCTGTCGCTGTTGCCGGGGCTTGCCGGCGAGACCGTGACCTGGCCGGTGCCTTTCGCCGATGGCATAGACCGGCTGCTGGGCTATCGCGGGCGGCGCGTTGTGGTGCTGGCCTCGGGCGATCCGTTCTGGTGCGGCGCCGGCGCGGTGCTGGCCCGGCATCTGCAGGCAGGGGAAT
>NZ_PGTB01000260.1 GCF_002786325.1 Pseudooceanicola lipolyticus | reverse complement strand
AGCAAGGCCGGCGCGCCGCTGCGGCCGCCGCCGGCCACCGCCGCCGATGCCGATGCCTTGGGTGCGGCCATCATCGCCGGGATGTCGGGCGATCTGGACCGGGTGCAAACCTTGCTGGGCACGATTGCCGGATCGCCGGCGGTGACCGAGGCGGCGGTGACGCTGGCGATTCTGCGCGACGATGCGGCGCTGGCCCGGTCGCTGACCCGCGAACTGGAGCAATCCGCGCCCGAATCCGCCTATACGCTGGCGGCGCAGGCCAATATCGCGGCCTCGCTGGATGGCGATCCGGTCACCGCGCGCCGTCTGTTGAAACGCGCGGTGGAGATTGTCCCGGACAGCACCTCGCTGTTGAACGAACTGGCGCTGGTGGAAGACGAGCTGGACCACCCGCTGGAAGCCGAGGCCGCGCTTCGCCGGGCGCTGGAAATCGAGCCGGACAACCCCGTGGTGCTGGGCAACCTGGCGGTGCTGTTGCTGGATCTGGAACGCATTGCCGAGGCCAAGGCGATCGGCGAAAAGCTGTTGGCCGCCGATCCCGGTTCATACCTGGCGCTGCGGGTGCTGGGGCGCGCTGCGCTGCAGGAAAACGACCCGGCGGCGCAGCAGATCCTGCTGCGGGCGCTGGCGGCGCAACCGGCGGCGGCGGAAAGCTCGATTCTGCTGGGCGCGGCGTCGCAGGTGGCGGGTGACACCACCCGGGGTCAACAGGAATTCGACGCCGCCGCGCGGCTGGATCCGAATGATCCGATCATCCCGATCATTGCCTATATCAACGCGCTGGACGCCAATCAGGCCGACGAGGCGATCGTGGCGGCACGGCGGGCGGCGGACCTGTTGAACCGCTATAACCGCACTGGTGCGCGCATCGCCGCCGACCGCAGTTCCGGCACGCCGCTGGCCGATGCCTATGGCTCGATCGGGCTGAGCGGCTGGGCGCGCTATTCGGCCGACCGCGGCTTTGACCCGCTGTCGGCGGGCAGCCTGTTTGCCGAAGGTCAGCTGAGCCGGCTGTCGGTGGGGCGGGCCGGGCCGAATTCGGACGGGTTTGAAAATGCCTATATCAACGGTCTGCGGCTGGATCCGCTGTCGGCCAGTTACCGGCTGCGCTATACCGACCTGTTCCGCCGCCCGTTTACCGATGTCGAGATCGGCGTCAGTTCGGGCGAGAACGACCTATCCGGCTATCTGTCGCTGCACGGGTTTTCGCGGCTGCCGCTGCCGGTGGCCTATTCGCTGCAGTTTTCCGGGGTGAACAGCCGGGAAAGCGCCACGATCGACACCTTGCGCAACAGCCTGCTGATTGCCGGGACCCAGTTTGGCGCGCGCGGCGGGGTGTTTGCGGTGCTGGGCGAGGACCACCAGGAAGTGTCGAACACCCAGCCGGTGGGCCTGGGTCTGACCGCGCTGGAAAGCAGCGATGACCGGGCGCGCACCGGCGGGCTGGGCGGCAGTTTCCGCCTGTCCGAGCGCAGCTTTCTGATGCTGTTCGCGGGGCGCACCCGGCGCGACACCCGTGAATTTTCCCGCAGTTTCGCGGTGCTGGACACCGCGCTGCTGCAATTCGATTTCGACGCCCAGACCGAGACCCAGACTGATCAGATCTCGCTGGGCTGGCAAACCGAGGACGAGACCGGGTTCTGGACCGCCGGGCTGGAATATTTCGACGAGCTGCAAACGAGCAATACCCGCGTCGATGTCACCAACCTGTTCAACGGTGAAACCGCCACGGCCTTTGACCGGCTGGTGCTGGACAGCACGTCAAAGCGGGTGTTTGCGGGACGGCGGCAATATGTGAACCCGTCGCTGACGCTGGAAGGCTTGCTGACCGCCGACCGGGTCGAAGGCGAGGTGCGGGCCGGCGGGCGCGCCGGGGTGGCCTGGACCCCGGCCAAGGGGCAGTGGCTGCGCGCGGCGGCGGTGGTCGATGGCAATCCGGGCGCCGTGACGCTGGCGCCGGTGACGATCCTGGGTCTGGTGCCGCTGCGCTTTCCCTATCAGAACGATGGCGAGCTTTCCGCCGTGGCGCTGCGCTACGACCGCGAGATCGGCAGCCGCGCCCTGATCGGGGTGGAGGTGCAGCATCTGGACCTGCGCAACCTGACCTATGACACCGGCGACCCGATCAACAGTTTCAACCCCGACCGCGCCAAGGCCACGGTGGCCACGCTGCAGGGTGACTATTGGCTGGGCAATGGCGTGGGGCTGACCGGCGCGCTGACCCATTCGGACAGCCGCATCGAGGGCGGCGTTTTCGATAATTCACCATTGCCGGAAATGCCGGACTGGACCGCACATCTGGGTGTGGGCTGGCTGAAACCCTCGGGATTTGGCGGCAACCTGCGCGCGGTCTGGACCAGCAAGCGGTTTTCGGGCGTGCCTGGGCAGAGCCTGCCCTCGGTGCTGACCTTCGACGCGGTGCTGACCTGGGAAAGCCGCGACAAGCGGATCGCGGCGGGGCTGGAGGTGCTGAACCTGCTGGACCGGCCGGTTGCCTTGCCCTGGCAGATGGCGGCATCGGGGCGCGAGCTGCGCGCCAATCTTGCCGTGCGGTTCTGATGGCGGCGCGGCTCGGGGTTCCGGTGTTGGTGGCGCTGGCGGCGGCAGGTCTGACCGCGCTGCTGTCGGTCACCGGGATGCTGACAGCGGTGGACGAGGCGTTTTACGATCGCCTGTCGACCCGCCTGCCGCCGGTCGAGGCGATGCCGGAGACGGTGGTTGTGGCAATTGACGACCCGACCTTTGCCGAGCTGGGCCTGGCCTGGCCCTGGCCGCGCGAATTGCATGCGCAACTGATCGAGGCGCTGCGCGCCGCCGGGGCGCGGCAGATCGGCTATGATGTGGTGTTTGCCGATCCCGGCCCGCCGGCCGGCGACGCGGCGCTGGCAACCGCGTTGGACCAGGATGTGATCCTGGCGCGGTATACCACCCACAGCGAAACACCGCAGGGGATCATGCAGATGTCGGTGGCGCCGATCCGGCCGCTGGCGCAGTCGGCGCGGGTCGCCAGCGTTGACGTGCCGGTTGACCCTGACGGGGCGATCCGCCGGATCAACCGCGATCCCGAAGCGATGGCGGCGGTGCTGGCCGGGCGCGCCGCGCCGCCGCGTGCGCGGATCCGGTTCGACCCCAGCGGTGTGCAGGTGGTGTCGTTCTACCAGGCGCTGGACCCGGCCGGGATGCTGCCGCCGGGCCTGTTTCGTGACAAGACGGTGCTGGTGGGGGTGATCCTGGTGGCGGCGCCGGGCACCGCGGCCGAGATGTTCCGGGTGCCGGCAACGGCCTCGGGTGCCGGCTTCATGGCCGGCGTGCTGATCCATGCCCATGCCTATCGCACGCTGGCGGCACGGGCCTGGATCCTGCCGGTGCATGGCCTGGTGCCGCCGCTGATGGCGCTGGCGCTGGCGCTGGTGGTGGCGGCGCTG
>NZ_PGTB01000025.1 GCF_002786325.1 Pseudooceanicola lipolyticus | reverse complement strand
TGCCGGGGCGGCGGCGGCGCGGGCGCTGGGGTTCGCTGGGCCTCGGTTGGACGCCGAGAAAGCCGCGCTGAAAAAGGCCCGCGCCTTCGCCGCGGCGCTTGCGCGGATCTACCCACCGCCGCAGACCCTGCCCGTTGCCCCGCCGGACGACACGCTGATCTGCCGTTGCGAGGATGTGCGCGCCGGGGATATCCGCGCCGCCATCGCTGAGGGCGCGCATGAGAACTTTGCCGTCAAGACTTGGACCCGCGCGGGCATGGGCCCGTGCCAGGGCCGTATCTGTGGCGCTGGGATCGCCGCGGCTCTGGCCGAGGCGGGCGTGCCTGCGGACCGCGCCTCCTACAACCGTGCCCACCTGCCTCTGCGCCCGGTGCCGCTGCCGCTGATGCGGGCGGCCATGGAGCGGCAGGCCGAACTGGAGACCATGACATGACCTCGCCCGTTGCCACTCCGATCCATAGCCGTGGCCGTCACGTTGCGCTGCGGCTCAAGCCTGGCGAAGAGGTGCTTGGCACACTTCAGGACTTCGTCGTGCGCCATGACATCGCGGCCTGCACCATCGTGTCGTCGGTCGGTTCGCTCACCCACGCGGCGATCCGATATGCCAACCGTGACGAGACCACGCATCTGGAAGGGCATTTCGAGATCTGCTCGCTGATCGGCACGCTGGAGTGCGCCGCACCGGGCGAGGCACTAAACGGCGCCGAGGCAACCGCGAAGGGCGGCGCTCATGTGCACCTGTCGATCTCGGACGGTGAAGGACGCGTGATCGGCGGCCACATGATGCGCGGCTGCCGTGTCTACACGACGCTGGAAATCGTGCTCCTGGTGATGGACGAACTGACCTTCACCCGCGAGCCCTGCGATGCCTCGGGCTATTCCGAGCTTGTCATCCGCGCAGCCCCCGCGCGGCACGACCAATAAGACCGCCAGAAGGGCAGCAAAACTCAAGAAACCAAGAAGCTTTTTAACAACAGGGACCAAGGACAGATGAAACTCGATACCAAATCTCTCGTACTGATGGCTGTGGCCATCGTCATCAACGTGGTGGTCGGCCAGATCGCCGTGTGGATCAAGCTGCCGCTCTATGTCGACGCCGTCGGCACCGTGCTTGTCGGCATCCTCGCCGGGCCATTCGCAGGTGCGCTGACCGGCGTGCTGACCAACCTGATCTGGGGCCTGATTTCGGACCCGGTGGCGGCCGCGTTCTTCCCGGTGTCGCTGGTGATCGGCGGGCTTGCGGGCATCCTCGCGCGCATGGGCTGGTTCAAGTCCATCGGAATGACAATCGCGTCTGGCGTGGTGATCGGCGTGATCTCGACCATCGTGGCAGTGCCGATCATCGTCTACATGTTCGGCGGCGTTACCGGCGCGGGAACCGACTTTGCCACCGCCTACCTGCTGGCTGTCGGGCAGGAGCTTGTTCAGTCGGTCGCAATCGCGAACCTCGTGCAGAACCTTGCGGACAAGATTCTCACCTGCCTCATCGCCTGGCTAATCGTGAAGCGCCTGCCAATGCGCTTCACCTCGGGCTTCGCCTTCTACGGCTACTCGAAGGTCTGAGTCATGGCCGCCAAAGGACCTGGCGGCGCGGATCACGCGCTGCTCTATGTTCCGGGCCGGAGCTTTCTGCACCGGCTCAACCCGCTCACCAAGCTTACTCTCGTGCTGTGGTGCGCAGTGGCGGCTTTCGCGCTGCCACCGCAGGGCGCGATCCCGCTGGCGCTCGTCGCCACTGTGGTCGGTATCTTTGCGGGTGCGGGCAAGGTCTTTGCACGGCGGCTGTTCATCACTCTGGCGCCGCTGTCGCTGGCGCTGTTCGTGGTCCACGGCATGCTCGTGGACCACGCCGGAGAGCGCACGGCGGTCTTCGGCCTGGAGCTCAGCCGCGACGGGCTGGCCTACATGGTGCGCATTCTCGGGCGGATCGCCGCGCTGCTGACCGGCTCGCTCCTGTTCGTCTGCACGACCCATCCGGCCCGCCTCCTAAAGGCGCTGGATTCCCATCATTTTCCTCCGGGCATGGCCTATGTCATCGCCAGCCCGCTCCTGCTTCTCGAACCGTTCACCCAGCGCGCCCGCGCGATCCGCGAGGCGCAGATGGCGCGCGGGCTCGATCTTCAAGGCAGCTTCTTTACTCGCGCGCGTGCCTTTCCGGCGCTGCTGATGCCGCTGGTGACGCTGGCGCTAGCGGACATTGACCACCGGGCGCAGGTGCTTGACGGGCGCGGCTTTCGTGCCATGCCGCACCGCACCGTGCTGGATGCCCCGCAGGACAGTGGCGCCCAGCGGGCGGCCCGCTGGGTCATACTTCTTTCCATTCCCGTGCTGATCGCCGGAGGTCTCCTGTGGCACTGATCGACGTTGAACATCTGAGTTTTGCCTATGACGCCGTGCCGGTGCTTGACGACGTGACGCTTTCGGTCGCACCGGGCGAAAAGCTCGCCATTCTTGGCGGCAACGGCTCGGGGAAAACCACGCTGGCCCAGTGGATTGCCGGCTGGCTACCGCGCGGCACCTTCAAGGCCTCGCAGGGCAGCGTGACCATCGAGGGCCGCTCCTGGGCCGAACTCGATGCCGCCACCCGCGCTGGCGCGGCACAGTTCGTGGGCCAGGTGCCGATGCAGCAACTCTCGGGTTTCGCCTTTACCGTCCGCGACGAGATTGCCTTTGGCGCTGGCAACCTCGGCCTTCCGGAACCCGAGATCCGTGAACGCGTCCAGACGGCCACCGCCATGTGCAACCTTGGACATCTGGCGGATCGCGACCCGTTCTCGCTGTCCGGCGGCGAACAGCAGCGCCTGTCCATCGCCGCGGCGATGGCGATGCGACCGCGCGCGCTGGTGCTCGATGAACCAACGGGAAACTTCGATCCGGAATCCCGCGATGCGCTGCTGGCTCAGATGGCGAAGCTGCCCGAAGAGTTGGCCATCGTCTGGTGCGACGTCACGCTTGGCGCGGCCATGGCGGTCGCCGAGCGGTTCGTGCTGCTGGACGCGGGGCGCATCGCCTATGACGGCGACGCCACCGGGCTGCTGACCCACCCCCGCACCGAACAGATCTTCGGCTTGCCGGCGGTGGCCGAGGCGGCGCTGCTGCTTCAAGCGCAGGAGCTCTGGCCCGAGGGGACCCCGATCAGCGCGGACCCGCTCAAGGTGGCGCAGGTGCTGCGCCCGATGCTGGCGGCTGCCCCATGACCCCTATCCTGACGCTTGATGCGGTGCGCTTCGGCTATGATCCCGAGAAGCCGGTGCTGCGGGATATCGCCTTTTCGATACATCCCGGCGAGGTGGTTGCCGTGGTGGGCCGCAACGGTGCCGGCAAGTCCACCATGCTGCGTCTGCTGAACGGGTTGCTGCGCCCCGACGCGGGCAGCGTGCGCACGGCGGGCAAGGACGCGGCCAAGCTCAAGGTCAGCGAGATCGCCGCCCATGTAGGCACAGTGTTCCAGGCGCCGGAACAACAAATCTTCAATGCCACCGTGCAGACCGAGATCGCCTTCGGTCCAGCCCAGCAGTGCCTTTCGTCCGAGGAGCAGCAGGCACGCATTGACGATGCGGTCGCGCGCACCGGTCTGGGCGAGGTGCTGGAGATGCATCCGCTCGATCTCGACGCGGCGATGCGGCGCTTTGTTGCGGTGGCTTCTGTCATCGCCTGCCGTCCTGACCTGATGCTGTTCGACGAAGCGCAGCGCGGGCTGGATGCGACGCGGCGCAGCCTGCTGGGCGGGATCATCGCCGAGGAAAAGGCAGCGGGCCGCGCGATCGTCCTGGTTTGCCACGACATGGATTTCGTTGCCGCCCATGCGGACAGGGTGCTGGGGCTCGCCGAGGGTCGGCTGGTCGTCGACGCGCCCGTTGCCGAGTTCTTCTCCGATGCCGCCGCAACCCGCGCAGTTTCGGTCGAGCAGCCGGGCATCGTGACGCTGTCGCAGGCGCTGGATCTTCCGGTTGCACTGCAGGCGCCGGACCTGGTGCTGGCGCTACGCAAAAGACTGAAAGGAGGGGCCTGAATGCGGCTCATCATCGACACCGACACGGCGGGGGACGACGCGTTCTCGATCCTGCTAGCGCTGAAGGCGCCGCACGTCACGCTCGAAGCCATTACCATCTGCAACGGCAACGTGCCGTTCGACCAGCAGGCGGAAAACGCGCTGTACACGCTGGAGGTCGCCGGCGCTGGGGGTACCGTTCCGCTCTATAAGGGCTGCCCGCGGCCGATGCTGCGCAAGCCGGTGGATGCCACCGAGTTCTTTGGCGCCGACGGCATGAGCGACGCGAACTTCCCGAAGGCCAAACAGCGCCCCGAGGAGGGCCATGCGGTCGAATTCCTGATCGACACGATCATGTCGAACCCCGGCGAGATCGAGATCCTCGCGCAGGCCCCGCTCACCAATATTGCGACCGCCTACGTCAAGGAGCCACGCATCGCCGAGAACCTCAAGCACCTGTGGGTGATGGGAGGGCTCGACAATTCGCTGGGCAACACCACACCCGCTTCCGAGTTCAATTTCTACGTCGATCCCGAGGCCGCCAAAATCGTCGTCAACGCAGGTTTCGATCTGACGCTGTCCACATGGACGCTGACCATGAACAGCGGCGTGCTGCCGGACGACAAGCTGCGGGTAATTGAAGGGATGGACACGCCGCTGTCACGCTTCTTCATGGCGATCAGCGAGGCGCCGTTCAAGCGCACGGAAATGCGCTATGGCCGTCCGCTGTCTACTCACCCCGACAGCCTGACCTGCGCCTGCGCGATCGACCACGCGGTGATGTTGGAAACCGCCGACTGCCTTGTCGACGTCGAGACGCAGGGCGAACTGACCCGCGCGTATTCCTCGATTTGCACGCCACTCACCGCCGAAGAGGCGAAAATCGACTTTCTCTGGCCTGCGGCCTCGGCGAACGCCCGGGTGATCCGAAAGGCCGACACCAACCGCTTTTCCGACATGCTGATTGCAGCCTTGGCGGACTAAAAGGACCATAACATGATACAGGATTCAGACGCCGAGATCCGGAACCGGTATTTCGACACGCTGTTTGCGGACGAAAAGCTGATCTGGATGGGGCAGAACACCAACCACATCCCCACCCATCCTGCGGTGACGCAGGCGATGACCGCATCCATCGCCAAGGGAGAATTCAACGCCTATGCGCCGCCCCTGGGATTCGAGTCGCTTCGCGCCGCCATCGTCGAAGACCTTGGCGTGACGGGCCGCGCGCTGGTGGCTGAAGGTGGCGTCAACGCGCTCGCCACTCTGGTGCGCACGAAAGTGCGCGCGGGCGATACGTTCGTAACCTCCGACCCAAGTTGGAAATGGCCCGGCCTTTTTGCCACGCAACAGGGCGCCGAGGTGATCGAGCTGCCGATTTTCGGCCCCGAGACGGGCTATAAGCTTACCCCCGGGGTATTGGCCGCCAACGTCGATGAGCGCTGCGCATTGATCTACCTGGTGGACCCGAACAACCCTCTTGGCACCACCTACCGCGCGGACGAGCTGGCGCAGTTTATCGAGATCGCCAAATCCGTAGGTGCGCTGCTGGTGCATGACTGCACCTACCGGGACTATGCGCCGGATCACGTGCCCGCCCTGCGCATCGACCCGGTCAACGCGGTCTGCTCGGTGAGCTTCTCCAAGTGGCTCGGCCTGGCGGGGATGCGCGTCGGCGCGCTGGTGGGTTCGCCCGAACTGATCGACGAATGCGCGGGCTTTTCCAGCTCGATCCTCGGAGCCGGGGTTGTGGCGCAGCGGGGCGCCGAGGCGGGCCTCAGGGTCAAGCCCGAGTGGATGCAGACCGTCCGCGCCATCAATACCGGCAACCAGCAGTTGATCCGCGAAGCGGTGGCCGCGGCCGATGGCCTCGAGCTGCTGGTTTGGCCGAGCTTTGCCAACTTCCTCTGTATCGGCACCGAAGCCGCCGGGATCACCCCCGAGCAGCTGGTCGAGGCTTACCGGCAGGAGGGGGTGATGATCCGGCAGGGCAAATATCACACCGCACAGTTCGGCGGAGGCTTCATCAAGGTCTCGACCACCGTGCCCGAGCCCTGGGCGCGCCGCTTCTGCGATCTGCTGCCCGAGATGATGAATAAGGCGCGCGGTCTCACCGACGTGCCCGCGCTGTTCTGAAGGACGACCGACATGTACATCACCACGAAAGACGGCGTGAAGCTTTATGTCGAGGAGGCGGGGCAGGGCACGCCGATCCTGTTCATCCACGAGTTCGGCGGCAACTACGATGCCTGGGAGCCGCAGATGCGCCGTTTCGCCCGCCGCCATCGTTGTATCACCTACGCGGCACGGGGCTACAAACCGTCCGGCATCCCCACCGACATCAAGCAGTATTCGCAGCGCATCGCCGTCGAGGACGCGCTGTCCGTGCTCGACGCGCTAGGTATCGAGAAGGCGCATATCGTCGGGCTTTCGATGGGCGGGTTTGCCGCCGCCCATTTCGGCCTGATCGCGCCGGAGCGGGCGCTGTCGCTGACCATCGCAGGCACCGGCTATGGCGCCGAGAAGGAATTCGAAGAGTATTTCCGCGGCGTCTCGCTCTCGGTGGCCGAGAACTTCGAGCAGAAGGGCGCCAAGGAATTCTCCAAGATCTACGGTCTGGGCGCAAGTCGGGTGCAGTTCCAGAACAAGGACCCGCGCGGCTGGGCCGAGTTCTCGGAGCGGTTGTCGAACCACGACGATCTCGGCGCGGCATTGACCATGCGCGGTGTGCAGGCGCGGCGGCCGTCGCTCTACGACCTCGAGGCCGAGTTCGCCGCGATGGCGGTGCCGACGCTGGTGATGACCGGCGACGAGGACGACCACTGTATCCAGACCTCGGTCTACCTGAAGAAGACCATTCCCGCCTGCGGCCTCGCCATCTTACCCAAAACCGGGCACACGCTGAACCTTGAAGAGCCAGAGCTCTTCAACCAACTGCTGGCCGAGTTCCTCGCACAGGTCGAGGCAGGGGCTTGGGACAGGCGCGACCCGCGCGCCGACCCGGGCCAAGTGATGCGCACCACATGAGCGTGAAGATAGATGGCGACCGGCTCTGGTCGCGGCTTATGCAAATGGCCCGGATCGGAGGCTTTGGCGAAGGTGGCGTCAATCGGCAGGCGCTCTCGGACGACGAGCATGCAGCCTGGGCACAGATGATCGCGTGGGGCGACGAGATCGGGTTGGAACCGTCCACTGACGCCGCTGCCAACCTGTTCCTGACCCTGCCGGGGCAAGACCGTGATCTGCCGCCGCTGCTCGCCGGTTCGCATCTCGACAGCCAGCCGACCGGCGGGCGCTTCGACGGTGTCTTCGGCGTACTGGCCGCGCTCGAAGCTGTGACGGCAATGGCCGGTGCCGGGCACCGGCCCGTACGCGATGTTGTAGTGGTAGCGTGGATGAACGAGGAAGGCTCGCGCTTCGCACCCGGGATGATGGGCTCCGAGGTCTTTGCAGGCAATCGCAACATCGCCGATGTGCGCGCCACGAGCGACGCGGAGGGTATTCTCTGCGGTGACGAAATCGACCGCATTCACGCGGCCTTCCCCGCTCTGCGGACGCGGCGGGCTTTCCAGCCTCTCGCCTATGTCGAACCGCACATCGAACAGGGCCCCGAACTCGAGAGGTCGGGCCACGCCATCGGCGTGGTGAGCGGCATCCAGGGCAAGATCACGACCGAGGTCACGCTGACCGGGAGGGCGGGACATGCCGGCACAGAGCCGATGGCGACGCGACGCGATGCGGTGATGGCCTTTGCGCGGGTTGCATCGGCTTTGCAGGAGGGAGTCGGCAAGTTTGAGACTGACATCCGCTTTACCATCGGTCGCGTCGAGGTGACGCCCAACGCGCCGTCGGTGATCGCCAGCGAGGTACGCTTCCGCACCGATCTGCGCCACCCGCGCAACGATGTGCTCGACGCAGCGGCAGAGCGGCTGCACCGTATCGTGGAACAGGAGGCTTCCCCATGCACCGCGCGGATCGAAACGTTGGTGAACGCCCCGTCGAACGCCTTTGACCCGGTGCTGCAGGCCCGGATCGCGGAGGCGGCGGAGGCAAATGGGCACCGCTGCCGAAGCATCGCCTCGGCCGCGGGACATGACGCGCGCCATGTTGCCACCCTGTGCCCATCGGCGATGATCTTCATCCCCTGCAAGGAAGGTATCAGCCACGACCCGTCCGAAAGCGCCACGCGCGAAGACGTGATCGCAGGGGCAGAGGTCTTGCTCGACGTTCTCCTCGCCTCCGCGGAGGGTGTCCGGTCTCCTGTGTCTGACTAACCCGGTTCTTCGAGCGGATGCAGGGTGGCGATGGGCATTGTCACTCGGACAATCCGCTCGGCTCGGGGAGCGGCGAACGACAAGGAGAAAGACGAGAACGCAAAAGGATCTTGAACTCGGTCCTAAAAGCGGTGTGGCAGCGCAATGGCTGCACCGGAAGCCTGACCACGATTAACATGCTGCTGAGCGTCAGGAATCGACCCGCTGCGCAGCGAGACCGGCCGCGTGTGATCCCGCGGTAAGTTCCGCAGGATGCAATCACCTGGTCACGGTTAGTTTTGACATTCTCTTCGAATGGTTCACCTTGGGTCTATCTGTTCTAGCTTTTCATCTAAGCAGCTTGCGGAGACGGCCACCATGAAATCAGGAGCAGGCTACCATCTGGACCACGGCGCGGAAGGCGGAAGTGGTCCATGCGCTGACGCTGGAACGGCAAGTTGGCTCGCTGTCGAAGCGCGCAGTCGCGAACGTGTTGAGTGGAAATGCTGAGGGTCGCGTATACCACCGCGGTCCTGGCGCTAGTGGCTGCACTCGTCGTTGTTACTCTCCTGCCGCTTTCGGGTCTTCAGGAGTGGTGGATCCGGGCCATGGCCTTTCCCCGCCTCCAGATACTCGCGGCGGCTGGTTTCGTTGTCATCCTCTGCTTCTTCCTCGCACCGGTGCTGCGGACACCGATGCTGGTTACGGCGCTGGCCTGTTTTGGTTTCCAGGCATGGCAGGTTTTCCCATACACCCCGCTCGCGTCGAAGGAGATCCAACTGGCGCCAGCCTCCGACGATCAGTTGAGATTGATCGCCGCCAACGTGCTGATGGCAAACCGTGACCACGACGCGGTTCTGAGCCTGATCCGGCGCGAGTCACCGGACATCATTTTTTTGATGGAGACGGACCAGATCTGGGTCGACGCACTTGGGCCGGCCCTCGACGGGTACGAGACAGTCTTGGCCAAGCCGCAGGACAATCACTACGGCTTCGTTTTCGCCACCGGCCTGCCGGTGGTCGAGACGCATATTCTCGATCTCGGAGACGTGGACAAGCCGACACTCTATGCCGCGTTGAAGGACCGGCGGGACCGCAGCTTCCGCTTTGTCGGCTTTCACCCGGCGCCGCCGGTGCCGGGGCAGGATACGGACACCAGGGACGCAAAAACGGCCTACGCGGCGCGCTTTGCCCGTAAGTCCGGAGTTCCGGTTGTCATCATGGGGGACTTCAATCAGCCAGCCTGGTCGCATTTCGCCCAGAAGTTCAAGAAAATTGGGGGCTATCTCGATCCACGTGTCGGGCGCGGACCGCTGCCGAGTTTCGATGCCACGCACCCGATCCTCCGGTTGCCGATCGATCAGCTTTACCTCACGCCCGACATCGCGCTGGTCGATTACTCGCGCGGCGAGAAGATCGGTTCGGATCATTTTCCAATGCTCGCCACGGTTCGCATTGATCCGGCAGTCGCGGCGGAGTTCAATATTGATCCGCCAGAGCTGTCGCCGGAAGAAGCGGCCGAGGTGGAGCAAATGGTCGAGGCGTACGGCGCGACGCTCGAGCTGGATATTCGCGAACGGTAGCGCCGCTACGCGTTCACAGTCCCTGCAGCGCCGTAAAGTTAAGGGGCTGTGGCATTAACAGGCCGCTGAAAACTCTGGCCTCGACGCAATTCTCGGAACGTGAATTATCGCCACTACTGCTGGGACCGAGGTGGCGACGCGTGGATCGGGCATCCTCGCGCATCGCGAGGTCGCACCGCTGCTCTTGGACGAACTGTTCTCGTTCGATGCTACGCTGGCGAAGGCCTGAGTGTCGAGGAAGAGCTTCCAGCCGAAACAACCCGTGACGTCCGATGGAGATGTCGGCCCTGGTGATCCACCAGTTGGAAGAGTACCGCCAACATCCGCCCCTGACCATTCCACCGCCGAGCCCGCACCCATGACCCGCCCCACACGCCGCAACCGCAACTTCTAAGCCGATTTCCGCGTCGAGCGGCGGTCGAATGCGACCCACGCATCGATGACCGACCCTGACGCCCGATTGTTCAAGAAATCACCCGGCGCGGGCGCCATGTTGTGCTTCATGGGACAAGGCCTGATGGAGAACCGTTCCGGTCGGATCGTGCAGGCCGACGGCCACGCTGAACGCCTCGCTCCGCCGTCATTCGCCCGGGTCAACCCGGCGCCTGATCGTGGGCAGCAAGCAACCGTTGTGCCTGGCACGGCGCCTCGAACCGACCTGTGATCTGTTCCCGTTTCCGCGAGGGTCGATGTGACCCTCCGATTGGTGAGACCCTTGTGTGCGATGGCCAGCGCCAAGAGCGATGGCCTGGATCGGCTTGGTAAAATTTCGGAGCTTGTCGGTGATCACGACATTCGGATCGCCCAAGGCGGCAACCAGGCGAGCGAAGAAACGCTTTGCGGCTTTGGCGTTGCGGCGGGGCTGAATGAGAACGTCGAGAACGGCGCCGTTGGCAATGAGGTGGGAAACGTCATGACGCCCGGTTTTCCGAGCAGGGGAAGTGGTTCAACTTGGCAAAGCCCCTGCACCAACGTCCGCCGCAGTGCTTTCGGGCAAAAGTATTTCAAAGCGCAGGTTTTCCGCGACAAGCGCAATGGACCGGGATGACACTCTGTTGCCAGGGACATAGGGTTGCGCTGCCATCATCAAGACAGGACCCCCGCCCATGTTCGACCTCGTGATCAAGAATGCCACGCTGCCCGATGGTCGGACCGGCGTCGATGTCGCGGTACAGGACGAACGCATCGCCGCGGTTGAACCCGGCATCACCGCCGAGGCCGGGCAGACGATCGACGCGGACGGGCTGTTGTTGAGCCCGCCCTTTGTCGATCCGCATTTTCATATGGATGCGACCCTGTCACTTGGCCTGCCTCGGATGAATGTCTCGGGCACCTTGCTGGAAGGGATCGCCCTGTGGGGTGAATTGCGACCGACCCTGACGACCGAGGCGCTGATAGACCGGGCGCTCCGGTACTGCGATCTGGCGGTGTCGAAGGGGCTTCTGGCGGTGCGCAGTCACGTTGACGTTTCAGACCCTCGGCTGGTGACGGTCGAGGCGATGCTCGAGGTCAGGGACCGCGTTGCACCCTATCTCGACCTCCAACTCGTCGCCTTTCCGCAGGATGGGTACTACCGCAAAACGGGGGTTGAAGAGGCTTTGAGCCGGGCGCTCGATATGGGGGTCGAGATCGTCGGCGGTATCCCGCATTTCGAACGCACGATGGAAGATGGCGCGCGGTCCGTCGAAGCGCTGTGCCGGATCGCGGCGGACCGGGGTCTGATGGTCGACATGCATTGCGACGAGACCGACGATCCAATGTCGCGACATGTCGAGACGCTGGCCGCGCAGACGGTCCGTTTCGGGTTGCAGGGCAGGGTGGCCGGCTCGCATCTGACCTCGATGCACTCGATGGACAATTACTATGTCTCGAAACTGCTGCCCCTGATGGCCGAGGCGCAGATGGCCGCCATCCCGAACCCGCTGATCAACATGATGCTGCAAGGGCGGCACGATACATATCCCAAACGGCGCGGTCTGACCCGCATTCCCCAGATGATGGAAATGGGCATTCCCGTCGGTCTTGGACAGGACTGCGTGATGGATCCGTGGTATTCCATGGGCACCGGCGATCTGCTGGATGTGGCGCATATGGCGGTGCATGCGACGCAGTTGGGATCGATCGAGGACAAGCGCGCCATGTTCGACGCGGTCACGGTGAATTCGGCCCGGATCATGGGGCTCGAGGGCTATGGGCTCGACGTCGGCTGTCATGCCGACATGGTGCTGCTTCAGGCGCGTGACACGGCCGAAGCGATCCGGCTGCGCCCGAACCGGCTCAAGGTCATCCGGCGCGGCAAGGTGATTGCCGAAACCCCCGTCGAGCGCAGCAGGCTGAGCCTTCAGGGCCGTCCCGAAGTCCTGAACCCCGCCAGCTATGCCCCTAGGATTGCGGTTTGACCGTTTGGTCAGAAATTGCTTAATTAGATGGCAAGTGCGGTGGTTCGTTTGGCAGCTGACCGATGGGCGCGCTTGACAGAGGTCGCCGGCAACGGGCTCAATCTACAGGTGCTACATTCAGGGGCACCCAAGCCACGCCCGGTTCTGTCCCGGGCAGACAGGGACAAGGAATATCAGCGATGACACGACTTCTCATCAACCGCCGCCGTCTTCTGGGCACGGGCGCCGCCCTTGGCGCGACCACGCTTTTCGCGCCGTCCATTCTGAGGGCGCAAACGGCCCCTCTGAAGGTTGCGGGCATCCATGCCTCTCCGGTCGAGAACACCTGGAACTCGGTTCTGCACGCCGCGATGGTGGCGGCGAAAGAGGACGGATCGATCGAATATGTCTTCTCGGAAGGGGTCTCTGGAACCGACTACCCGCGCGTCATGCGCGAATATGCCGAGGCCGGACACACGCTGATCGTCGGCGAATCCTACGCGGTCGAGCGCGAGGCGCGGACCGTCGCGGGCGATTATCCCGACACCGCGTTCCTGATGGGGTCGTCGGGCGAAGCCGCGGGCGACAATTTCGGCGTCTTCGGCACTTGGAACTGGGAAGCGGCCTATCTTTGCGGCATGCTGGCGGGCGCGATGACCGAAACCGGCACGGTCGGCTCGGTCGGTGCGATTCCGATCCCCGAGGTCAACATGCTGATCAACGGCTTTGCCGATGGCGTGCGGGCGGTGAACCCGGATGTGAAACACCTGGTCAGCTTCATCGGGACCTTCTTCGACCCGCCCAAGGCCCGCGAAGCCGGTCTGGCGCAGATCGACAGCGGCGCGGATATCCTGTTTGGCGAAAGGATCGGCACGGCGGATGCCGCCAAGGAACGCGGGATCAAGGCAGTCGGGTCGATGATCGACTATACGCCGCGCTATCCTGACACGGTCTTTGCCAATGCGCTCTGGTCCTTCCGTCCCCTGTTGGACGCGGCCGTGGCCGATGCCAGTGCGGGCAATCCGACGGGCAAGAACTATACCCCGCTCAGCCTGATGAAAGACGGCGGCAACGATATCGCCTATGTCGAAGGGGTCGCTCCGGCCGACGCCGTGGCGAAGATGGAAGAGGTTCGCGCGGCGATCAAGGCGGGCGAGTTCGACGTGCCACGCAATTTCGACGAGCCTGCGTAAGACAAGGTGCAGCGCTCTTTCAGGCAATACAGCCTGTGCCGTCCGGCCGCCGGGCAGGATGAGGCCAGTCGCCTCCGGTGACGAAGCCGTCCTGCACAAGTGACGACGCGGTCGGTTTGGCGAAGGACATCGCGGATGGCCGGCTGACCGCTGCGGCTGCCATGGCGGCCGCCCGCGCCCGGCTGGACGCGGTCGCGGATCTGGGGACGGTCTGCTGGCAGGCCCCGGATGCGGAGGTTGCAAAGGCCCAGTCCGGGCCGTTTGCGGGTG
Organism: Pseudooceanicola lipolyticus; assembly: GCF_002786325.1. Classification (GTDB taxonomy): domain Bacteria; phylum Pseudomonadota; class Alphaproteobacteria; order Rhodobacterales; family Rhodobacteraceae; genus Pseudooceanicola_C; species Pseudooceanicola_C lipolyticus. The sequence continues at coordinate 25,806 of NZ_PGTB01000025.1, read as the reverse complement.
TGCCGCTCCTGGTGAAAGACCTGGGCGGCCCCTTTGCCGGGATCCCGATGCGCGCCGGGTCTTCGGCGCTGGCCCGGGTGACGGGCACCTCGGACAGTGATCTTGCGAGGCGATTTCGCGCAGCCGGGTTCCGGCCCTTCGGCGCGACAACGGTGCCCGAGTTCGGCCTCTCGTTGTCCAGTGAACCTGCCGTCGGACCGATTTGCCGCAATCCGTTCAACCCGTCGCTGAGTGCCGGAGGATCGTCGGGCGGCAGTGCGGCGGCGGTCGCTGCGGGGGTCGTGCCGCTGGCGCATGCAACCGACGCGGGCGGATCGATCCGGGTGCCTGCCGCCTGCTGCGGGCTGGTCGGGCTGAAGCCATCGCGGGGAGCCGTTCCCGCAGGGCCGGGCTTCGGCAATTTCCTGGGGGGTATCGCCACGGAATTCGCGGTAACGCGATCGGTCCGGGACGCGCAGGCGCTCTGGCCCTGCCTGACAGGCGCAGCGCGGGGGCCTTTTCCCGATCCGGCGCAGATCGCGGACAAGGGTCCGTTGCGGATCGGCGTGGTATCGGATGCGCGCGGGATCGAGCCCACGCGCGCCGCGGCCATCCCCGCTGCCGCTGCAGCGCTCGAGAAGGCCGGTCACGTGCTGATCGACATTGCCGCCGCTGACCTCACTCCGATCCGCCGCGCCTCGGCCCGCGCCTTTGAACGGATCATCGCCGCGAACCTGGCGACGCTGGTGACCTCGGGCCTGGACCCTGCCCAGACCGAGCCACTGACCCAGGCTTTCATCGAGCGCGGCCTTTCCATGACCGCACCCGAGCTATGGGCCGCCCAGGAGGATATGGCAGCCGCCGCCTACACGCTCTGGTCCGTGTTCGACCGGGTCGATGTGCTTTTGTTGCCGATGTTGTCCTCGGCGCCGCCGCCAATTGGCGCTTTTCCGATGGACCATCGCGACAGCGCCACGCAAATTGAACGCATGGATGAGTTTGCTCCTTTCGCTGCCCTTGCCAATATCACCGGTGCCCCGGCGCTTTCGCTGCCTTTCGGCGCAGATGAAGCCGGTCTGCCGCTGTCGGTGCAGCTGATCTCGCCGATCGGTGGCGACCTGCGGCTGCTGAGACTTGGCGCGGCGCTTGAGGTCGAGGGGCGATGGCAGCATCCAATCCCTCTGTTCGGAGGTGCCTCGTGACCCGCGTGCTCGAACTTTCCGGCATAACCAAGCGGTTCGGCCATGTGACGGCGAACGAAGACGTGTCGCTGCACCTGGACAAGGGAGAGATCGTCGCGCTTCTGGGGGAAAACGGGGCCGGGAAGACGACGCTCACGTCGATCCTGTTCGGTCATTACGTTGCCGACGCGGGGACGGTCCGGGTTGAGGGGACCGAACTGCCGCCGGGCCGGTCTCGCGCGGCGATCCGGGCGGGTGTCGGCATGGTACACCAGCATTTCGCGCTGGCCCCGAACCTCACCGTTCTGGACAATGTGATGACCGGCACCGAACCCCTATGGCGGCTGCGCTCGAACCGCGCGGCGGGACGGGCCAAGCTTGTCGCTCTGTCCGAGAGGTTCGGCCTGAAGGTCGACCCGGATGCCCGTGTCTCGGAACTGTCGGTCGGGGAATGCCAGCGGGTCGAGATCCTGAAGGCGCTTTATAACGACGCGCATATCCTGATCCTGGACGAGCCGACCGCCGTGCTGACCGCGCAGGAGGCCGAGAGCCTTTTCGCCACGCTGCGGCAGATGACCGAGAACGGTTTGTCGCTGATCTTCATCAGCCACAAGTTGCACGAGGTCATGTCGGCCTCGGACCGGGTTGTCGTGCTGCGGCAGGGCAGGGTCGAGGCCACGCGGCGCACCAGCGAGACCACCAAGGAAGAGCTGGCCGAGCTGATGGTGGGGCGCAAGGTCGACCGGCCGTCGCGGCCGCCGGCGACGCCCGGCAAGGTCCTGCTCGAAGCTGTCGATCTGAGCCTGTCGGGCAAGGGCGGCGCGTCGCTGCACGACGTGTCGTTCCGATTGCGGGCCGGGGAAACGCTCGGCATCATCGGGGTATCCGGGAACGGCCAGACAACCCTTGCCGGGCTCGTGTCGGGGCTGTTTCCGCCAGACAGCGGTGCGCTGCTGGTCGAGGGGAAGCAGGTCACCGTCTACGACGTTCCGCATGCCATCTCGGCCGGTATCGGGCGCATCCCCGAGGACCGCAACGCCGAGGGCACGATCGGCGACATGACCACTTGGGAAAACGTTGCGCTGGAACGGATCTGGTCGTCGGAATTCTCGTCCCGCGGGATGGTCCGCCGCGCCGCCGCGCGCGCTGCCACGGAAAAGATCATAAAGGCGCATGACGTGCGTGGCGCCACGGTCGACGGGCGCATCCGGCTGCTGTCGGGCGGAAACATGCAGAAGATAATCCTGGGCCGTGTTCTGGATGCCGAACCGGACATTCTTGTTGCCGCCCAACCCAGCCGGGGTCTGGACGAAGGCGCCATCGCGGGCGTGCACGAACGCCTGCTGGAGGCGCGCGGGCGGGGGGCCGGGGTGCTGCTGATCTCGGAGGATCTGGACGAGGTGATCGCCCTGTCGGACCAGGTCTGCGCCATCGTTGGCGGCAGGCTGTCCCCTGCCATCCCGGCGGATCGGGCGAATGCGCAAATTCTGGGATTGATGATGGCGGGCGACTGGTCAGTGGCCGGGGCCATCGAGGCGGAGACAACGAATGCGCTTTGAACGGCGGGAGCACCCGTCACGCCTGCTGACGATCATCGCTCCGATCGGCGCCATACTGGCGGCGCTCCTTGTTGCAGGCCTTCTGATCCTGATCGCGGGGGCTCCCCCCCTTCGCGCCTATGCGCTGATCCTCAAAGGGGCCTTCGGATCGGGCCTTGGCCTGTCCGAGATGCTGACGCGCTCCACGCCGCTCATCCTGACCGGGTTGGCGGCGGCGGTCGCGTTCCGTGCCCGGCTTTGGAATATCGGCGGCGAGGGGCAGTTCTATCTCGGTGCGCTGGGGGTGACCGCCTTCGGGATGATACCGGCCATCGCGGCCATGCCCGCGCCCGTGGCCATCGTAATGTGCCTGCTGGTGGGGGCCGCAGCGGGCATGGTCCTGCTGCTCATTCCGCTTGGTCTGCGCCTGAAATTCGGCGTCGACGAGGTTGTGACGACCCTGTTGCTGAACTTCGTCGCGGTGCTGTTCGTGTCGCTGATGATCGAAGGGGCGATGAAGGATCCTCTTGCCTTCGGCTGGCCACAGTCGGTGCCTGTGCCCGACAACGTCGTCCTGCCCAAGCTGATCGAGCGCACCCGCCTGCACATCGGCCTGCTGATCGCGGTGGCCATGGCCGTCGCGGTTTGGTGGCTGCAATCGCGCACGGTCTTCGGTATCCGCGCCCGTGCCGCCGGGCTGAACCCTCGCGCCGCCGCTTTTGCCGGCGTGCCGCTGGGCCGGACCCTTGTGATGGTGGCCTGCCTGTCGGGCGGGCTGGCGGGCCTGGCCGGGGCGATCGAGGTCATGGGGGTCAAGGGCTATGTCACGACCGACCTGTCGCCGAACTACGGCTATTCCGGGATCGTCATCGCGATGCTGGCCAACCTAAACCCGATCGGGGCAATCTTCGCCGCGCTCTTCTCGGCCATCATGTTCGTTGGCGCGGACAGCATGTCACGTGCCCTGTCGATCCCCTCCTACATCGCGGATGTCACCGTGGCCCTGTCGCTGCTGACCATGCTGGTCGCGATCTTCCTGGCACAGTATCGGGTGCGGCGATGAGCGTTCTGCTTGATATCCTCGGGTCGGTCGGCATGTGGGAGGCCGTCCTGCGCATTGCCACGCCTCTGATTTTTGGAACGCTGGGCGTACTGCTGTGCGAAAGGGTCGGGGTGCTGAACCTCGGGATCGAGGGGATCATGACCTTCGGCGCCATGCTGGGCTGGCTGACGGTCTATTCCGGCGGGGACCTCTGGACCGGCATGCTGGTCGCGGCGCTTGGCGGGGCGATGTTCGGCTTCCTGCATGCGCTGCTGACCGTTCCGCTTGGTCTCAGCCAGCATGTGACGGGTCTTGGCATCACGCTTTTTGCGTCCAGTTTCTCCTACTATGTCTTCCGCCTTGCAATCCCGACCGCCTCATCCCCGCCGACGATCGAGCCGTTCCGGCCGCTCGACATCCCGCTGCTGTCGGATGTTCCGTTTATCGGGCCGGTGCTGTTCAACCAGACCGCGCCCACATACCTGGCGTTGGCCTTGGTCGCGGCGCTGGTCTGGATCCTCTACCGTACGCCGCTTGGCCTTGCGATCCGCATGGCGGGCGAGAATCCGCATGCCGTTGACGCGCAGGGGATCGACCCGATCTGGCTGCGCATCGGCACGATCATGGCGGGTTCGGCGCTGATGGGCATGGCCGGAGCCTTCCTGACCCTCGCCGCCTTCAACTCTTTCTTCCCGACAATGGTGCAGGGGCGCGGCTGGATCTGCGTGGCGCTGGTGGTCTTTGCGTCGTGGAACCCGGCCCGGGCCCTGCTTGGCGCCTTGCTTTTCGCGTTTTTCGACGCGTTTCAGCTGCGCCTGCAAACCGTCGTCGAGGGCGTGCCCTATCAGCTGTTCCTGATGCTGCCTTACGTTCTGTCCATCGTGGCGCTGATCGCGATGGCGCGCCGTTCCCGCGTGCCACAGGCGCTGATGCAACCCTATCGGCGCGGCGAGCGGTAGGGTCTGGCGCGGCTCGTCAACTTGGCGACCGCAATCCCGACTTAAAGCATGCGCGCCAGGGCGGTGTCACCGACCCAACCGGTCGCACAGCGGCCCCGATCCGGTTTGTGCACCGGATCGGGCTGTATCGGCGGTAGTGCAGGGGCGGCGTCCGGGCGGAAGAGAATACTGACATCCCGGTCAAATTTAGGAGGCCGTTTCTTGCGGGCATATTTCGGCCGGCGTGCCTTGCGATGGTTCGGGAGATACCACCAGAGCTCTTGAGCCATGCCTTCCTTTGAGTAGACGTAACGATAGATCGTCTCCTGGCACACGCGCGGCCGGACGCCTTCGTGGATCATGCGGTTGCCGATTTGCTCGGGCGTCCATCCATTCTTGAGCCGGTCGATCACGGCGTGCAGCAGAACCGGATGGCGGATCAGCTTGCGTTGCCGTGCGCGTCGATCAGCCGCCATGAAATGTGCCGCCGCGCCATAATAGCCATCACACTTCGGCATGCATTCGTCGGAGAAGAAATTCCGTTTCAACTCCCGATAAATGGTCGCTTTCGAACGCTGCAGGACGCGCGCCATCTCCCGAACAGGGACTTTGGCATGTCTCCAACGTTCAATTCTGCGACGTTCTTCGATGCTCAGTTGCGTGTAGACGGCTTACCTGCCAGACTCTCCTCATTAGATAACCCTTTGGTTTCTAATAGGATTCGCACTTGAAGGTAGCGCGCGCCGGCTACACACGCCCAAGCGTATAAGGCGTCTTATGTTATTTTCTTACTGATCCAGGTTGGGATCGATCATTTCGATTTCGTCTGCCGTAAGGTGAATCCCACTGCTTAGAGAGCGTTTACGTGCCTCAAAGCGGCGCTGGGACGGAAGCCGCGCACCCTGTCGCACAATTCCATCGAACAGGCCTTCCGCTCGGACGGCCGCTGCGACTGAGGATTGGGCGGAGAAGCGGTCTGGATCAAAGGCGAGAATAAGTTCACCGTGTCTTGGCGCAAGTGTGGTGGTTCCCAGCTCATCAAGCGCTTCAGAGCTAGTTAGATCTCCGATCATGGCAGCGGCTAGCAGCTCGATCATCGTGGATATCGCCGATCCCTTGTGGTTTCCAAACGGCAACATGGCGCCGCTCAAGGCGGCATCCGGGTCGGTTGTCGGGGCGCCCTCCGCGTCGAGCGCCCAGCCTTCCGGGATCGGCTTGCCAGCCCGCCTGAGGATCTCGATTTCTCCACGTGCCGCGACGCTCGTGGCGAAATCGAATACATAGGGGGCTGCATCAGGACGTGGCCAGCCAAAGGCAAACGGATTGGTGCCAAGGAGAGGTTTCGTGCCGCCTGTCGGGGCAACGGTGGCATAGCTCGGGCACATTGCCATGCCCACAAGGCCATGTTCGGTGATGGCTTCGACCTCAGGCCACAGTGCAGCAAAATGCACGCAATTGTTTATCGCAACGGCGGCCAAGCCATGCTTCCGCGCCCGCTCAACCAGATGTGGCAAGGCAAACTCGAAGGCGGCATTGGCAAAGCCGCATTTCGCATCGACCTTAATGATTGGCCCCGAGCATTCCACAACTTGAGGCACAGCTGTTGGGTCGGCTTTTCCTGCAGCAGCCGTGCGCAAGCAGCCAGCGATGCGATAGACCCCATGGGACTTGCAGCCATCTCTTTCCGCTGCGGCAATGACTCTCGCGATTGCACCAGCCTGATAGGAATTGAAATTGGCCTCCCGGAAAACGTTCTCGATTAGGGAGGTTAGTGCTTCATAGGTGAATGTTTGAGCCAATACTTTCTCCATCCGTCGTTCAGCGAAGCTGGAAGCCATGCATCAGCGGGTCCCGGTCGTCGACGAAGATCGTGTTATGACCGATCACCCGTGCCCAGCCTGCTACACTTGGCAGAATGGCATCTTGCTTGCCGATCATCGTCTCCCCTTCGATGCGGCAATCGAACATTGTTCCGATGATGCTCTCGTGAACAAATCGATCCCCAACCTTGAGTTTGCCGCGCGCGTGAAGCTGAGCCATGCGCGCGGAGGAACCGGTGCCGCAGGGCGATCGATCAATCGCTTTCTCGCCATAGAAGACGGCATTGCGCGCGTCTGCTTCAGGAGCCTTGGGCGCATCGCACCACATCACGTGACTGACGCCTTGAATACGGGGGTCCGTGGGATGCACGGGGCGCAGCGCCTTCTGTGCGGCCGCCCGTACGAGAGGGCTCAGGCGCATGATCTCCGCCACCGGCATAGTATCGAGGCCTGCCCAGTTTTCCTGCGGCTCGATAATGACATAGTAATTGCCCCCGTAGGAGAGGTCGACCGTCAGCCGTCCAAGGGTTGGAACCTCAATCGTAACGTCGCGCGCATGTAGATAGGCCGGAACGTTGAAGAGTCGGACCTGATCAACCAGATTGCCAGTTTGGGTATACTCGATTTCCACCTTTCCGGCGGGCGCTTCGATGGCAATCCGGCCGGGGACCTTCGGCACGACGAGCCCCTCTTCCAGCACAGCCGTGACGGTGCCGATGGTGCCATGACCGCACATCGGAAGACAGCCGCTAACCTCGATAAAGAGAACGCCGATGTCGCAGTCCTCGCGCGATGGGGGGTAGAGGATGGTGCCGGACATCACATCATGACCGCGGGGCTCGAACATCAGGGACTGCCGGACCCAGTCATGGTCCCGTTGGAAAATCTCACGCTTCTCCGCCATCGAGACGGCTGGAAGCTGCGGCGCACCCCCTGCAACAACGCGAACCGGGTTGCCACAGGTATGGGCGTCGACGCAGAAGAATGTATGGCGCATGTGGGAACCTCTTCAGAAGCGTTGGATGGAAAACGGGGCAAGGTCGATCGAAGTATCGCGGTTGGCAATTATATCGGCGACGAGACGACCGGTCGTCGCGGATTGCGTGAGCCCTAGATGGCCGTGTCCGAATGCATAGATAAGGCGGCGGCTTCTTGGCGAGTGCCCAATCACCGGCAGGCTGTCTGGTGTAGCGGGCCGATGGCCCGACCACTGCACACCTGCTTCCTCGACAAGCCCAGGCAGATAGGCCCGGGCCAGGTCCAGCAAGGCATCAGCGCGTTTCATGTTTGGCGCCGAGGTCAGCCCACCGAATTCGGCAGCTCCACCAATCCGAAGACCGCTGTCAATTGGTGTGGCGACGAACTTGCGTTCGGCGAAGATGATCTCGCGAGTAACATCGATGCCAGGATGCGGCAAAGTTGTGTTGTACCCACGTTCGCTTTCGAGGAGAACCCTGTCTCCGATACTTGCTGCCAAGGGCTTGGACCAAGCGCCGGCTGCGACAACAGCCATTGCGCCGCTGACGCTGCCGCCGCCCTGCAACATGACCGTGGCGGATGCCTCTTGGATCTGTACCGCGATGGCCTTGCCCTTTAGCATTTGAACTCCCTTGTCCCGCAGGTTCTTCATCATACGGTTGTGAAGCTTGCGAGGTTCGGAGACCTGCGACCATTGCGGTGTGAAGACTGCCCGTTGGACAATTTTGCTCAGGGCAGGCTCCAGTTCTCGGGCTTGGGGGCCACTCAATTCCTGGCACTCGATCCCATGCCTGCGTTTGAGGTCCCATTCCCACTTGTCTTTTTTGAAAGCTTCGTCAGTTTCATAGACTGTCAAAGCACCCAAGCGTTTGAGTTCGCTAGAGAGGCCGTTTCGCTCCAGCATCGGCAAGAGATCATCATAGGTTCTGCCGTTGAGGTCGGCGAGAGCGGCGGAAATGCGGTTCATCTCCTCGGATCGGCAAACCTGGGAGAAGCGTAAGAACCAAGGCATGAGCGCTGGAGCATGGCTCCAACGCAGCGCCAGCGGCCCAAGTGGATCAAGCAACCACCCAGGTACTTTCCAAAACACGCCCGGCGATGATGCAGGGATGCACTCCGTAACGGCGATGCCCGCAGCGTTTCCGTAAGATGCTTTGTCTCCCTCATGGTCAGGGTCGATTACGCAAACGTTGTGACTCTCTGCGGCCAAGAAATCTGCGCAAGCGAGGCCCACAATCCCCGCTCCCACAATGATGATGCGGTCCTCAGACATCGATTCACCTCACGATTGCTCTTGCACGCAGATAACCCTACCTGAAAGGCATTGACAACTGTCAATTGGATCCAGTTTAACGGGCCGCAAGGTTGTTGGCGGATTCGAAAACCAGGAAAACAGGGGGAAAACCAATGAAATCACGTTTTGCATCCGCTTCGATCACACCGGCGCGTGCCATAACAGTGGCCGTCTCGCAGCCCTGGTGCATCGCCTCGTGAAAACAGTTCCGCCACGTGAAGCGCCGATCTCGCCCGTGAACATCTCGACCAGTTTTCCGCCAGCCTCTCCGGCGGTCAGCAACAATGCCTCCCCATTGCCCGCGCTCTGGCGATGACGCCGGAATACATGCGGTTCGACGAAGTCACCTCTGCCCTCGCCCCTGTATTGCTCGCGGAGGGGCTCGATACCATTCGCAAGATCTAAGGACAGGGGCACGACAATGATCAAGGTGACACATGGCATCACATTCGCTCGGGAAAGTGCCGACCACGTCGCGGTCTTCGACCAGGGGGCGATTTGCGAGATCGGCGCGGCGCGGCAGGCGATCACCGCACCGAAAGAAGAACGGACGCAGCAATTTCTGCAGCACGTCCTCCATTTATCCCCACTGAGAAAGGAAATCTCATGACCATCTGGAAAGGCGTTTTCCCCGCCGTTACCACGAAACTTACCGAAAACGGCAAAGTCGACATTGACGCAACCAAAGCCAGCATTGATCGCCTCATCGAGAACGGTGTTTCCGGTGTGATCGTTCTGCCGATGCTGGGCGAGAATGCATCGATGGAACTGGATGAGCGCGAAGCGATCATCCGTGGGGCCGTCGAAGTCGCCAATGGTCGGGTGCCGGTTCTCTCCGGTCTAGCCGAGACCACTCTGATGCGAGCGCAAGCAAACGCGAAACTCTATAAGTCCTGGGGAGCCCAAGGCCTCATGGTCTTCCCGAGCCTTGGTTACAAGACCGACGATCGGGAAACTGTCGCGTGGTATAAAGGCATCGCAAGCGCGACCGACCTCCCGATCATGATCTACAATAACCCGATCGCCTACGGCGTCGACTGCACGGTCGATGTCATGCGCGAACTGGTCGATACGCCCGAGATCGTCTGCATCAAAGAAGAAACGGGAGATGTGCGCCGGGTCACTGATCTGCGCATTGCCTTCGGCGAGCGCTTCAGCCTGTTTTGTGGCGTGGACGACCTGATTGTCGAGAGCTGCGCGCTCGGTGTGACAGGTTGGGTTTCTGGTATGACCAACGTCTGGCCGGCGGAAGCGGTTAAGCTCTTTGGCCTTTGCCAAGAGAACGAATACCCCGAAGCGCGGAAGCTCTACCAGGTTCTGACCCCGTCGTTTCACCTAGATGTTCATGTGAAGCTCGTCCAATACATCAAGCTGGCCGAGCACCTGGTTTACGGTGCGCCCGAATGGGTGCGCGCGCCGCGGCTTCCTTTGGTCGGTGACGAGCGTGAATACGTTGTCTCCACCATTGAGAAGGCGATCGAAGACCTCAAGCATCTCTGATGCGCTCGGGCGGGGGCTTTGGAGCCCCCGCCTTTTATCCAGTCACCCGGAAGGAATACATCATGATCGAAGGTTGCAACCTGATCGGCGGCGCCGCACTCGCCGGAACTGGCATTGAAATTCATGCGACCGAAGCTGCCAGTGGAAAAACGCTAGGGCCCGCGTGGAAAGGCGCTTCGGATGATGACATCTCGCGTGCCTGCAACCTTGCCGCAGCGGCATTCATTCCGTATCGCCAGACAAGCGTGGAGGAACGAGCGGTGTTCCTCGAGACGATTGCGGAAAATATCCTGGCGATCGGCGATGAACTCGTCACAAGGTGCATGGCGGAAACCGGCCTACCGCGCGGCCGGATCGAGGGCGAACGCGGCCGAACGATGATGCAGTTGCGCCTCTTCGCGGAAGTTCTACGTGACGGAAGCTATCTCGACATCCGTCACGACCCTGCCTTGCCCGACCGAAAACCCGCGCCCTGCCCTGACCTGAGGCTGATGAACCAGCCATTGGGCCCGGTGGCGGTATTTGCAGCTTCGAACTTCCCTTTGGCGTTTTCGGTTGCCGGCGGTGATACCGCGTCGGCTCTAGCCGCAGGATGCCCGGTGCTTGTCAAGGCACACTCGGCGCACCCGGGGACCTCTGAACTGGTCGGGCGGGCGATCGTGGCCGCGGCCGAACATTGCGGTATGCCGGCAGGTGTTTTCGCGCTGCTGTACGGTCCGGGAAACGCAATTGGTCAGGCGCTTGTCGCACATCCGACCATTAAAGCAGTGGGCTTCACCGGCTCTCGCGGTGGTGGCATGGCACTCATGCGAACTGCAGCGGCGCGTCCGTGTCCCATTCCCGTCTACGCGGAGATGAGTTCGATCAACCCCGTCTACTTATTCCCCGGAGCGCTCGCCGAGCGCGCGGAAGAAATTGCGAAGGGCTTTGTCGGATCACTTACGCTTGGCGCGGGGCAATTCTGTACCAACCCCGGCCTCGTCATTGCCGTTGAGGGTGTGGGGCTGGATCGGTTCTTGAACGCCGCTTCGGAGTCCCTGAATGCTGCCTCGGCCCAGGTCATGCTGACTTCCGGCATCTGTCAAAGTTACACCGAAGGTGTCAGAAAGCTGAGCGAACACCCGGCTGTTGCTGAAGTTGGACGAGGCACGATCGGTAGCGACACACAGGGCCAAGCCGCCCTGTTCCAGGTCGATGCGGAGACATTTCTTGCAGACGCCAGTTTGCATGCAGAGGTCTTTGGCGCCGCTTCATTGGTCATTGTCTGCAAAGATACCGGTGTCTTCAGACAGATTGCCGAGGCGCTGGAAGGTCAACTTACCTGCGCCCTGCACATTTCCGAAAGCGATCACTCCCTAGCAGCCGACATGATGCCGACATTGGAGGAACTGGCTGGTCGCATCCTCTGCAATGGCTTCGGAACGGGTGTCGAGGTTGCACATGCAATGGTCCATGGTGGTCCCTTCCCCGCGACCTCGGATGGTCGCTCCACCTCGGTGGGTAGCCTGGCCATCGCTCGTTTCCTACGGCCAGTATGCTACCAAGATTTCCCCATTGGGTTGCTTCCAAAAGCATTGAGGTAGCGCCAAATAATGTCAGGGGCCGCGGTCGTCGCCCCTGCCCTCAAGGCTGCAACGTGCTGCCAGAAGGACACAGAAAATCGGTGCGTGGAACGAAGTCGATACGGCGCCCTTTGCCGAGAAAGCGAAGTCGGCATGGCATCAGCTTAGGCAACCTCCAAAACTCTTTGGAGAAAACTTAGGTATACTCGTTGCTATCAGTAGTGTAGCACATGAAAGTCAATTGGATCCAACATTACAGGCTTGAAGCACGATGTCTCATCCCTCGCACCGTTTACAGCGAATGAGCCTGCCGGAGGCGGTCGCAGCGTCCCTTCGTGAACGCATTCTCAACGGGGAGTTCGAGCCAGGCGAAGCCCTAGTGCAAGAAGCTTTGGCGGCGGAATACGAATGTAGCCGTATGCCGGTCCGGGAAGCTTTTAGGCAGTTAGAGGCGGAAGGACTCATTATCACGAAGGTCCACAAAGGGGCCTTTGTTGCGTCGATACCTCCCGAGCAAATCATGGAGCTTTTCGAGCTGCGAGCAATGTTGGAAACTGACATGTTGCGGCACTCACTTCCTGCGCTTACGGAGGAACATCTCCTTGTAGCGGAAGCAAAATTGCAGGAGCTCGATCACGCCTACAAGCAAAACGAGATCACGCGATGGGGCGCTCTGAACTGGGAGTTCCACAAAAGCATATATGCTGCTGCGAATAGAGTACAAAGTCTGGCTATTGTCGCCGGCATCAATGTCCAGATCGAGCGTTACATCCGCCTTCAGTTGTTGCTGAACCAGACCTTCAGCACTGCGGAGGCCGAACATCGTGAATTGTTGGAGCTATGTCGTGCCCGCGATGAGAAGGCGGCGGTTCTTTTATTGGAAAGGCACATCATCAACGCAGGGCGGGAGTTGGTCGCCTCACTGCAGGCAAAGAAGGCGACCAAGTGACAGCCTTACCAATCACGTAACCGAGGACAAATCAATCTGTTCGGGTGTTGAGGTTCGCCAGCTTAGCCACGAACATTTCCTTCCACATTGCGACCAGAGATCGCTCGGTAAGGGCAGTGCCATCGAAGAACCGGTTGACCGTGATGCCTCGCAGTATGCAGAGGTTGAGTTGCAAAAGGTTCAGAACGGCGTCGCTTCCCAGATCGGCACCGAGCAAGGCGGCGGTCCTGATATCCCTAGATTCTGCCCAAGGCCCAAGCGTCTTTCGAAGTCTCGTGCTCAACTCTTCGTCTTTCCTAGCGGCGAGCATGAGTTCCAGGATCGCATGATAGGTTTCTTGCGCAAATAGGCCTTGCCACAGCGCGTCGATCAAAACACCCGGATCGAGCGCGCGGACTTGGTCGACCTCCGTGAAGGGCCACTGATCCTCCCAAGAATTTAGCAAATGCGCGTAGGCGGCGACCAGAAGATCGTTGCGAGTCGGATAGTGATAGTTCACAGCCCCGCGCGACATGCCGCCGGTTTCCGAGATTAGCTTGGTAGACACACGCTCATAGCCGACATCTGCTAGGCATTTGAGCGTAGCATCACAAATTCTCTTCCTCATTTCCTCTGATTTTTGTACTTGTCGCGACCCTGGTTGAGTCGCTGAGATTTCCATTTTCGCCATATTTTTCATTTATCTATGTTGGAGCTCTGAAGGGGTTCTCCGCAGTTCTGTCATGATAGCGCAAGTCGAAGTTCAAAAAAAACAAGTTGACCGACTTTTTTTACGATGCTTAGATTGGATCCAGTAGCCAGTGTGTAAGCGCGAGTTCCTGTGAAGCTCGGGCCACACTGTAGGAAGAAGGATTTCGGTTTGGCTCAGCCCAACATGATCATAAGAAACGCCCGCATCGTTGACGGAAGCTCCGATCGTGCTGCGGACCCAGTAGACATCAGGATTGAGGATGGAAAATTCGTCGAGGTCGCAAGCGGCTTGACGGCAGGTTCCGTCAGTACAGAGATTGACGTTTCCGACAAATACGTGATGCCGGGTCTCATTGACTGCCATGTGCACATCGTCGCTGCGACGACCAACCTTGCAGTCAACGCAGCGATGCCTAACTCCCTTGTCGCCGCCCATGCGTACCGCCTGATGAATGACATGCTGATGCGCGGATTCACCACGGTGCGGGATCTGGGTGGCGCAGATTATGGTTTCGTTCGTGCCGTCAACGAAGGTATCGTTGCTTCCCCGCGTCTGGTTATTTGTGGCAAAGCATTGTCGCAGACTGGCGGACATACGGATTACCGTGGCCCTCATCACAATCGGGATGTAAGCCACTATCCGTTACAGATTGGCTCTTTGGGTCGCGTTGTCGACGGGGTGGCCGAGGTTCAGCGGGCATGCCGTGAAGAGCTTAAGAACGGCGCAAATTTCATCAAGCTGATGGCAAACGGCGGTGTGTCATCCCCGACTGATCCCATCCACGCGCTTGGATTTGCGCGCGACGAAATTCTCGCAGCCGTCGAAGAAGCAGAGAAATTCCACACTTACGTGGCGGCGCATCTTTACACCGATGAATCAATTCGTCGGGCGCTTGAGCTCGGTGTGACCTGTGTCGAGCACGGAAACCTGATGTCCAAGGAGACGGCAGAGTTGCTGGTCGAGAAAGGCGCTGTCGTCGTTCCCACCAATATTGTCTTCGACGCGCTGGAGCGTGAGGGACAAAAGTACGGCATGGTTCCGGAAGGCGTGGAAAAAAACCGGCAAATTCGGGAAGCCGGCCTTGAGCGTCTGGAAATGCTCCAAAAGGTTGGCGCGACCATGGGCTATGGGTCGGACCTTATCGGGGAACTTCAAGGTTATCAGTCCGATGAATTTACCCTTCGCGGCCGCTATTTGCCCGCTCACGAGGTGATCCGATCTGCCACGCTAAACGCCGCGAAAGTGCTGCACATGGAGGGCGAAATCGGGGTCATCGCACCCGGGGCCCATGCTGACCTTGTCGTCGTAGAAGGCAACCCGCTTGAAGACCTTCAGCTTCTGACCGGCCAAGGCCGGCATATGTCGCTGATCATGCAAGGCGGACAGCTGAAGAAGAACCTGCTCACCCACTAAAAAACAAACGGCGGGCGGCACGGACTGCCCCATTCCAACAAGGAAGATCCACGTGAAAAAGACACTCATTTCAGCAACGGCCGTGCTGTGTACAGCTCTCCCCGCGTCGGCCGGAACCTCGTTCATCGCCAATAGCTTTTTTGACGGTGCGCACCCACTTTCTAAGTATGGTTACACCGAATGGGCGGAAATGGTGAGGGAACTCTCGGATGGTGCTTTGGAGCCCGAGGTTTTCACCGGTACGGTCCTGCTTGCTCCGCGAGCTGCCTTGCAGGGTATTCGCGACAACGTCGTCCAAGTCGCTTATCACGCCGCAGTCTACACGCCGTCAGAACTTCCGGTCGCAAACGCGATTCAAGAACTTGGCTTCAACTACTCCGATCCAATCGTAGCGACCTTCGCAATTACTGACTTCTCGATGCACAATGATGCTCAGTTGGCAGAATGGGACGAGCAAGGGATCGTCTATCTCGGCGGCTACTCCACGCCGCCTTACATTCTCATGTGCTCCGAACCGGTGCGCAATCTGGAAGAGCTGAACGGCAAACGCATCCGCACCGCCGGCTCGGCCGTCTCGGCCTGGGTCGAGGCCGCAGGCGGCATACCGGTGAACGTCCCCTCGTCAGAGATGTACACCGGGCTCGAGCGCGGGACGCTGGATTGCGCTACCAATGCAGCGAGCGATCTTGTCGACCGTTCCCTGATGGAGGTTGCCGAGCATACCACCCTTGTGCCGACCGGCATGTACTGGTCGGGCCCGAACTGGGGGGTCAATCCTGACTTTTGGGTAGGCCTCCAGCCCGAGCTTCGGGGGGTCTTGATTGAGGCCTCCGCCCGCGCCATGGCCCGAACCGTCATCAACTACACGGCTCAGGCTGACGCAGCGCTGGAAACTGCCAAGGACAACGGTGGCAACGTCTATACCCCGGAAGCCGACCTTGCGGTTTCGATCGAGGGATTTCGCGCAACTACGCTGGAGAGCGTGTACGAAAAGGCAACTGAAACGTACGGGCTCGGCGACGCCAAGACGGTGATCGATGATTTCCGCGCAAAGATGGACAAGTGGACCGCCTTACTGGCTGACGTGGACACCACTGACGAAGACGCTCTGACCGCACTTGCGATGTCCGAGATCTACGGCGACATCAACCCGGTCAGCTACGGCGTCAAGTAACCCTATCCACAGACAAACCGTTGGAGGCCCCGGACGGGGCCTCTGATTGCGTAGACCCGAAGAAGGTGCCGCGATGCAGACCCTGATCCGCTGGACCAACCTGGCCACTATGGCGCTCGCCTCCGCCTTCATGATCCTGATGATGTCCCATATCACCGCTGACGTCGCCCTGCGGTTCCTCTTCAATGGCCGCCTGATCGGAACACTCGAGATCGTCTCGTTCTACTACATGGTGGTGATCGTCTTCCTGTCGCTCGGCTACGTCGAATTGCGTGGCGGACATATCCGGGTCGATCTATTCGCCAAGATGATGCCCCAGGATGTGCAGATTGGGCTCTACGTCCTGGCCTGCGGTGTCGGGCTGGTCTTTTTCGGAATGCTTTTCTGGCAATCGCTGCACGACGCACTCAGCGCCACGGCCCGTGCTGAGGAAGCGATGAGCAACTTTACCTTCTACATCTGGCCCGCCCGTTGGGCCCTGCCCCTCGGCTTCGCCGGCATCTGGCTGGCGGTGCTGTCGAACCTGCTGAAATCCGTGACGCAGCGACGCGCACTCTAACCGCCGAGAGGACCTGAAACCATGAGCAATCTCGATATCGGTATCATCGGCACGGCCGTCGCCCTCGTCCTGATCGCCGTGCGGGTGCCGATCGGCGTTGCCCTCGGTCTCGTCTCGATCGTCGGCATCTCGCAGATGTTCAACATGAACGTCGCCTGGGGCATGATTTCTGCCACGCCGTTCGACTATGTCGGCCAATGGGAGCTGTCGGCGGCGCCGATGTTCCTGCTGATGGGGTTCCTGTGCTCGTCCACGGACATGACGCGCGGGCTGTTCCTGTCGCTGAGGCTTTACCTTGCGCGCCTGCCGGGCGGTCTTGCAATCACCTCGGTCGGAGCCTGTGCGTTCTTCGCGGCAGCCTCGGGGTCGTCCGTTGCCACGGCCTCGGCCATGTCGCGGATGGCTGTGCCCGAAATGCTGCGGCAGGGTTATGACCGGGGCCTTGCCACCGGAACGATCGCGGCCTCGGGCACGCTCGGCTCGCTTATACCGCCCTCCGTCCTGCTGATCCTTTACGGGGTCTATGCGCAGGTGTCGGTGGGCCAGCTTTTCATGGCCGGCTTCGTGCCCGGCATCCTGTCGGCGCTGATCTACATGGCGATGATCGTGGTGCGGGTCAAGTTGAACCCCGCGCTGGCCGGCGAGGCGCCCCTGCCGCCGACCGAGGCAGAGCGCCGCGAGGCCCTGCGCGATGTCTGGCCGCTGCCCACGCTGATCCTGCTGGTGCTGGGCGGCATCTTCTCGGGCGTGTTCTCGCCGACCGAGGCCGGCGCTCTTGGCGCCTTTTTCGCGGCGATCATCGGCGCGGTTCGGGGCAAGCTGACCCGTAAGGCAGTGATCGAGGCTGTGACACAGGCGGCCGTCTCGACCGGGTCGATCTTCATCATCCTGATTGGGTCGCTGTTCTTCACGCGGTTCCTTGCGCTTTCAGGCCTGCCAGCGGCCTTCTCGAACGCGATCCTTTCGGTTAGCAGCGAGACCTGGTGGATCCTGTTCGCCGTCGCGGTGATCTACCTCGTGCTGGGGATGCTGATCGACTCGATCGGGCTGTTGCTGCTGACGCTGCCGATCCTTGTGCCGCTGGTTCAAACCACCGGGATCGATGCGATCTGGTTCGGGATCATCATCGTCAAGTTGCTGGAGATCGGCCTGGTGACCCCGCCGATCGGGCTCAATGTCTACATGATCAACGGGGCGCTGAACAATACGGTGACCCTGCCCGAGATCTTCCGGGGGATTTGGTGGTTCCTTCTCATGGATCTCGCGACGCTGTTGATCCTGATCCTGTTCCCGGCGCTCACGCTTTGGCTGCCATCGCTGGCCTACTGAAAATACAGAAAGGAGATCGCTTCATTCCACTCGCCCCGCGTTCCCGAGCTCATTGAGATGTCACGTAACGACAGAGCCAAACGCCTTCATCACAATAGTCTACAACAGGGAAACCAATGAATACCCAAGTACTCACCTTCTCGCTTGCCGTCCTTGCTGCCGCACCTGCCATTGCCGAAACGAGGATGGACTTAGCCAATGAATACCCCGCAGGCACGATCCACGCAGACATCGCCGACGAGTTCATCAAGGAACTTGCGGAGCTGACCAGCGGCGACGTCACGGTCACCGCGCACCATGGTGGTGCGCTTGGCTATCGATCTGCCGACCAGCTTGACGCGGTTGGCGATGGCGCTGTTCAAATGGCCAGCTCCTACTCGGGCGCGTGGTCGGGCATCAACCCGATCTTCCTCGCATCGTCCCTGCCCTTTGTGGCTCCGGGTCTAGACCAGACTCGTACCCTCTATGAACAAGCCAAGCCATTCTACGAAGCCGCTCTGGAAGAAAACAACCAGGTCCTGCTCTATGCAACGCCCTGGCCGCCGTCAGGCATTTGGTCCAAGATGCCGCTAGCCACGGCGGAGGATGTCGCCAATCTGACCATCCGTACATCGGATGCTCTCGGCGTTCAGACAATGTCCAACGCCGGCGCGCACCCGATTCAGCTTTCGTGGACCGATGTCGTCCCACAGCTGTCGACGAATGGTATCAATGCCGTTCTGACGTCGGCGGACGGCGGCGTCTCGGCGCAGTTCTGGGAGTATCTTGAATACTATTCCGAGCTCAACTATGCGCTGCCCCTGCAGGTGACCCATATGAACCGGGACGCCTTAGAGGCGCTCAGCGATGAGGATCGTGCAGCACTGCTGGAGGCTGCCAGCGCAGCCGAGGCCTATGGCTGGAACCTCATTACCGAACGCCTGTCCGACAATTACGCGAAGCTGGCCGAAGAGGGTGTCGAGGTGTCTTCCGCTCCTTCCGAGGAACTGGCTGCTCTGTTCGCGGAAGCGGGGATGCCGGTTGTCGAAGAATGGAAAGCGAATGTCGGCGAAGACGCTGTGACCCTCCTTAACAACTATCAAAAGGCACTTGGCAACTGAGCCAGCAGAAAACGTGCGGTGAGCGATCTGTAGGTCGCTCGCCGTAGTTTCAAGGAAGGGACCCCATGCCAAAATACCTCAATCCTTTAATCCAAATCGTCGGAGGGGCAGGCCTGGCCTTTGCCGGGCTTCTTCTTATTGGCTCTGTGTCTATCATCTTCTTGGAAATCCTGCTGCGCACCGCATTCGGGACATCGACTTTCATTGTAGATGAACTGGTGTCTCATGCGGTTGCGGGCACTACCTTCTTTGCTCTCCCATACGCGTTGAGCCAGGGCGGTATCCTGCGGATGAGCCTTGTTCTCGACAAAGTTGGGGCCGGTGCCCGGCGCGTCCTCGACGGATTGACGCTGTGCTTCGGACTCGGCGTGTTCGCGTTCATCGCCAAATTCGCCTGGCTTCGGGTCGAGCGGTCCTGGGAACGTGGCTCGACATCGAACTCGGTCGTAGCGTTTCCCTTGTGGATCCCTGAGGGCCTTCTGCTGCTCGCGATCATCTTGGTTCTTCTGCAACTCTTGTTTCTCTCTGTTGGCCTGCTTTTGGGACGTCCGCTGCTGGGAGATCCCGAAACGGCCATGTTGGAGGAATGAAATGGACGCCTTCGTTTATGCCTCTGCCTTGCTTGGGCTGATCATTGCTTTCCTGATATCGGGCGTCTGGATCTTTATCGCCTTGATCGCGGCCAGCGTCGCGATGCTCTATTTTGCCCTGGGAATGGATCCGAACCGGATCGGTACGATCGCCTACAGCATCATGTATCGGGCAGCGAACTCGTGGGAACTTTCAGCCATCCCGCTATTCATCTGGATGGGCGAGATCATCTTCAGATCCGATATCTCGGAACGAATTTTCCGGGGCTTGGCGCCCCTCGTATCGCGCGTGCCTGGGCGTCTGCTTCACAGCAACGTCCTGGGATGCACGCTTTTTGCCGCGGTGAGCGGGTCGACGGCGGCGACGACCGCCACGGTCGGCAAGATCACAACAACCAAGTTGCGGGAAGCCGGCTATAACGAAGCCCTTTCGCTTGGTTCACTTGCTGGCGCCGGGAGCTTCGGCCTGCTCATCCCGCCATCCATCGTGATGATCGTCTACGGGATCATGGCGGAGGTCTCAATCAGCCGGCTGTTTGCGGCAGGGGTGATTCCAGGCCTGATGCTGTCCGCAATCTTCTCGGGGTTCATCATTGCCTACGCCTTGTTGAAACCCTCGGTGGTCCCGCAAGGGGCGCCGCGCCTGACCTGGCGGGATATCGTCCGAGGGCTAAAGGATTTGCTTCCAATCACGACCCTGATGATTGTCGTGCTCGGCTCCATCTACACGGGCATTGCAACGCCATCAGAAGCCGCCGCCATCGGCGTATTGGCCGCCCTGATAATCGTGGGGGTTACGGGGCAGCTTTCGGTCAAACTGCTTTCGGACTCCCTGAAAGGAGCCCTTACGACCAGTGCAATGATCTGCAGTCTTCTGGTCGCGGCGGCCTTTCTGTCCACCACAATGGGGTACCTTCACATCCCGGGTGATGTCGCCCGCGTCATTCAAGGGCTAGAACTATCGCCAGCCATGCTGATCCTGATCCTGACGGTGTTCTACATCTATCTGGGGCTTTTTCTCGATGGTGTCTCGATCATCGTTACTAGCCTGCCGATCGCATTGCCCCTCGCGATATCCGCGGGCTTCGATCCCGTGTGGTTCGGTATTTTCCTGATCCTGACCGTCGAAATGGGACAGATCACACCACCAGTCGGGTTCAATCTGTTTGTCATCCAGTCTCTTACGGGTAGGTCGATCGGACGCGTGGCACTCTATGCGGCCCCGTTCTTCCTGCTGATGCTGGTGGCCATCGTTCTTCTAACGGCTTTCCCGGAGATCGCTCTTTGGTTGCCCGGAGTGCTCTATGACTGATCTTCTTGAAACAATGCCAGGTACCGCCGAGGTCTTCACTCGCTTTGGCGAAGACTGCGCCCGGAGATTCGGGTGGAGAATTTACACGGTGTTCTCGTGGGAGCACGGCGACCGCGACGTCCTCCGGGTCTGGTCGAACAATCGGCAGAAGTATCCTTTTCCCGCATTCAAGCCGATGGGCCCCACGCAATGGGGACAGGACGTGCTTTATGGCGGGCGAAGCTGGGAAGGTTTCACCTCGGAGGATATGAGGTTTGCATTCCCTGACCATGAACTGATCGCGTCGTTCGGGTGCGCAAGCTGTCTGTCGGCGCCAATACTTGAAAATGGCAGGGTGGTCGGCGCTGTGAGTATACTGGACGTCGAAGGAGCTTATGGCCCTGGAGATTCAGAATTGCTCTTGGTTAAGGCATATGAACTGGTTGAACCTGTACGCAGTGCCAAAGGTCAGTTGCTTTAGTACCAGACTCTAGCAACCCTGCTCCGGAAATTGGAAGCACTCCAGTTCCGCCCAGCGATTTGGAGAGAGGGCTTCGCAAGAAAGCATTGTGAGATCGGGCCTCAACGGAAATTCGGCGCGAGAGCCAGATTAAGGCAAGC
This sequence comes from Pseudooceanicola lipolyticus, assembly GCF_002786325.1. GTDB lineage: Bacteria > Pseudomonadota > Alphaproteobacteria > Rhodobacterales > Rhodobacteraceae > Pseudooceanicola_C > Pseudooceanicola_C lipolyticus. The sequence continues at coordinate 4,257 of NZ_PGTB01000025.1, read as the reverse complement.
CCGGGTGTCGGGTTTGAAAGGATAGAAAGAGCCTCTTCCGGGAGCTGAACAACCGGTTCCCTGACATGGTGCGAAACGCCGGGGAGAATGCCGTGGCCGCCTGGCTCGATGAAGCCGAGGACAGCATGCTCTCATCCCTCGTCCGCGGCCTTCGTAGCGACCGGGCCGCAATTGCCGCCGTAGTGCGGGAACCCGGTCGAACCGGCAAAGCGAAGGGCAGCAACTCTTGCCTTTCTGCACGAATTCACCCGTTCGAAGATATCTTGATCTGAATTCACGCTTGAACGGTGTTCCAAGACTTGACAGCAAAGTCGCTCACGCAACCACTCAGCAAAGACAGTAATCTCCGCCAAGGAAACCGTGTGTGAAACCCCAGCAGTTGAGGTATCTCGTCGCCGTCGCGGAGAATGGAAGCCTGTCTCAGGCTGCGCGCTATCTTGGCATTGCACAGCCGGCGCTGTCTCAGCAGATCCAGGCGATCGAGGGGGAACTCTCGGTCCAGCTTTTTGACAGAACGGTACGCGGAACGATCCCCACCGCTGCCGGAACGGTGATGATCGAACATGCCTATTCGCTTCTTGAAAGGATGGATCAGGCCACGCGAGACGTGCAGCGCCTGAGCCACGACGTGACCGGTGACGTGTCGATCGTTCTGACGTCCTTTGGCATCGCCGACCGAATTATGCCTGATCTGGTGCGCAGCCTGCACCTGCGATATCCGAAAGTCCGCATCACCGCCCGATTGGTGGCCAGCCGTGAGGCAAAAGCTGCGTTGGCCAACGGTGACTATGATCTGGGCATCATTCCGGCGGATGAAAAAGTGGGCAGCATCAACGCCCGGCATTTCGCCTCTCAGGCCTATTATCTGTTCCAGGCAGGCAAAGTGCCACAGGGTTCGCAGACTTCCGCGGATGAGGCCATCACGTTGCGCGAGGCGGCGAAGTTGGACCTGGTTACGCTCCGACCGGGGGATCCCTTCCAGGAGGGACTTGTGGCCGAAGCGTCCCGGCAGTCGGTTCCCATTGCTTCAAAATACGAGGCGACTTCTTTGGTGATGATGCACGGTTTTGTCGAGTCCGGTATCGCTGCGGCCATAATCCCTTGGCTGGCTGGACGTGACAAAGTTCTTTTGGGCCGGATGACGGCGCGAAAAATTGTCGATCCGTCCTTCCATCTGGACTACCTGCTGGCTTGGCCGAAGCAGCGACCATTGCATTTGGCTGCGGAACGGGTCGCCAATCTTCTTTCCGAAATCGGTCACACGCTGTGAAGCAGGCCAAACGCTAGCAGTGCAGCGCCGCTATTCTCTGGATCGGGGGACGGGCAAGCATTGCGTCGGCGTGCCTGCGAATTTCGGGAAAGATGTTAATGTCGACACCGTCACCCTCCAGCCAACGCGAAATGGTGAACAGATAAGCGTCGCAGACCGAGAAACTGTCTCCCAGCACCCAAGGTTTCTTCAAATAGTGCGCCTGGATAAAGGCAAAGCATTCGGACATGTTTGATGCGACCTTTGCTGCCATGCTGGTGCGGCATTCGGCGCAATCCGACCATCGGCTTCCGCGCCGTCGATGGGCATGGGCGACGTGTACGGTGCTGGATAGGTAGGCGTTGAAACTCTGTGCCTTGGCGAATTCCAACGTGTCCGTTGGCATCAGCGACAGTTCGGGGTTGATCTGGGCAAGGTAGCTGAGGATCGCCGGCACTTCAGTTAAGACAACCTTTTTCTCACCCTCGTCCAAGACCAGTGCGGGCACCCGACCCTTGGGATTGATCTCGAGAAACTCGGGCGTGAACTGGTGCTGGCTGTCGAGATCCATCTGTATCGCCTCGTAGGGCTTTCCGATCTCTTCCAGCACCAGGTGAACGGCCATAGAGCTGCTGAGTTTTGAGTAATAAAGCTTCATCGTATTCTCGATCTTGGAACCGGGTTGGAAGGTGGTGCGTGCGCGTCGGTCTATGCGCGTTGCCTGACAAAGAGCACGGCCCCCAACAGCGCGGCCATCAGGACGATTGGAAGCTGGAAGATGTCGACCGTGCTGATTGCGGCGACTGCCAGGAGCAGCAGGCGCAGCAAGATATTTGAGCCGCTCCAGACACCACTGCCGGCGAAGACGATATTGAGCGCGAAGAAGAATACCAGCATGGCGCCGATGCGCAGGAGCGTGGCGAACATATTGTCACCGCCCAGCAGGATTTCTGGATAGTAGACGAGGAAAAACGGGAGGATGAAGCCGGGTAAGCCAAGACGCACCGAGTGCATCGCTGTGGCAGCATAATTCCCCCCTGAGATTCGTGAGGCGATAAGTGACGCGAGCGCGATTGGCGGGGTGATCGCGGACATTGCCGCGAAGAAAAAGACGAACATGTGTGCAGCAAGAAGGTCAACGCCGTAGCTGACCAGGGTTGGCGCCCCGAGCACGGCGACAAGCGTGTAAGCCGCCGGGGTCGGCATGCCGAGTCCGAAGACCAGACAGGTCGCGGCGACGATACAGAGCAAGGGGAAAAGCCCGAGGTTCTCAAAGCCCAGCACCATGTGCGACAGCCGCTGGGCCAGGCCGGTGACCGTCATCATGTCCACAATAATGCCGATGACGGCGATTACCGCGGCAAGCTGCGCGCCACTTTTCACCCCGTCCAGCACCCCCTCGTAGAGACGGCGGCAGAAGATGGCGATGCCATGGCCCAGATCATCGCGGTTCAGGTAAAGCTGCTTGAAGATTTCGGCAACGGCCAGGAAGCCGATGGCGATGATGGCCGAGCGCGACGGCGCTACCTGTTGCAGCAGAAGAATCGTGAGCAGGATGACCGCCAAGATGAGATGCGCGAATTGGCCGATGTCGGTCTTCCAATCCGGCAGGTCGCCAACCTCTTGCGCGACGGGGGAAGAAAGGCTTTCCCGTGCCGCTGCCGAGAAATGCACGGCCAAGATCAGATTGACGTAAAAAACAACTGCCGGGATAGCTGCGGCAAGCATGACCGTGGAGTAGCTTGCGCCAGTTATCCCGACGATCAGGAACGCGGTCAGCCCCATGACCGGCGGCATGAACTGCCCTCCGGTGGAAGAGACCGCCTCGACAGCGCCGGCTTCTTCCGGGCTGAACCCTGTTTTAGTCATCAGCGGGATCGTGATGGTGCCGGTCGACGCGACATTGGCCACGGTACTTCCCGAGATCATGCCCATGATCCCGCTGCCAATGATGGCAACCTTTGCCGGGCCGCCGCGCGACATGCCGCTGATCCGTCCCGCCAGCCGCAGCACAAAATCGATGCCACCGGTGGATTTCAGCAGCCCGGCAAGCAACATGAAGATGAAAATCATGGTGCCGGAAAGTCCGGTCATCGATCCCAACACGCCCTGGAAGTAGGGTATCGAGGTGTAGGACAGCAGCCTTTCCAGCGACATGCCGCCGTGAAACAGCAGGTTGCTGGAAAAGAGATGGCCGAAATAGCCATACAAAAGTGCCAAGATAGCCAGGGCTGGGATGGTGAAGCCCCAGACGCCCTGGGCCGCAAGCATCACAGAAACCAGCAGAACCACACCCACCAACATGTCAGCGCTGGATGGGCCGAACAGACGGTCGTTTATCAGCGCGTCATGCATGACGAACACATAGGCCAGTACCGCCAGGGCGGCAGCGACCAGGGCCAGGCAGAGAATCCTGCGCGCCGCGTTCGCGGTGGCCTGGAGACCGACAAGCGATAGCACCACGAGCGAGAGGCAAAGGTGCAACGTGCGGAACAGTTCCGGCGGTTGCCAGAGAAACAGAACCTGGCCCACGTGCAACAGGGCGTAAACGAATACCAGTGCACCCAGTGTTGCCCCGACCAAAGTTTTGAGATCGGTGCCACGACCGTTCTGACGGCTCATCTGCCCGGTCAGGTCTGCCTCGGACATGCTCGCTGTCTTTCTGCTTACGCCCGGATTGCCGCTTGCCTTGGTCACCGAGTTAGACCTCGGCTATGATCAACTCTTCGCGCCAGGTTCCCTGCTCCTTGAAGTACTGGGCCGCGCCGGCGTTGACCGGGAATGAGGGGAGAAGGTTCAGCACCGCGTCTTCGGGATTTACGCCCGCAAGGGGAACGCCAAAGCTGCGCACTTCCTCGGCGTTGTCGAGAATGGTCTTGGTCACCTCATAGCCGATCTCGGGCGTGACCCGGTCGTCAGAGCCAAGGATTCTGACCTGCCCCCCTTCGGTCCCTCGTTCATAACGAGAGTCTGCGGGTTTGATCTTGATAATCATGGGTTTCGGTTTG
>NZ_PGTB01000259.1 GCF_002786325.1 Pseudooceanicola lipolyticus | reverse complement strand
CCCGGCGCGAGCCCTGCATCCTGGTGCGGCGCGAAACCGCGCCCGAGGATATCCGCGGCATGCATGCCGCTGCCGGGGTGCTGACCGAACGCGGCGGCATCACCAGCCACGCGGCGGTGATCGGGCGCGGGCTGGGCCTGCCCTGCATCGTCGGCGCCTCGTCCCTGCGCTTTGACTCGCGCAGAAACACCATCACCACGCCGGATGGGCGGGTGTTGCGGGCCGGTGACGTCATCACCATCGATGGGTCGTCCGGCGAGATCCTGGCCGGCGAACCGCCATTGCTGGAACCGGCGCTGGACGATGCATTCCAGCAATTGATGGACTGGGCCGATGCCGCGCGCGACATCGGCATCCGCGCCAATGCCGACACTCCCGAAGATGCCCAGACCGCGCGCAATTTCGACGCCCAGGGCATCGGGCTGTGCCGGACCGAGCACATGTTCTTCGAACCCGGCCGCCTGACGGTGATGCGCGAGATGATCTTTGCCGAGACCAGCGCCGGCCGCGAGGCGGTGCTGGAGCGGCTGCTGCCGATGCAGCGCGACGATTTCATCCAGCTGTTCCGCATCATGGAGGGGCAGCCGGTCTGCATCCGCCTGTTTGACCCGCCGCTGCATGAATTCCTGCCCACCTCGCATAGCGGCCAACGCGAACTGGCCGAGGCGCTGGACATCCCGGTCAGCGACGTCACCCGGCGGGTCGAGGAAATGGCCGAATATAACCCGATGCTGGGCCTGCGCGGCGTGCGGCTGGGCGTGACGCTGCCCGAGATTTACGACATGCAGGCGCGGGCGATCTTCGAGGCGACGCTGGAAGCCAGCCGCCAGGGCGATCCGGTGGTGCCGGAAATCATGATCCCGCTGGTCTCGGCCAAGCGCGAGGTCGAACTGGTCAAGGGCCGGATCGACGCCGTCGCCTCGGCGGTGCGCAGCGAGAAGGGCCGCAGCTTTGACTATCGGCTGGGGGTGATGGTGGAGACCCCGCGCGCGGCGCTGCGCGCCGACGAGATCGCGCTGCACAGCGCCTTCATGAGCTTTGGCACCAACGACCTGACGCAGATGACCTATGGGCTGTCGCGCGACGATGCCGGGCGGTTCATGTCGGCCTATGTGCAACAGGGCGTGTTCCCTGAGGATCCTTTTCACGTCCTGGACCAGGACGGGGTGGGAGAATTGTTGAAGCTGGGGGCGGAACGGGGCCGTTCCTCAAAGCCGGGAATAACCCTGTCGATCTGTGGAGAACATGGGGGTAACCCCGAATCAATCGCCTTCTGCCGATCGGCGGGATTCGACTATGTCTCCTGTTCTCCGTTCCGGGTTCCGGTGGCGCGGCTGGCCGCGGCGCAATTGGCGATTCACCACAAGATGGGCGATCAAAAGTCGGCGCTTGCGCAGATGTTGTGGCGGTGGCGAGTCCGGGGCCGGCGGCAAGCCCGTTAACTTTGGCAGATTACCGCTTGTTTTTTCTGCAAAACTGGATTTAACAGGCGCTTTGCGGTAAGCGGTCCGAGGCGCATGCGCTATGGGGTCCGCTTTTGCGCGGGCGATCATCGGGGGTTACCATGAAACCGTTTTTAATCGCGGCCGCGATGGCCGGGGCTTTGATTTTGCCTTCTGCTGCCTCTGCCGAAGCCGATTTGAAGGACCTGTTTCGGCAAGAACAGAACAGCCTGGATAATCTTTCGGGGCGACATCTGCGATCGCTGCTGACCGTGTCGGCACCGCGCAGCAAGACCCGCCCGGAGTCGATCAGCTTCACCAAGGACTGGGTGGATGGCCTGCCGCCCGCCGCCGGCGACGAAGAATGGCGCTGCCTGGCCGAAGCGCTGTATTTCGAGGCGCGCGGCGAGACCGTGAAAGGCCAGTTCGCGGTCGCCGAGGTGATCATGAACCGCGTCAACAGCAGCCGCTTTCCCGCCACGCTATGCGGGGTGATCAACCAGGGCACCGGCCGCAAGTATCAGTGCCAGTTCACTTATACCTGTGATGGTTACAAAGAGATCATCGCCGAACCGAAGGCGTTCGAACGGGTGGCAAAGGTGGCCCGCGCGGTGCTGGACGGGGTGACCGTGGGGCTGACCGGTGGCGCGACCTATTATCATACCACCGCCGTGCGCCCGAAATGGTCGCGCACCTACAAGCAGACCGCGCGCATCGGCGTGCATGTGTTCTATCGTCCGAATTATCGCACGGCGAGCAGCGAATAACCGCTTCTTTTGCGGCTGAGAACCCGGCCGCAACTGTCTTGGGACAAAGCGGTTTTTCGCGGCTTGCAGGATGCGCCGCCGCCAGCCCGTGCCTGCGGTGGCTGGTGCGGGTCTGCCGGGCCTGCTAGAAGGCGGCGCGGCCTTCGGGCCGCGGCGACATCGCGAGATGACAAAGGCCCGCTGCATGACCTCCGATATCCATCTTGCCTTCGCGCATCCCGCCGAACGCTCCGAGGCCACGGCCGGGGCCGGGCCGCTGGACCGCATTTCGCTGCGCGACCACGTGGTCGAGGTCGAGATCGGTGCGTTTCAGGCCGAACGCGGGCGCACCCAGCGGGTGTGCTTCAACATCGTGGTCGAGGTGCGGCCGCAATCCGGGCCGATCGACGACGATGTCGACCGCATCCTCAGCTATGACCGGGTGACCGAGGCGATTGCCTATGAACTGGCGGCCGAACGGCTGAACCTGCTGGAAACCCTGGCCGAGCGGGTGGCGGAACGTATTCTACTTGAGCCGCAGGCTGTAAGAGCCTTTGTTCGCATCGAAAAACTGGATCGGGGTCCCGGCGCCCTGGGGGTTGAGATCGTACGCGCGCAGGACGGCCACCCGCATGCGCCGGTGGCCTACGAGGTGCCGCATCCCCGGCTGGCATACCTGTCGAACGCGGCGATTGCCTCGCCGCATCTGCCCGGCTGGATCGACCAGTTGCAGGCGCGGCAGCGGCCGCTGGTCCTGTGTGTCGGCGCGCCGGACGCCGCCGCACCGCAAACGGCGCACCCGCTGACCCAGCGGCGGATCGACCTGCTGGCGATCGAGCAGAACGCCTGGGTGCTGGCGTCGCGCGATGCCCGTTGCGTGGTGGTCAGCACCCGGACCGAACTGGACTGGGCCATGCGCAACGGCCAGATCAGCGTCTGGGCGCCGTCGAAAATCGTGCTGGATGCGGTCGATGGCCCCTCGGCGCAGCCGGGTGATGCGGTGGCGCTGGCGGCCTGGTTCGCCGCCACCTTCGCTGCCACCGAAATGCTGGTAATCGGCGCCGACCTGCCGGCCAGCAGCGAGGTGCCGCTGCGGGCGCTGCCGGTGGGACAAGCGCAGCTGTGACCGACTATTTCCGACCGCTGGTTCAGCATGGCCCGGCCCGGCCCGAGGGCGCGCATCCGCTGGCGGGAGGGCCGCTGTGGTTCACCCATGCCGAGGCGCTGCGACGCGATGGCCCGGCCGAACTGATCCCGGCG
>NZ_PGTB01000258.1 GCF_002786325.1 Pseudooceanicola lipolyticus | reverse complement strand
CGGCGCTGCTGGCCTTGGCGCTGGTCCTGCCCGGGGCCGAGCGCGCGGCGGCGCAGGACAGCGACGCGGCCGGGGATTTCGCGCTGGCCGCGACCTCGGAACTGGTGCTGGCGCATGTGCTGACCGGCGATTCCCGCGTCGATGACATTGCCCTGGCCGGGCTGCGCGGCCTGTCCGACACGCTGTATTTCCGCACCTCGGTCGAGCCGGCGGTGCCGATGGGCATCGATCTGGAGCGGGATGAGCTGGCGTTTTTCCCGATGCTCTACTGGCCGATCACCCCGGCGCAGCCGACGCCTTCGGCCGAGGCCTATGCCAAGCTGAACACCTATCTGCGCTCGGGCGGGATGATCGTGTTCGACACCCGCGATGCCGATATCGCCCGGTTCGGCGCCGCCAGCCCGAACGGGCGCAAGCTGCAGGACCTGGCCGCGCCGCTGGACATACCGCCGCTGGAGCCGATTCCGGGCGACCATGTCCTGACCCGCACCTTCTATCTGCTGCAGGACTTCCCCGGCCGCAACACCAGCCGCGAAGTCTGGGTCGAGGCGGCGCCGCCCGATGCCGAGCAGATCGAGGGCATGCCGTTCCGCAACCTCAATGACGGGGTGACGCCGGTGGTGGTGGGCGGCAATGACTGGGCCGGCGCCTGGGCGGTGGATGAAAACGGCCGCGCGCTGTTGCCGGTGGGCAGCGGTTTTTCCGGCGAACGCCAGCGCGAGCTGGCCTATCGCTTTGGGGTTAATCTGGTGATGCATGTGTTGACGGGTAACTACAAATCCGACCAGGTCCATGTGCCCGCCCTGCTGGACAGGTTGGGGCAATGACCGGGACGCTTCTGTTCGATCCGCTGGTGCCCTGGCCGGTCCTGGCACTGGTGGCGGCGCTGGCCCTGGCCGGCGTGGTGCTGGCGGCGTGGCGCGGGTTGTCTGGCTGGGCGCTGCGCGGGCTGGCGGCGATCGTCATCCTGGCGGCGCTGAGCGGGCCGGTCTTCCAGCAGGAGGACCGCCGGCCGCTGAGCGATATCGTGCTGCTGCTGGAGGATGAAAGCGCCAGCCAGCAGCTGGCCGACCGCCCCGCCCAGATGGCCGAGGCCGTCGAGGCGGTGACCGCCGCGCTGGCCGGGCGCGAGAATACCGAGCTGCGCCGCGTTGCCGTGCCCGATGGCGAAGGCGATGCCGGCACCCAGCTGATGACGGCGCTGAGCGCGGCGCTGGCCGAGGAACCCAGCGCGCGGGTCGCCGGGATCATCGCGCTGAGCGACGGGCGCGCGCATGACATGGAACTGGCCCCCGACCTGCCGGCGCCGATGCACCTGCTGATGACCGGGCACGATACCGACTGGGACCGCCGGCTGATCGTGCGCAACGCGCCGGCCTTCGCCATCATCGGTGAACCGGTGACTTTGACCATCCGCATCGAGGACAGCGGCGCCGCGCCCGTGGGCGCCGGCACCGCGCCGCTGGCGATCTCGATCGATGGCGGCGAACCCGAGCAATACGATGTGCCCATCGGCGCGGATCTGGAACTGCCGATCACCCTGCCCCATGGCGGACGCAACGTGATCCAGTTCACCGTGCCCGCTGCCGAAGGGGAGCTGACCGATCGCAACAACACCGCGCTGATCCAGATCAACGGCGTGCGCGACCGGCTGCGGGTGCTGCTGGTCTCGGGCGAGCCGCATCCCGGCGGCCGCACCTGGCGCAACCTGCTGAAATCGGACAGCTCGGTCGACCTGGTGCATTTCACCATCCTGCGGCCGCCGGAAAAGCAGGATGGCGTGCCGGTGGGAGAGCTGTCGCTGATCGCGTTCCCGACGCGCGAGTTGTTCCTGGAGAAGATCGATGATTTCGATCTGATCATCTTTGACCGCTACAAGCGGCGCGGCATCCTGCCGACCATCTACCTGGACAACGTGGCCAATTACGTGCGCGAGGGCGGCGCGGTGCTGGTCGCCGCCGGGCCGGATTTCGCCACCGCCGATTCGATCTATCGCTCGCCGCTGGGCGCGGTGCTGCCCGCCGCGCCGACCGCCCGGGTGATCGAACAGCGCTATCGCCCGCGGGTGACCGAGCTGGGCGACCGCCACCCGGTGACCAGCGATCTGCAGGGCGGCGACACTTGGGGATCGTGGCTGCGCCAGGTCGACCTGGAGCCGGAATCGGGCACCGTGGCGATGGCTGGCGTCGACGACCGGCCGCTGCTGGTGCTGGACCGGGTCGGCGAAGGCCGCGTGGCGCTGCTGGCCTCGGACCATGCCTGGCTGTGGAACCGCGGCTATGAGGGTGGCGGCCCGCAGCTGGAACTGCTGCGGCGGCTGGCGCACTGGATGATGAAGGAACCCGAGCTGGAGGAAGAGGCGCTGACCGCCGAGGTGACCTCGGGCCAGACCATGCGCATCATCCGCCGCACCCTGTCGGAGGACATCGGCGAGGTCACGGTGACCACGCCCTCGGGCGAGACCGAAACCGTGACGCTGGACCCGGTGGCGCCGGGCCGGTTCGAACGGCTTTACCGCGGCGCCGAGATCGGGCTGTACCGGCTGGTCGAGGGCGCACAGGAGGCGGTGATCGGGCTGGGCCCGGCGGCGCCGCGCGAGTTCGAGGAAACCATCGCCACCCCGGCCCTGTTCGAGCCGGTGATCGAACCGCTGCGCGGTGGTGCCTTCGATATCGAAGATGGCATCCCGTCGATCCGCAACGTGCGCGAAGGCCGCCCGGCGGCGGGGCGCGGCTGGATCGGGCTGACCCCGCGCAACGCCTATGAAACCCGCGACGTGACCCAGACCGCGCTGCTGCCGCCCTGGCTGGTGTTGCTGATGGCGGCGCTGCTGATCGTCGGCGGCTGGCTGCGCGAGGGGCGGCGGTAAGCGATCTTGCAAGCGGGAGCGACGATCCCGGCCCGGATGCGAGCCGGAGGCGCCGGGCCGCAACTTATGGCAACGCGCCCCGGCCGCCGTGCCGGGGCTCACGCTGACCCCAGGCCCTCCTGTTCCAGCAGCGCCTGCAACCCGCTGCGGTAATCGGGATAGCGCAGGGTCACCCCCAGCTCGGTCTTGATCAGGTCGTTTTTCACCCGCTTGCTCTCGGCGTAGAACGACCGTGCCATCGGTGTCATCTCGGCGGTGCCGAAAGCCTCGGCCGGGGGCGGCGGCAGGCCCAGCAAGGCCGCGGCATGGGCGATCACCTCTTGCGGCGGCGCCGGATTGTCGTCGCAGACATTGTAGATCGCGCCGGGGCGTGGCCGGGCCATCGAGGCCAGGATCACCTGGGCGATGTCCTCGACATGGATGCGGCTGAACACCTGGCCATCCTTGATGATGCGCCGCGCGGTGCCGGCGCGCACCTTGGCAAAGGGGCCGCGGCCGGGGCCATAGATGCCGGCCAGCCGGAAGATATGCAGCGGCAGGCCGGGGATCGCGCGCCACTCGGCCTCGGCCTGGACCCGCCAGGCCCCGCGCCGGGTCGAG
>NZ_PGTB01000257.1 GCF_002786325.1 Pseudooceanicola lipolyticus | reverse complement strand
CCCGGTCCGCCACGCCCTGGGCGCCAGCGATCCGGGCCTGCTGGAGCGTTTCGCGCCCTGAGCCGTCAGAGCGGCGCGGTGTAGAAGGCCGGCGGGGTCCGGCCGGCGGCGCGATCGTCGAGGAAGCCGCGGGCGGTGTCCAGCGCCTCGCGGATGGTCACGTCCATGTCGAGATAGCGATAGGTGCCCAGCCGGCCGACAAAGGTCACCCCCGGCTCCTGCTCGGCCAGCGCCACGTAATCGTTCAGCAGCGCCTTCTCGCGGACCTGGCGGATCGGGTAATAGGGGATGTCCTCGGGGGTGCAGGCGCGGGAAAACTCGCGATAGCAGACCGAGCCCTCGTGGCTTTCCCAGGGGGCGAAATGCTTGTGCTCGGTGATCCGGGTATAGGGCACGCTTTCCTCGCCGTAATTCATCACCGCGCAGCCCTGGTAATCGCCGTCATAGGTGAAACGTTCGAAATCCAGCGTGCGATAGCCCAGCCGCCCCAGTTCGTAATCGAACCAGCCATCCAGCGGCCCGGAATAGAAGACATGCGCGTAATCGCCGGCCTGGGCCCGGTCGAAAACAGTCTCTAACTGGACCTCGATGCGGGGATGGTCGAGGATCTTGGCGATCATGTCGGTATAGCCGTGTTCCGGCATGCCCTGGAACCGGTGGAAGAAATAATTATCGTCATAGTTGAAGCGCACCGGCAGGCGCTTCAGGATCGAGGCCGGCAGCTCGGCGGGCTGCACCCCCCATTGCTTGATGGTGTAGCCCTTGAAGAAGGCCTCGTAGAGGTCGCGGCCGACAAAGCGCATCGCCTGTTCCTCGAAGCTCTGCGGCTCGGCGATCGAGGTATCGGCCTGTTCCTCGGTGATGAAGGCGCGCGCCTCGTCCGGGCGCATCGTCTTGCCGAAGAACTGGTTGATCGTGTGCAGGTTGACCGGCAGCGAATAGACCGCGCCGCCGGTGGTCGCCTTCACCCGGTTCTTATAGGGCAGGAAGGTCTGGTAGGCATTGACGTAATCCCAGACCTCGGCATCGTCGGTATGGAAGATATGCGGCCCGTAGACATGCACCAGCACGCCGGTCTCGGGGTCGCGTTCGGTATGGCAGTTGCCGCCGATATGGGCGCGCGCGTCGACCACGGATACGTCATGGCCGGCCTCGGCCAGGTGCCGGCCGATCACCGCCCCGGACAGCCCCGCGCCCACCATCAGAAATCTGCTGCCTGCCATGCCCCGCCTTTCCCCTTTGCGAATCCCGCCTGCCTTAAACGCCAAACCCCGCCGCGCCTCAATGGGGCGGCGGCGGGTTCCGCCGGCGCCGGCCCGCCCTGCGCCCTAAAGGAGTCACCCGGGCGGGGCAAGGCCCCGGCCGGCCGCGATTGCCGGGACCCCGGGGATCGGCTAAGCCTTGGGCCGATCGCGGGGCGCAGGCCCCGCCCTCGGCAACCGGAGCCCCGCGTGACGACCAAACCCTCCCTTCCGGCCGGCCCCGGCGGCAAGACGCTGGTGCTCCATATCGGCGATCACAAGACCGGCTCGACCTCGATCCAATATGCCTTTGCCAACGGGCGCGTCGCGCTGGACGGCCGGCGGCTGTTCTACCCGGCCGGCCTCAGCCACAACCACCTGCGCGGCCCGGCCGAGGCGCTGTTCGGCGGCAAGAAGAAGATCTCGCGCGAGGAGGCCGCGCAGACCTTCACCCGGCTGGCGCGGCGCATCCGCAAGGCCGATGCCGACCTGGCGCTGATCTCGGCCGAGGCGCTGGACGCGATCCCGGCCGAGCAGCTGCGCCAGATCGTCGAGACCTATTTCGCCGAGGCCGCCGACGAGATCCGGGTGGTCGCCTATGTGCGCCCGCATGCGGCGCGGATCCTGTCCAGCTTTGCCACCCAGACCAAGTCGGGCCTGTTCAACAGCGGCCCGCTCGAGGCCTTCCACGACCGGCTGCTGAGCCAGGGGCGGCTGTTCTATCACCCGCGCTTTGCCGCCCTGCGCGCCGCTTTTGGCGAGCGGTTCCTGCTGCGGCCGATGATCCGCGCCCGGCTGGAAGCGGGCGATGTGCTGACCGATTTCATCCGCCACGGCCTGGGCGTCGACCGCTTCGAGATCTCCGGCCTGCCACCGGCCAATGAATCGCTCTCGCTCGAGGACATGATGCGGCTGAAACACCTGCAGTCGCATCACCAGCACCTGAAGCAGAACCTGCGCCACGCCCTGGGCTGGGAAGTCATGCGCCTGCTGGCCGAGCAGCCGCCGGCCGCCGGCGCCACCCGGCTGGAGCTGCACCGCGGCCTCGCCGAGCAGATCCGCGCCACCTATCTGGAGGATGCCCGGGCCATGGACCGGGCGTTTTTCGGCGGCGAGGCGCTGCTGGAAGCCGAGCTGAATGCGGCGGTGGAGAATGCCCGCCCCACCGCGCAATCGGTCGCGCCGGAGGATCATTTCAGCGCCTCGGAACTGCGCGGGCTGGAACTGATGAGCCGCATGGCCGCCGGGCTGTCGGAGGTCAAGGACGTGGATTGGGTCAACCTGCTGCGCCGCAAACGCATTGCCGCGCTCGGCGACGGGCCGGATGCGGAGGAGGATTGAGCCCTGCCTTCGGAGAGAATTGTGAAACCGCTTAAATCCCTTGTTAGAGCCGCAAAACGCCCGCGGGCGGCGGCGCGGACGCGCCCTGCCCGGCTGGTCATCCATATCGGCGATCACAAGACCGGCTCGACCTCGATCCAATATGCCTTTGCCCGCGGACAGGTGCGGCTGGGCGGCGCGGCGGTGGCCTATCCGACCAAGCTGAACCATTCCTTCCTGCGCAAGCAGTGCAGCGCCTATGCCAATGGCGCGGCGCCGGCGCGGGCGGCGGCGGAAGAGGTGTTCCGGCGGCTGGCCCGGCGCATCGCCACTTCGGGCGCGCCGGCGGCGCTGATCTCGGCCGAGGCGCTGGAAAACGTGCCGCCCGGCCTGCTGCACGAGGTGGTGACCGGGTTCTTCGCCGAGGCGGCCGACGAGATCCGGGTGGTCGCCTATGTGCGCCCGCATGCGGCGCGGTTCCTGTCCAACTATGCCGAGCAGATCAAGATCGGCAGTTTCGCCGGCGACCTGGAGGCCTATTTCGCCCATGTGCAGGACAAGGGGCGGCTGGATTACCAGCCGCGCTTTGCCGCCCATCGGGCGGCCTTCGGCGACGCCTTCCTGCTGCGCCCGATGATCCGCGAGCAGCTGACCGGCGGCGATATCCTGGCCGATTTCGCCGCCCATGCCTTTCCCGGTGCCGAACTGGCGCCGGCGGCCGGGACGGCCAATGAATCGCTCTCGCTCGAGGATCTGATGCGGCTGAAACTGCTGCAAGCGCGCCTCGGCGACGCGCCGCAGAAGCTGCGCCATGCGCTTGGCTGGGAATTTGCCCGCCTGGTGGCCGACCTGCCGCCGCCGCAAAGCCGCACCCGGCTGCAGCTGCATGCCGGCCTCGCCGGCCGGCTGCACGAGGCCTGCCTGGCCGATGCCCGG
>NZ_PGTB01000256.1 GCF_002786325.1 Pseudooceanicola lipolyticus | reverse complement strand
CCCCCGGGCTGGCGGCGCTGCGCGCCGCCCATCCCGGCCAGCGCTGGCTGATCGTCTCGGGCGGCGACCAGGCGGAACTGCGCGCGCTGTTCGCCGAACGCGGCCTGGCCGAGATGTTCGACGGCGGTATTTTCGGCAGCCCCGACAGCAAGGACACCATCCTTGCCCGCGAGATCGCCGCCGGCACCATCGCCGCCCCTGCCCTGTTTCTGGGCGACAGCACCTATGATCACCGCGCCGCCACCGCGGCAGGGCTCGACTTCGTCTTCGTCAACGGCTGGAGTGAGGTGCAGGGCTGGCCGGACTATGTCAGCGCACACGGGCTGCAAACAGTGCCGGACCTGGCGGCGCTGGCGAGCTGAGAGCGGAGCAAAATGGACTACCCCAAGATTTCGATGGTGATCGGCAGTTACAACCGCCGCAAGTTGCTGGAACTGTGCATAGAGGCCGTCCGCGAAGAGCTGCACCACGAGGCCTACGAGATCATCGTGGTCGATGGCGGCTCCACCGACGGGACGGTGGAATGGCTGACGGCACAGAAGGACATCATCTCGATCATCCAGCACAACCGGGGAGAATGGAGGGGCAAGCCGCTCACCCGCAAGCCCTGGGCCTATTTCATGAACCTCGCGTTCCAGGCGGCGAGCGGAAAATACATCTGCATGCTGTCGGATGACAGCCTGATCGTGCCCGGTGCCATTATGAACGGGATCGACCTGTTCGACGAGATGCTGGCCCAAGGCGTCAAGCTTGGCGGCGTTGCCTTCTATTTCCGGGACTACCCGGTGCGCAAGAAATATGCCGTCGCGGTGAATGTCGGCAATCTCTACGTCAACCATGGCCTGTATCTCAATGCGGCGATGAAGGAGGTGGGCTATTGCGATGAGAACTACCATTTCTATTTCGCGGATACCGACCTCTGCCTCAAGATGAAGGCGGCCGGCTACAAGGTGATCTCCTCCAAGACATCCTTCGTAGAGCATTATTTCGAAGCCACGCCGGAGATCCGTGCCTCGAATAACGACGAGCGCAAGGAACGCGACCGCCGGCGGCTGATCGAGAAATGGGCCGGTTCCGCCTATCCCGAGGAAGATCGCGCAAAATACGAAAAGATCGTCGGCTACTGGGACTATCATCCAAGGGGGTTCGAGGACCCTCTGAGCACGATCGAAAAGCTGATTTCGGCGAGCAAGTCGGATTAAGGAAAACCAACACAACAGGGGGCTGTGCGCAGGGTGACACAACTGGACGAGTTCAAGGCCGACCGGGACCTTTGGCGCGACATCCTGTTTGCGGATCTCTACAGCCTGAGGGACCGGAGTTCGGAGGAGAAACTGGCGCTCCGCGGCATCTGGCTGCGTGATTTCCTGCACTCTGACTATCACCTGCCCGAACCGCGCGAGGTCGGGGCGATGTTTTTCCGCAGCCTCGTGCGCGACGACTACCGGGGGCTGTTCCATGCCGCTATCGGCGCCTCGGGGATCGGCAGCCGGGTGGTGGTCGAAGAGTATCAGCACCGCACCCGGCCGGCCCGGATGAACCTCGAGGCCAGCCGCTTCATGTCCGAGAACATGGACCTGTTCTATGCGCTGGACATTCCCGATCCATTGGACCGGGCCTGCTGCTTTATCCGGGCCTGCAAATACGCCTTCATCCTGGAAAAACTCGCCCGGATCGAGTGCAAGGCGCTGATCTGCTTTGCCGACATGCAGCCGGTGGAACATTTGCTGGCGCGCTACTTCCGCAGCCAAGGCGTGCTCACGGTAACGCTGCAGCACGGGCTCTATGTCGATTACGGCGATCTCGATACGGTCAACGTGATCAACTATCTGCACCAGCCTTCGGAATATTTCCTGTCCTGGGGGCCGAATACCTCCCGGCTGATCGCCCGGCACCACCCCGGCAATACGACCGTGGATTGCGGCAAGCCGCTGATCTTCAATGCGGGTTCTGCCGCAGCGGGGGAAAATCGGGTGCCCTATATCTCGGTGTTTCTGGATCAGAAGATTTTCAATGCCCAGAACGAACAGATGCTGGAGATCGTGATCGCCTATGCGCGACGCACCGGGCGGGCGGTGCGGGTGCGGTTCCACCCCTCGATCCGGAAAGCGGATTTTCTGGAAAAATACCCCGGCATCAAGGAACAGCTGCATTTTCGCGATGCCGACTTCGTGGTTGGCCATACCTCGTCGCTGATCTACGAAGCCATCACCCTGGGATGCCGGGTGTTCCGCTTCGAAAGCGAGGTGCCGGGCATTCCGCTCCCCGAAACCTGCAGTTTCCGGACCCTGGCGCAGTTGGAGGCACGGACCGCCCTGCCGCAACCCGGGGGGCTGACCGAAGAGTTCTTCTGCGCCACGGGGGAGAGTGCGCTGCGCCGCTATACGCGATTCTTCCGCGACACTCTGCCCGACCTGATCGATGACAGGACCGAGGAAAGACTGGTCAGCACCTAGGGTGCCGCCCCCTCACTTGGCCCTCAGCCTGTCCGCATCCTGGGCCAGGAACCAGTCATAGGTGCCCTGGATCCCCTGTTGCAGCTCGATCGCCGCGCGCCAGCCCAGCCGGGCCAGGCGCGAGACATCCATCAGCTTGCGCGGGGTGCCGTCGGGCTTGCTGGCGTCAAAGGCGATGCGGCCGCGGAACCCGGTCACCTCGGCCACCGTCTCGGCCAGTTCGCGGATGGTGACATCGGTGCCCGAGCCGACATTGATATGGCTCAGCATCGGCTCGGTCTCGCGGTCATAAACCGCCTTGTCCAGCTCCATCACGAACAGCGAGGCCGCGGCCATGTCATCGACATGCAGGAATTCGCGCATCGGCTTGCCCGAGCCCCAGACCACCACCTCCGCGGCGCCCTCCCGCGCGGCGGTATGAAACCGCCGCAGCAGCGCCGGCAGCACATGCGAATTCTCCGGGTGGAAATTGTCGCCCGGCCCGTAGAGATTGGTGGGCATGACCGAGCGGTAATCGGTGCCATATTGCCGGTTATAGCTTTCGCAGAGCTTGATACCGGCGATCTTGGCAATGGCATAGGGCTCGTTGGTGGGCTCCAGCACCCCGGTCAGCAGCGCGTCCTCGCGCATCGGCTGCTCGGCCAGCTTGGGATAGATGCAGGAGGAGCCGAGCTGCAGCAGCCGGGTCACCCCGGCGGCATAGGCCTGGTGGATCACGTTGCACTCGATCATCAGGTTTTCATAGATGAACTGCGCCGGATAGGAATTGTTGGCGACGATCCCGCCCACCTTGGCCGCGGCCAGGATCACCTGGTCGGGGCGCTCGGCCTGAAAGAAATCGCGCACCGCCGCCTGGTCGGTCAGGTCCAGCTCGGCACTGGTGCGGGTGATCAGGGTCAGATCGGCACCGGCATCCTTGCGGGCCTGCAACTGGCGCAGGATGGCGCCTCCGACCATGCCGCGATGGCCCGCGATGTAGATCTTCATCGCCCTACCCCTCCAGCGCCACCGGCAGTTCCAGCCCGTGTTCCTTCAGCAGCGCGTGGCGGCGGGCGGTTTTCAGAT
>NZ_PGTB01000255.1 GCF_002786325.1 Pseudooceanicola lipolyticus | reverse complement strand
TGCGCCTGCGCAACCCGGCGGCGCGGCGGCCCTGGCAGCATGTGCTGGAGCCGCTGTCGGGCTATCTGCGGCTGGCCGAAGCGGCCTATCGCGGCGAGGCGCTGGCCGACAGCTATAATTTCGGGCCGGAACCCGCCGATGTGCATCCGGTCCGCGCGCTGGTCGAGGCGGCGCTCAGCCATTGGCCGGGCACCTGGGAAGATGCCTCGGACCCGGCGGCACCGCATGAGGCCGGGCTGTTGAGCCTGGGCATCGAACGCGCCCGCGCCGATCTGGGCTATGTGCCGCGCTGGGGGTTCGCCGACAGCGTGCGCCACAGCATGGAGTGGTATCGCGAGGTGGCCGGGGGAGCGTCGCCGCTGGACATCACCGCCGCACAGATCGCGGCCTTTGGCGCGCCATGATCTTTGCGCCGCTTGCCATCGCCGGCGCCTGCGAAATCACGCTGGAGCGGCGCGAGGATGCGCGCGGTTTTTTCGCGCGCAGCTATTGCGGCCAGGAATTCGCAGCGAAGGGTCTGAACACCTGCTGGGTCCAGATGAACCTGTCGATGAACCTGACCGCCGGCACCCTGAGGGGCATGCATTTCCAATCCGGCCCGGCGGCCGAGGAAAAGCTGGTGCGCTGCCTGCGCGGCCGCGCCCATGACGTGATTGTCGATCTGCGTGCAGGTTCGCCAAGTTTTGGCCGTCATGCGGTGGTAGTGCTGGACAGTGCCGCGCTGAACGCGGTCTACATCCCGAAGGGAGTCGCCCATGGCTTTCAGGCGCTCGCGCCCGAGACGCTGCTGCAATATCATCACTCCACCGCCTATGCGCCGGGCCATGAAGGCGGCGTGAACCCGCTCGACCCCGAGCTTGCCATTGACTGGCCACTGCCGCCTGTCCAACTGTCTGACCGCGACCGCGCGCTGCCGGTATTGAAGGAAATATCCCCACTGTGACCGTTACCCCCACCTGCCGCCACTGCCAGAGCCCTCTGACGCTGGATTTTCTCGATCTCGGCCATACCCCGCCGTCAAATGCCTATCTGACCGAGGACCAGCTGTTGCAGCCCGAGATCACCTATCCGCTGCGGCTGCGTGCCTGCCCGGAATGCCGGCTGGTGCAGACCGAGGATTTCGCCCCGGTGGACGAGCTGTTCACCGATGATTACGCCTATTTCTCGTCCACCTCGCAAAGCTGGCTGGACCACGCCGCGGCCTATGTCGAGATGATCACCGACCGGCTGAATCTGGGCCATGACAGCCACGTGATCGAGGTGGCCTCGAATGACGGCTACCTGCTGAAGAACTTCGTCGCCGCCGGGATTCCCTGCCTGGGGATCGAGCCGACGCGCGGCACGGCCGAGGCGGCCGAAGCCCTGGGCGTGCCGGTGCTGCAGGAATTTTTCGGCGAGGAACTGGCGCGCGGCCTGCCGCCGGCCGACCTCATCCTTGGCAACAATGTCTATGCGCATGTGCCTGATATCAATGATTTTACCCGTGGTCTGGCGATCGCGCTGAAGCCCGAAGGTGTGGTGACGCTGGAATTTCCGCACCTGATGCGGCTGGTCGAGTTCAGCCAGTTCGACACCGTCTATCACGAACATTTCTCCTATCTGTCGCTGCTGGCGGTCAGCCGGATCATGCGCGATGCCGGGTTGCGGGTGTTCGATGTCGAGGAATTGCCGACCCATGGCGGATCGCTGCGGGTCTATGCCTGCCGGGTCGAGGCGTCTTATCCCGAGGGCGCCGCGGTGGGCGCGGTGCTGGCCGAAGAACGCCGCCGCGGCATGGATGACGATGCCTTTTACACCGCCTTCCAGGAACGTGCCGAGCAGGTCAAGAACGCCTTCCTGGCCTTCCTGGTGGAGGCATGGTCCAAGAACAAGACGGTTGCCGCTTATGGGGCGGCGGCCAAGGGCAACACGCTGCTGAACTTTGCCGGGGTCAAGCCCGACCTGCTGAACTTCGTCTGCGACGCGGCGCCGGCCAAGCAGGGCAAGTTCATGCCCGGCAGCCATATCCCGATTCTGCCGCCGGAGACTCTGGAAATGAACCGGCCCGATTACCTGGTGATCCTGCCCTGGAATATCGGCGCCGAGATCCGGGTGCAGAACATGGCGCTGGCACGGGCCGGCACCAAGTTCGTGACCGCCGTGCCCGAGTTGAAGATCGAATGAGCCGGGTTGCCTATACCCGCCCCTCGATCACCGATCTTGAGGTCGAGTATGCAACAGACGCCGCGCGCAATGGCTGGGGCGCGCAGTGCTATGACTATATCCACCGGCTGGAGGCGGGTTTTGCCGCGCATCTGGGGGTGCCCCATGCCATTGCCACCTCCAGCTGCACCGGTGCCATGCATATGGGGCTGGCGGCGCTGGGGATCGGGCCGGGGGACGAGGTGATCCTGGCCGACACCAACTGGATCGCCACCGCCGCGCCGGTGGTGCATGTCGGCGCCACGCCGGTCTTTGTCGATATCCTGGCCGACAGCTGGTGCATCGACCCGGCCAAGGCCGAGGCGGCGATCACCCCGGCGACCAAGGCAATCATCGCCACGCATCTCTATGGCAATCTTTGCGAGATGCAGGCGCTGCTGGCGATTGGCGCGCGCCATGGCGTCGCGGTGATCGAGGATGCGGCCGAGGCGTTGGGATCGGAATATCGCGGCCACCGGGCCGGGGCGATGGGCCGGTTCGGCACCTTTTCGTTCCACGGCACCAAGACGATGACCACCGGCGAGGGCGGCATGTTCGTCACCTCGGATCCGCAACTTTATGAAACGGTGCTAACCCTCTCAAATCATGGCCGGTCGCGGGCTCAGACCCGGCAGTTCTGGCCCGATATGGTGGGGTTCAAATACAAGATGTCGAACATCCAGGCCGCCATCGGCTGTGCCCAGATCGAACGCATCGCGGAATTGACAGCGCGCAAGCGCGCCATCCTGGCCGCCTATCGCGCCGCTTTGCTGCCCGATGACCGCATCGCGATGAACCCGGAACCTGCCGACGGCGTGAATGGCGCCTGGATGCCGACGGTGGTGTTTGCCGAGTCCACCGGGGTGACACAGGAGGCTGCGATTGCCGCCTTTCAAGCCGCCGATATCGACGCCCGCGTGTTTTTCAGCCCGCTTTCCGACCTCGAATTCTTTGCCGATGCGCAGACGCCGCTGGCCCATGCCACGGCGCGGCGGGCGATCAACCTGCCCAGCTATCACGACATGACCGAGGCCGATATCGGCCGGGTCTGCGACGTCATCGGCCAGCTGCTGAATGGCTGAGCTGGCCTGCATCGTCTGGGGCAGTTCCGGCCATGCCCGGGTGCTGCGCGATCTGCTGGACGATCTCGGCGGACATATCGTGGCGCTGGTGGACCGGGACCCGCAGGCGGTATCGGTGGTCGAGGGGGCGCCGGTGCTGGCCGGGCAGGCGGGCCTGTCCAAGTTCCTAGAAACATGGCAGGGCGAACGGCTCGGCGGCTGCGTCGCCATCGGCGGCGCGCGCGGGGCCGACCGGCGCGAGGTGCTGGATGTTTTCGCCGCGGCCGGGCTGGACCTGCC
>NZ_PGTB01000254.1 GCF_002786325.1 Pseudooceanicola lipolyticus | reverse complement strand
CGCCGGCGTCACCTCGGCCAGCAGGTTGGCGCCCCGCGGTGTCAGCGTCACCGCGCGCGCCCGCCGGTCGCGGGCATTGGTGCGCCGCGCCACCAGCCCCTTGGTCACCAGCCGGTCGACCACGCCGCCAATGGTTGCCTTGTCATAGGCGATCATGCCGGCCAGGCCGGCCTGATCGATTCCCGGATGGCTTTGGATCGCGTTCATCGCGGCGAATTGCACCTGGGTCAGATCCAGCCCGCGTTGCTTCATCCGCTCCTGGAACACCGAGGTCGAGATCTGGTTCAGCCGCCGGATCAGATGGCCCGCCATATCGTGAATTTCCAGCGTCATGACATCTCCTTACGGCGTTTCGTGCCGCCTCTGGATACCCGGTCTGCAGCGCGATTCAAATAGTAAGCATACCTACTGAATTGACTCGCGGAAAAATAAGTGTTCTTACTATATCCGGGGAGCGGGTGAGTCTTACATCCGGACATGCACCGCCGACGGCGTCCAGCGCCCGGCCAAGGGGGGAGCGAAGATGACGGATCAGCCGATCCTGATCGCCGGGGGCGGTATCGGCGGGCTGGCGGCGGCCTGCGGCCTGGCCCGCAAGGGCCTGCGCAGCATCGTGGTGGAACAGGCGGCGCAACTCGGCGAGATCGGCGCCGGCATCCAGATCGGACCCAATGCGTTTCACTGTTTCGACTATCTCGGGGTTGGCGACGAGGCCCGCGCCAAGGCGGTGTATATCGACGCGCTGCGGCTGATGGATGCACAAAACGGCGAGGATATCTGCGCCATCCCGCTGGACGAACCGTTCCGCGCCCGGTTCAAGAACCCCTATGCGGTGGTACATCGCGCCGACCTGCATGGCGTGTTGCTGAATTTCTGCCAGGCCTCGGACCTGATCGACCTGCGCACCGACCACAAGGTCACCGGCTATGACCAGGATGGCAGCGGTGTGACGCTGCGGCTGGAGGGCCGCGCGGCGATCACCGGGCGCGCCCTGATCGGCGCCGAGGGCCTGCGCTCGCCGATCCGCCAGCAGATGATCGGCGACGGGCCGCCGCGGGTGTCGGGCCATACCACCTATCGCTCGGTGATCCCGACCGAGCAGATGCCCGAAGACCTGCGCTGGAACGCGGCGACGCTGTGGGCCGGGCCGAAATGCCATATCGTGCATTACCCGCTGAAAGGCTGGAAGCTGTTCAACCTGGTGGTGACCTATCACCGCGACGTGAAAGAGGCGATTGCCGGGCGGCCGGTGCCCCGCGACGAGGTGGCGCAGGGCTTTGAACATATCCATCCGCGCGCGCGCCAGATCATCGAACACGGCGACAACTGGAAACTCTGGGTGCTCTGCGACCGCGAGCCGATTTCGAACTGGCTGGACGGGCGGGTGGCGCTGCTGGGTGATGCCGCCCATCCGATGCTGCAATATTTCGCCCAGGGCGCCTGCATGGCGATGGAAGACGCGGTCTGCCTGGCCCATGCCTTCGACAGCCATGACGACGTGGAGGCGGCACTGCGCGCCTATCAGCAGCAGCGCCTGGTGCGTACCGCGCGGGTGCAGATGAACAGCCGGCTGATCGGCGAATATATTTACCACCCCGGCGACGCCAAGGCCGCGGTGCGCAACCACGTGATGAAGGGCATGAGCCCGGAGGATTGGTTGAACCAGCTGGCCTGGCTGTATGGCAGCAACGGTCTGGAGAACTGAACGATGAGTTATGTCTTCCCACCGCCGCCGCAGGCCGCGGTCGCCATCGCCGGCAGCGACGCACAGTTTCCGGTGCGGCGCATTTTCTGCGTCGGGCGCAACTATGCCGCCCATGCCCGCGAGATGGGCAAGGATCCGGACCGCGACCCGCCGTTTTTCTTTACCAAGCCCGCCGACGCGGTGGTGGCGGATGGCGAAACCGTCGCCTATCCGCCGGACACCGAGAATTTCCACTACGAGGCGGAACTGGTGGTGGCGATCGGCACCGGCGGCCGCGCCATTGCCGAAGGCGACGCGCTGACCCATGTTTGGGGCTATGCCATCGGCAATGACCTGACGCGGCGCGATTTGCAGCTGAAGGCGCGCGACCAGGGCCGCCCCTGGGACTGGGGCAAGGCCTTTGACCGGTCGGCGGTGATCGGGCCGCTTCACCCGGTGGCGCAGACCGGCCATATCGGCACCGGCCGGATCAGCCTGAGCGTCAACGGCGTTCTCAGGCAGGACAGCGACCTGGCCAAGCTGATCTGGACGGTGCCCGAGATCATCGCGATCCTGTCGCAATCCATCGCGCTGGCGCCGGGCGATCTGATCATGACCGGCACGCCCGAGGGCGTCGGCGCATTGGTGCCCGGCGATGTCTGCGTCGTCGCGATCGCGGGTCTGGGCGAACTGCACACGACGATTGGCGAGCCCGCCGCCGAACCGGCCCGACACGGCCTGCCCCGCCAACCGGCAGAAGGAGTCCTGTGATGACCCGCGACCTGGACCACGACACCGTCGATCACGCGATGCAGCCCGAGGACAGCCCCGAGCTGCGCGCGCTCTACCAGGGGTTCAAGGACAACCACCTGAACCCGCTCTGGACCCAGACCGGCGACCTGATGCCGGTGCACCCGAAACCGAAGGCGGTGCCGCATGTCTGGAAATGGTCGACCCTGCTGCCGCTGGCCGAGAAATCCGGGGAATTGATTCCGGTGGGCCGCGGCGGCGAGCGCCGCGCCATCGGGCTGGCCAATCCGGGCCTGGGCGGGCAGGCCTATGTCTCGCCGACGCTCTGGGCGGCGATCCAGTATCTCGGCCCGCGCGAGACCGCGCCGGAACACCGCCATTCGCAGAACGCCTTCCGCTTTGTCGTCGAGGGCGCAGGCGTGTGGACGGTGGTGAATGGCGATCCGGTGCGGATGAGCCGGGGCGATCTGCTGCTGACGCCGGGCTGGAACTTTCACGGCCATCACAACGACACCGACCAGCCGATGGCCTGGATCGACGGGCTGGACATCCCGTTCAGCCAGCAGATGGATGTGGGCTTTTTCGAATTCGGCTCGGACCGGGTGACCGATTACGCGACGCCGAACTATTCGCGTGGCGAACGGCTGTGGTGCCATCCCGGCCTGCGGCCGCTGTCGCAGCTGCAGGATACCGTCAGTTCGCCGATCGGCGCCTATCGCTGGGAATTCACCGATCGCGCCCTGACCGAACAGTTGCTGCTGGAGGAAGAGGGCCAGCCCGCCACGGTGGAACAGGGCCATGCCGCCATCCGCTATGTCAATCCGACCACCGGCGGCGACGTGATGCCGACCATCCGCTGCCAGTTTCACCGCCTGCGCGCCGGAACGGAAAGCCAGGTCCGGCGCGAGGTCGGATCCTCGGTGTTCCAGGTGTTCGAGGGCGAGGGCGCGGTGGTGCTGGACGGCAAGACCACCCGGCTGGAGAAAGGCGACATGTTCGTGGTGCCCTCGTGGGTGCCCTGGACGTTGCAGGCCGAAGGCCAGTTCGACCTGTTCCGCTTTTCCGACGCGCCGATCATGGAGCGGCTGCATTTCATGCGCAGCCAGAC
This sequence comes from Pseudooceanicola lipolyticus, assembly GCF_002786325.1. Classification (GTDB taxonomy): domain Bacteria; phylum Pseudomonadota; class Alphaproteobacteria; order Rhodobacterales; family Rhodobacteraceae; genus Pseudooceanicola_C; species Pseudooceanicola_C lipolyticus. The sequence goes on along the minus strand of NZ_PGTB01000254.1, from coordinate 79 downwards.
GGGCCCCGGCGCGTGATCGACCCGCAGGCGGCGGCGCGCGCCGCGCTGAGGGCGCGGCAGGGGGTGGGCGCACGATATG
>NZ_PGTB01000253.1 GCF_002786325.1 Pseudooceanicola lipolyticus | reverse complement strand
GCGCTGGACGGGCTGTCGATCGGCTATCGCACCCGGCGGGCCGAACGCCACCAGAAGGGCCAGCGCTTGCTGACCGAGCTGGAGCTGTGGGAAGTGTCGGTGGTGACCTTCCCGATGCTGCCCGCCGCGCGGGTGGCGGCCAAGGCCGAGACGCCGTGGCCCCAGTTGGGCGCGCTGGCGGCGGCCTTCGACGGCGCCCGGCGCGACCTGGCCCGTCGGGACGGGCGGCTTTCACGATCAGGCGAAAGGATCAGCGGATGAGCAAACCCGAGATGACGGCGGACCCGATGCGCGAGGTCACACAGGCTGTGTCCGGCTTTCTGGGCGAATTCAGGGATTTCCAAGGGGAAATCGAACTCAAACTTCAACAGACGGAAGAGCGACTGACCATGCTGGATCGAAAAACTCACCACGCGGCGCGGCCGCATCTGGCCGCCGAAACTGATAGCGGCGCGCCGCATCGCAAGGCGTTCCACGATTATCTGCGTTCGGGTGATGATGACGGGCTGCGCGGGCTGGAATTCGAGCAGAAGGCGCTGTCGACCGTGGTCAACAGCGATGGCGGGTTCCTGGTCGATCCGCAGACCGCCGAACAGGTACAATCGGTGCTGTATTCCGCCGCCTCGCTGCGGGCGGTGGCGCAGGTGGTGCATGTGGAGGCGACCAGCTATGACGTGCTGATCGATCACGCCGATCTGGGTGCCGGCTGGGCCTCGGAAACCGCGGCCGCAGCGGAAACCGACACGCCGCTGATCGACCGTATCTCGATCCCGCTGCACGAGCTCAGCGCGCTGCCCAAGGCGTCGCAGCGGCTGCTGGATGACAGCGCCTTCGATGTCGAGGGCTGGCTGGCCGGGCGTATCGCCGACAAATTCGCCCGCGCCGAGGCGGCGGCCTTCATCACCGGCGATGGCGCCGACAAGCCGCGCGGGATCCTGGACCATACCATCGTGGCCGAGGGCGGCTGGAGTTGGGGCAACCTGGGATACATCGCCACCGGCACCGAGGGCGGGCTGGGCGATGGCGATGCGATTGTCGACCTGGTCTATGCGCTGGGGGCGCGTTATCGCGCCAACGCGACCTTCGTGATGAACTCCAAGACCGCGGGTATCGTGCGCAAGCTGAAGGATGCCGACGGGCGGTTCCTGTGGAGCGACGGGCTGGCCGCCGGCGAACCGGCGCGGCTGATGGGCTATCCGGTGCTGGTGGCCGAGGATATGCCGGACGCCGCCACCAACAGCTATTCCATCGCCTTTGGTGATTTTGCCGCCGGCTATACCGTGGCCGAACGCCCCGACCTGCGGGTGCTGCGCGACCCGTTCAGCGCCAAGCCGCATGTGCTGTTCTACGCCACCAAGCGGGTGGGCGGCGACGTGTCCGATTTTGCCGCGATCAAGCTGCTGAAATTCGGCACCTCCTGACGGGTGTGTCGAATGCGGGGCCGGGCAACCGGCCGCGCGGTGGGCGCGTGTCACACGAGAACCTCCATGTTGTCTAGCTGCTCCCCTCCGTCCGAGCAACGTGGAGCGGCGCGCGTCCGCCACTGGGGAACGACCCGTCCGAAAGGGCGACGAGATTGCGGAGTGAATCCATGATGTTGATCGAAGAGACCACCGTGCCGGATGCGGCGCTGCCGGTGGACGCGTTCAAGTCGCACCTGCGGCAGGGCACCGGGTTTGCCGAGGTCGATCTGCAGACCGCGGTGCTGAAGGGGTTTCTTCGCGCTGCCATCGCGGCGATCGAGGCACGCACCGGCAAGGCCCTGATCTCGCGCCTGTTTTCCTGGATGCTGCCGGGCTGGCGCAGCCGCGAGGGCCAGGGCCTGCCGGTGGCGCCGGTTGGCGATCTGGTGCAGGTGGCGCTGATCGACGCGGCGGCCGCCGAGACCGAGCTGCCGCTGGCTCGGTTCCGGCTGGAACCGGACAGCTAGCGCCCGGTGCTGCGGCCTGCGGGCGCGTTGTTGCCGGTGGTGCCGACGGGATCGTCGCTGCGCCTCCGCTTTACCGCCGGCTATGCCGAAGCCTGGGAGGAACTGCCCGCCGATCTGGGGCAGGCGGTGCTGCTGCTGGCGGCGCATTATTACGAATACCGCAACGAGACGGCGTTGAGCGATGGCTGCATGCCTTTTGGCGTGACCAGCCTGGTACAGCGCTATCGCCCGCTGCGGCTGGCGCCGGGATATGGCCAATGAGACCGCCGCGCCTGAACCGGCTGCTGGTGCTGGAAGCGCAGGAAAGTGTAGCCGATGGCAGCGGCGGCTTCGCCGGCGGCTGGGTGGCGGTCGGCGAATTATGGGCGGGGATCGACGCGCGGACGGGCCGCGCGCGCGACGAGGCCGGGCATCCGGTCTCCGACGTGACCCTCCGCATCGTGGTGCGCGCCGCGCCGCAGGGGTCGTCGATGCGGCCGGTGCCGGGGCAGCGGTTCCGCGACGGCGCGCGGATCTTCGCAATCCGCGCGGTGGCCGAGCGTGACGCCGACGGCCGGTATATGACCTGCTTCACGCAAGAGGAGCTGGTGGCATGAGCTATGGCACAAGCGCGGCGTTGCAGGCGGCGGTCTATCAGCATTTGCTGGCCGATCCCGGTGTTGCCGCGCTGGTGGGCGGGGCGGTGTTTGACGCGCTGCCCGCCGGGGTGAAGCCGGAAACCTACGTGACGCTGGGCGCGGAAGAGGTGCGCGACCAGTCCGATGCCAGCGGCGGCGCGGCCGAGCACCGGATTGCAATCTCGGTTGTCACCACCGCCGATGGGTTCGCCACCGCCAAGGCGGTGGCGGGCGCTGTCAGCGATGCGCTGATCGATGCCGAGCTGACCCTGGCGCGCGGGCGGCTGGTGGGGCTGTGGTTTCACCGCGCCAGCGCCCGGCGGGCCGGGCAGGCGGGGCAGGCGCGGCGGATCGACCTGCGCTTTCGCGCCCGCGTCGAAGACGATTGATCACTCAGGATTTGGAGAGACGGATATGGGTGCCCAGAATGGCAAGGACCTGCTGGTCAAGGTCGACATGACCGGCGACGGCCAGTTTCAGACCATCGCGGGGCTGCGTGCCACGCGGGTCAGTTTCAACGCCGAGAGCGTCGATGTGACCAGCCTGGACAGCCAGGGCGGCTGGCGCGAGCTGCTGTCCGGCGCCGGGGTGAAATCGGCGGCGATTTCCGGCTCGGGCGTGTTCCGCGATGCCGGCACCGACGAACGCGCGCGGCAGCTGTTCTTCGACGGCGAGACGCCGGATTTCCAGGTGGTGATCCCCGATTTCGGCATCGTCGAGGGCGCCTTCCAGGTCACCGGCATCGATTATGCCGGAAGCCATAATGGCGAGGCGACCTATGAGATGGCGCTGGCCAGCGCCGGGGCGCTGAGCTTCACCGCGCTGTGATGGTCAATCCGCATCGCGGCGAGGTGGCGCTGGAGATCGATGGCGAGTGCCGGGTGCTGAAGCTGACGCTGGGTGCGCTGGCCGAGCTGGAGGCGGAGCTGCGCGAGGACACGCTGATCGCGCTGGTCGAACGTTTCGAAAACGGCGCCTGTTCCAGCCGCGATGTGCTGGCACTGATCGTGGCCGGTCTGCGCGGCGGCGGCGCGGCGGTCGAGACGCGCGACCTGCTGACCGCCGAGATCGCCGGCGGCCCGCTGGCCGCC
>NZ_PGTB01000252.1 GCF_002786325.1 Pseudooceanicola lipolyticus | reverse complement strand
GGCGCCGGTTCGGGCTCGGGCTGCGGCGCCGGTTCGGGGGCGGCGGTTTCCGCCGGCGGCTCGGGCACCTGCGGCGGTGTTTCGGACAGTTCGGGCGCCTGCCGCGTCTGGCTCAGCGCGGCATATTCCTCGGCCGAGATCAGCGCCGCCTGCGCAACCTCCATCGGTTCCGGCTCAGCCGAAAACGTACCCCAGAACAGGGCGATCAGTATCAGCCCGACATGGGCCGCGCCTGAGATTTTTGCACCGGTCTGCAACGCGCGGCCTCACCCGCCGGCCCGGTCCAGCGTCGGCCCGCCGGTCTCGGTCACCAAGCCCACATTCGTAAACCCGCCGGCATTCAGCGCGCCCATCACCTCCATCACCTGGGCATAGGGGATGGCCCCGTCGGCGCGCAGGAACACCCGATCGGAGGACCGTTCGGCGGCAATCGCCCGCAGCCGGGGGATCAGTTCATCCCGCGCGGTTTCGGTGGTCTGGATCTGGACCGACCCGGCCGCCGTCAGGGTGACGGTCAGCGGCTCTTCGTCATCCGAGGGCAGCGCCCCGGCCGCCGTCTTGGGCAAATCCACCGGTACGCCGACGGTCAACAGCGGCGCTGCAACCATGAAGATGATCAGCAGCACCAGCATGACATCGACAAAGGGGGTCACATTGATCTCGGCCATCGGCCGGGCGTTGCGCCGCCCGCCCCGGCGGCGCCGCCCGCCGCCGCCCGATGGTTGCTGAACCGCCGCGCCCATGGCTCAGGAGTCCAGCTGGCGCGACAGGATGGTCGCGAATTCATCGGCGAAGGATTCATACCCCGCCACGATCCGGTCACTGTCGGCAGAAAGCTTGTTGTAAAAGATCACCGCCGGGATCGCCGCCAGCAGGCCCAGCCCGGTGGCCAGCAGCGCCTCGGCGATACCGGGGGCAACAACCGCCAGGTTGGTGTTCTGCTGATGCGCGATCTCGATAAAGGCGTGCATGATGCCCCAGACCGTGCCGAACAGCCCGACAAAGGGCGCGGTCGAGCCGACGGTGGCCAGGATCGGCAGGCCGCGCTGCAAATCCTCGGCCTCCTTGTTGATTGCCACGTCCATGCTGCGGTCGATCCGGGCCTGCGCCCCGGCGATCAGCCCGCCATCGTCGCGATGCGACCGGCGCCATTCGGTCATGCCGGCGGCGAAAATCTTCTGCGAATTGCCGTCGGGATCGGCGCCGATCTGGTCGAACAGCCCGTCCAGCGGTTCGCCCGACCAGAACGCCCGGTCAAAGATCGACGCCTCGCGCCGGGCGGCGCGGTACAGGATGTGTTTCTGAATGATGATCGCCCAGGACCAGAACGAGGCGATCAGCAACATCAGCATCACCAGTTTCACGGTCAGGGTTGCGCGGGCAAACAGCGCCCACAGGGAGAAATCAATCTCCTGCGCCAGCGCCAGGGTCTGTGTTTCCATGAGCCTGCTCTTTGTCTCGGGGCCGTTCTGTTTCGGCCCTCACATGGCCGCCATTATCGCAGATTTAAACCGATTGCCAATGATCCTGCTCTCACAAGCCCGTTTACCGCTGCGTTGCGCGAATCTCTGCCGGTAGCCGCACCGGACGGCCGGCCGCGTTGATGCAAACCACCGTCACCCGGGCGGTGAAAATCACTGTGTCGCCGCGGCAGACCGACTGATCCATCACCGCGCGGGCGCCCGAGACCGAGACGATCCGGGTCAGAACTTCCAGTGCGTCGTCGAATTGCGCGGTGGCCAGATAATCGCATTCGATCCGCCGCACCACCCAGACCACGCCGTCGCGGCGCATGGCGTTCTGGTCATTGCCCAGCCCGCGCACCAGGTCGCTGCGCGCCCGTTCGATATAGCGCAAGTAATTGGCGTGATAGACAACTCCCGCCATATCGGTGTCTTCGTAATAGACGCGGACCGGGAAGCGGTGGGTCATGGCGCCGCCTCAAGCCGAGCAAACAGGCGCAGCGCATGGGAGGGATCGCGCGCCGCCGCCGGCAGCACCGGGTCATAGGCGGCGCGGATCACCCCGGCAATCTCGGGCCGCAAAATCACCTTCTGGCCGGCGATGGCCAGCGGCGACTGCGCGGCAAAGGCGCGTTCGGACCACAACAGCATCACCTGCACCACCTGGGACAGCGCCAGTTCTTCAGCCGGCTGCGCCGCCAGCGCCGGATCCATGCGCAGGAACACGAAAGCGGCCTGGATCGCCCCCGAATCATCGAACCGGAACACCCGGTACTGGTTCGCCTTCGCCGCCGTCAGCCGTGCGACCAGCGGCCCCAGATCCGGGATCAGCCGGTCGAGATCGGGCACCTCGGACAATTCCGCCCAGTCGCGGAAGAAGAACACCATGCAATTGCTGCCCAGTTCCGGGTCGGTTTCGGCCAGGCTGTGCCCGGCCAGCGCCGCAACCGCCTCGAACGCGCCCTTGACCACGCGCAGCGTCGGCTCTTCCACGCCGAAGACAATCGGCGCGATCGGCCGGCCCCAGCGCGCAAACACAAAGGCGCCGCTGTCCCGGGTGAAAAGCGACTCGATGCTGTCAGGTGTCACAGCTTGCCCTTCTTCTCTTTGCAAATCCGCTTGCCGGAGGCATAGCCCCGATGCCGCCGAGGTCAACCGAAGAGGTCGCCCTGCCCCGGCGATTTCGGCATTGGCAGGCCCAGGTGATCCCAGGCCTTGCGCGCCAGCATGCGGCCGCGCGGGGTGCGCTGGATCAGCCCCTGCTGCAGCAGATAGGGCTCGATCACCTCTTCCAGCGCATCACGGCTTTCGCTCAGCGCCGCCGACAGGGTTTCGATTCCCACCGGTCCGCCGCCATAGCTTTCGCCGATCAGCGCGAGATAGCGCCGGTCGGCACCATCCAGGCCCAGGTGATCGACCCCCAGCCGGGTCAGCGCATTGTCGGCCAGCGCGCGGGTGATCCGCCCGTCGCCCTCGACCACGGCGAAATCCACCACCCGGCGCAGCAGCCGCCCGGCGATACGCGGCGTGCCACGCGCGCGCCGCGCGATCTCGCGCGCGCCGGCATCCTCGGCCGGGGCGCCCAGCAGGCGGGCATTGCGGGTGACGATCTCGTGCAATTCCTCGATGGTATAGAATTGCAGCCGCGTCGGAATGCCGAACCGGTCGCGCAGCGGCGTGGTCAACAGGCCCATCCGGGTGGTGGCACCAACCAGGGTAAAGGGCTGCAGCTCGATCCGCACGGTGCGCGCGGCGGGGCCCTCGCCGATCACCAGGTCCAACTCGAAATCCTCCAGCGCCGGGTACAGCACCTCTTCGACCGCCGGGTTCAGGCGGTGGATCTCGTCGATGAACAGCACATCGCGCGCTTCGAGATTGGTGAGGATCGCCGCCAGATCGCCCGCCTTGGCCAACACCGGCCCCGAGGTCATGCGGAAATTCACCCCCAGCTCGCGCGCCATGATCTGCGCCAGCGTGGTCTTGCCCAGACCCGGAGGCCCGTGGAACAGCGTGTGATCCATCGCCTCGCCGCGTTGCCGGGCGGATTGGATGAAGATCTTCAGGTTCGCCCGCGCCTCGGCCTGGCCGATGAACTCGTCCAGCCGCTGCGGCCGCAGCGCACGGTCATTGTCCTCCGGCAGCGGCTCGGGCCGCAAGGTCGGGTCGGCATCGGTCATTGCGCGCCCCTCATGACTTCGGCGCCAGCAGTTTCAGCGCGGCTCGGATCAGTTCGGCCTCGCCGGCGCCGGGGGCGTTGCCGGCGGCCTCG
>NZ_PGTB01000251.1 GCF_002786325.1 Pseudooceanicola lipolyticus | reverse complement strand
GCCGCGACCAACCAGGTCAGGCAGCAGGCCAGGCCCACCGGCCAGGCCAGCGCCAGCCAGAGGCCCAGGAAGGTCGCCACACCCTTGCCGCCCTTAAAGCCCAGCCAGACCGGATAGCAATGGCCCAGAAACGCCGCCAGCCCGCCGATCTGCGCCCCGGCCTCGCCCGCGACGAGGCGGCCCAGCAGCACAGCCGCGGCGCCCTTGGCGGCGTCCAGGACCAGCGTCAGCGCCGCGGCGGCCTTGTTGCCGGTGCGCAATACGTTGGTGGCGCCGATATTGCCGGACCCGATCTTGCGCAGGTCGCCCAGGCCCATCAGCCGCGACAGCAGCAGCCCCGAAGCGATGGTGCCCAGCCCATAGCCGAACACGGCGCACAGGATCAAAAGCGTGGCGGAAGTGTCGAATGGCGGCATCATGCGCTCCGGTAAACCGTCTGGCCTGCAACCCAGGTTGTCAGGACCCTACCCTGCAGGCGGGCGCCGTCAAACGGGGTGTTGCGCGATTTCGACCGCAATGTGGCCCGGTCGAGCACGAAGGGCACATTCGGGTCGAACAGCACCAGGTCGGCCGGCGCCCCGGCGGCCAGCCGCCCGCAATCCAGCCCCAGCCGCCGCGCCGGGTTCAGCGCCATGGCACGGAACAGCGTCGGCAGGTCGACGCCGTCGGAGTGATGCAGCCGCATCGCCGCCGGCAGCAGCGTTTCCAACGCCACCGCGCCGCTGGCCGCGTCTTCGAAGGGGCGGCGCTTGCTTTCCTCGTCCTGCGGCGTGTGCATTGACGAGATGATGTCGATCAGCCCGTTGCGCAGCGCCTCGATCATGGCCTGCCGGTCCTCTTCGCTGCGCAGCGGCGGCTTGACCTTGAAAAAGGTGCGATAGCCCGAGACGTCGAATTCATTCAGCGTGAGGTGATGGATCGACACCCCCGCGGTGATGTCCAGCCCGTTGTCGCGGGCCCGTTCCAGCGCCGGCAGGGCGCGGCGGGTGGTGATCTGGTCGGCGTGATAGCGCGCGCCGGTCATCTCGATCAGGGCGATGTCGCGGTCCAGCCCCATGCGCTCGGCCATCGGCGACACCGCGGGCAGGCCGTAGAGCGAGGCGAACTTGCCCGAGGTCGCCGCCGCCCCGGCGCTGAGGCCCGGTTCCTGCGGATGGCCGATCACCAGCGCGCCGCAGCTGCGCGCATAGGTCAGCGCGCGGGAAAACACCTTGGTGTCGCGCACCACGTTGTCGCAATCGGTAAAGGCGACGGCACCGGCATCCAGCAGGAACCCTATCTCGGTCATCTCGCGGCCTTCGCGGCCTTTGGTCAGCGCCGCCATCGGCAACACGTTGACCGGCGCCGCCTCGTTGGCGCGGCGGCGGACGAATTCCAGGACCTCGGGCGTGTCGATCGCGGGCAGCGTGTCGGGGCGGGTGACCATCGTCGTCACCCCGCCCGCCGCCGCCGCCAGCCCGGCCGAACGATAGCTTTCCTTGTGCCGCTCGCCCGGTTCGCAGACCTTGACGCCGATATCGACGATGCCGGGGGCCAGGCATTTGCCGTTGCAGTCCACCACGGTTTCCGCCGCCGGCAGCGGCGCGCCTTCGGGCAGGGTTGCCGAGATGCGGCCCTGGGTTATGACAAGCGCGCCTTGCGTGTCGCTCCCGGCCTCGGGATCGATCAGCCGGGCGTTGGTCAGCAGCGTGGTCATGCGGTCGGGTCCTTCGGGCGGGTGTTCTGGGCGCGGCGCAGCGCGGCGATGGTGGCGGCCGGATCGGCCTGGTACTTGATCAGGTATCTGTCGCCGCTGCGGGTGACCACCTGCACGAAACTGCCGATGCGGCGCAGCGTCTCGATCTGGTCCAGCGGAACGCGGCGGCCGCCGGGGCCGGTCAGCAGGCCGTCGCGCAGCTCCCAGACAGCCGAGAGGTCCTGGGCGCGCAGATACCAGCCGCGCAGGGCGATGGCGCCGAGGCCCGCGGCCGCGCCGATCCAGACATTGGGATTGCCGGCCAGCCACAGCACCAGCATCGCGCCGCCCATCGCCAGCGCCGCCAGTTTGAGGTGGCTTTCGAAATAGACCGCGCGGTCAGTCTTGAAGCGAACCGGCGCTTCGCTCACCAGATCACCGCCAGGATTATCAGCACCAGCACGACCATCACCGCGGCAAAGATCGCGCCGCCGATGCGCCGGCTGCGGGCGCGTTCCTTGCGCGGCGCCGCGCGGGTGCCGCTGCCGGGCCGGGCGCTGTCGGATTGCATCGGCTTGGCGCTCCAGTCGGTGGCCACCTGCCGGTAGGTGGCAACCAGTGTGACACCGCTGCCGGGGGTCAGCCGGGTGACGCTGTCATCCAGCGCGCGGCTGAGCAGCACCAGGACATGGCCCTCCATCGCGTCGAGCCGGGCGCGGTCGGAGGCGATTTCGCCGGCGTCCACGCCGATACCGTCGACCAGATAGCCGGACAGGCCCAGTTCCTCGAGGTCGTCCAGGCGAATAATGTCGGCATGGGCAGGGTCGATCTGGTCGAGCCCCAGGATATCGGCCAGCGCGGCAGGATCGTCGCGCAGGAACCGCACCTGTTCGGGCGACATGTCGAGCCGGAACAGGCGGACCACGTGGGTTTCCCCGGGTGCGATGTCGAGCGTATCACTCATGCCGCCGTCCTTTCACGCAGGTTGCGGGCCAGCAGGTCCATGGCCGCCATGCGCACGGCGACGCCCATTTCCACCTGGTCCTGGATCACCGAGCGGTTGATGTCGTCGGCGATGGTGCCGTCGATCTCGACCCCGCGATTCATCGGTCCGGGATGCATCACGATGGCGTCGGGCTTGGCCATGGCCAGCTTTTCCGCGTCCAGCCCGTAGCGATAGAAATATTCCCGTTCCGAGGGGATGAAGCCGCCATCCATCCGCTCTTTCTGAAGCCGCAGCATCATCACCACGTCGACATCGCGCAGCCCCTCGGCCATATCCTCGAACACCTCGACACCCAGCGCGCCGACGCCCGCCGGCATCAGCGTGGGCGGGCCGATCAGGCGGATCCGGCTTTCCATCTTGTTCAGCAGCAACAGGTTCGACCGCGCCACGCGCGAATGGGCGATATCGCCGCAGATCGCCACGCTGAGCCGGTGCAGCCGGCCCTTGGCGCGGCGGATGGTCAGCGCGTCCAGCAGCGCCTGGGTGGGGTGTTCGTGCCGCCCGTCGCCGGCGTTCAGCACCGCGCAATTGACCTTCTGCGCCAGGAGGTCCACCGCGCCCGAGGCCGGGTGGCGCACCACCAGCAGATCCGGGTGCATCGCGTTCAGCGTCATCGCCGTGTCGATCAGGGTTTCACCCTTTTTTACGCTGGAGGTCTGCATCGACATGTTCATCACATCGGCACCCAACCGCTTGCCCGCCAGTTCGAAACTGGCCTGGGTGCGGGTGGAATTTTCGAAGAACATGTTGATCTGGGTCAGCCCGGCCAGCGCGTCGCCATGTTTGTCGGCGCGGCGGTTCAGCTCGGCATAATCGTCAGCCAGATCCAGCAGGGTGACAATTTCATCGGGCGAGAGTTGTTCGATCCCCAGAAGATGGCGATGGGCAAAGGACATGACGCGCTCCGGTGGTGATAGCGCCCTTATAGAAAAGGCGCGCCGCCGGGGCAATATTTGCAGCTTCAGTCTTGTGCCGGCCGTGCCGGCGGGCGTTGCGGCGGGCCGCATTGCCCCGCCTCGGTGCAAGCGCTGCCGGGGGCGCAGATGGTGCCGCCGGTGCAACGGG
>NZ_PGTB01000250.1 GCF_002786325.1 Pseudooceanicola lipolyticus | reverse complement strand
GGTCTACCCGGTGACCCGCGCCTTCCTGCCGACGGTGGCGCAATGGCCGGCCACCGGCAGCCAGGAGCGGCTGGGCTGGATCGGCGCCAGCCGCGGCCCGCGCCACCAGCTGATCCAGCCGGGCGACCGGCTGGATGTGCGGATCTGGGACAGTTCCGACAATTCGCTGCTGACCTCGCCCGAGCAGAAGGACATCGCCCTGCCCGACATGCAGGTCGCCGCCAATGGCGCGATCTTCCTGCCCTATATCGGCAGCATCGGCATCGGCGGCATGACCCCGGATCTGGCGCGGGAAGAGATCCAGAGCGCGCTGGAGGCGATCATTCCTTCCGCGCAGGTGCAGCTGTCGCTGACCGAGGGGCGGTTCAACTCGGTCGACCTGGTCGGCGGCGTGGCGGCGCCGGGCAGCTATCCGATGCCGGATCGCGACTATACCGTGCTCAGCCTGCTGGCCGCCGGCGGCGGCGTGCGCAACGACATCCTGAACCCGCAGATCCGGCTGATGCGCGGCGGCGCGATCTATGGCACCTCGGTCGAGACCCTGCTGGACCGGCCGGCGCTGGACACGCGGCTGGTCGGCGGCGACCGGGTGTTTGTCGAGGCCGATACCCGTTATTTCCTGTCCTTCGGCGCCACCGGCGAACAGGCGCAGCACCGCTTTACCCGCGACCGGGTCACCGCGATGGACGCGGTGGCGATCATGGGCGGGGTCAAGGCCAACCTGGCCGATCCCAAGGGGCTGCTGATCCTGCGCGAATACCCCGCCGCGGCGGTCAGCGCCGGCACCCGCGGCCCGCGCCAGACCCGGGTGGTGTTCACCGTCGATCTCACCTCGGCCGACGGGCTGTTCTCGGCGCGCAACTTCGCCATCCAGCCCGAGGACCTGCTGGTCGCCACCGAGGCGCCGATCAACGACGTGCTGACCGTCTCCAATATCGTCGGCAATATCTTCGGCGTGTTCAGCCGCGGCGGCAACGCGCTGAACTGATCCCGGTCCCGGGGCCGGTGGAACTCCGAATATCAGGCTCTAACCGGGCATTTCGTCCGGGTTTCCGGGCGACTGACGCAACCGCCCGGAGCCGTTGCCGGCACCGGGCTGCGGGTCACGCCGACACCGGATCTCAGATCCAGTAATGCGGCACCCGGTAATGCGCGTGGGTGCGCCGCTCCCAGTCGTCATCGGCATACCAGCTGTCATGGCGGGCCGGCGCGCCCTTGACCTCGGCCTCGGTCAGGTCGGTGACGAAACCGCCCTTGCCGGGATCGTAGGTCAGCTTGTTCCACGGCACCGGGCGATGCTCTTCGCCCAGCCCCAGGAAGCCGCCAAAGCCCATCACGGCATAGGCGACCTTGCCCGAGATCTTGTCGATCATCAAATGATCGATCGAGCCGATCTGGGTGCCGTCGCGGCCATAGACAGCGGTGCCGTTTACATCGTCGGACGAGACCAGGGCCCGTCCGGTGGTGTGGTCTTCGGTATATGCGATGGTGTTCATGTCCGTTTCCTCCTCACGCGGAGGCAGAACGGTTGCGCCGGGCGCCCGGTTCCCGCGCCGCGGGCGCCCGATCGGCGGCGGATTGCCGGGCGGCTGACTCCCGCCTAGTCGCGCAGCAGCCCGGCCAGGTAGGCGCCATAGCTGTTCTTGGCAAACATCTCGGCGCGCGCCTGCAGCGCGGCATCGGAAATCCAGCCCTGGCGATAGGCGATCTCTTCCGGGCAGCCCGCCTGCAGCCCCTGGCGCTCCTCCAGGGTGCGCACGAAATTGCCCGCCTCCAGCAGGCTGGCATGGGTGCCGGTGTCCAGCCAGGCATAGCCGCGCCCCATGGTCTCGACCTGCAGCAGCCCGTCGGCCAGGTACATGCCCAGCAGCGAGGTGATCTCCAGCTCGCCGCGCGGCGAGGGTTCCACCCGGCGCGCCCGCTCCGGCGCGCCGCCATCGAGGAAATAGAGCCCGGTCACCGCATAGTTCGACGGCGGCACCGGCGGTTTCTCGATGATCTCGCGCACCGCGCCGGATTCGTCGAAATCGACCACGCCATAGCGTTCCGGATCGGCCACGTGATAGCCGAAGACGGTGCCGCCGGCCGCGCGCGCGCCGGCGCGCGCCATCAGCTCGGGCAGCCCGTGGCCGAAGAAGATATTGTCGCCCAGCACCATCGCCGAGGGCGCCCCGTCGAGGAACGCCTCGGCCAGGATATAGGCCTGCGCCAGCCCGTCGGGCGAGGGCTGCTCGACATAGGTCAGGCTGACCCCCCATTGCCCGCCATCGCCCAGGGTGCGCTTGAACTGGTCCTGGTCCTGCGGCGTGGTGATGATGCAGATCTCGCGGATCCCCGCCAGCATCAGCACGCTCAGCGGGTAATAGATCATCGGCTTGTCATAGATCGGCAGCAGCTGCTTGGACAGCCCCATGGTGATCGGGTACAGCCGCGTGCCCGACCCGCCGGCCAGGATGATGCCCTTGCGTGCGCTCATCTCATCTCTCCAAGTTCCGCCAATATCTCGCGCAGCCCGGCGCGCCAGTCCGGCCGCGCCAGGCCGAAAGCCGCCTCGAAGCTGCGGCAGTCCAGCCGCGAATTCTTCGGCCGCGCCGCCGGGGTGGGATAGGCCTCGGTCGGGATATCCTCGACCGCGCAGTCCACGCCCGCCTGCTCGAAGATCGCCCGCGCAAAGCCGGCCCAGCTGACATCCGGCGCGCCGGCAAAATGATAGGTGCCGGTGCGCGCCGGATCGGCCATCAGCCCGCGCAGCGCCGCCAGGCAGGCGGCCTCGCTCATCGCCGGGGTCTGGGTGAAATCGGCGGTTGGCTGGTCCAGATCCAGCGCATGCACATCCATCTTCGCGCCCGCCGCCTCGGCCAGCTGGTTGATCGCGGCGCCGCCGGCACGGAAATTCAGCACCATCTGCTCGGTCACTTCCGGCGGAAAGGCCGAAACCCCCTGCGCCGCCACGCCGTGATTGCCGGCAAAGACGATCACCTGCGGCGCCGCGATGCGCGGGCGCGGATCGCCGCGCCAGCCGGCATACCAGATCGCCAGCTCTTCCAGCCGGCCCAGGGCGCCGGGCGGCTTGGTCAGCTGGCCATTGCGCGCCGTTGCGCCCTCCAGCGCCGCGGTGTCGGGGCCGGGCGCCTGGGCCAGCAGCCTGCGCAAATGAGATAGGTCGGTCAGGTCGGAACGCATGGCATGCCTCGTTGCATCAAATCGGTCCTCGGTGTTTAACCGAGTTGACCCAGGCCACAACCCCCGGAAAGGACAGGCGTTTGACAAAGCACGGCCAGCCCGTTTTTTCCCCGCGCGCCCTGATCTGGGACGTGGCCGCTGCCTGCCTGCTGCTGACCCGCCTGCCCCTGCCCAATCTGCCCGCCGAGGCCTTTGCCCGCCAGGCCCAGGCGGCATGGGCATTTCCGCTGGCCGGTCTGGTGGTGGCGGTGATCGCCGGAGTGACCGGCGAAACCCTGCTGCAGATGGGCCTGGGCGCGGTGCCCGCCGCCGGGCTGACCGTGGCGCTGCTGGCGCTGCTGACCGGGGCCATGCACGAGGACGGGCTGGCCGATACCGCCGATGGGTTGTGGGGCGGGCGCGACCGCGAACGCCGACTGGAGATCATGAAGGACAGCACCGTGGGCACGTACGGGGTGCTGGCGCTGGTCTTTTCCGTCGGTCTGCGCTGGAGCGCGCTGAGCATCCTGTTGCCGCAGGGAACCGGCGCGCTGATCGCTGCCGCCATGTTGTCGCGCGCGGTGCTGCCGGCGCTGATGGCGGGCCTGCCCCC
>NZ_PGTB01000024.1 GCF_002786325.1 Pseudooceanicola lipolyticus | reverse complement strand
CCGCAGCCGCGCCGCCCGCTCGCGGATCGCCCGCCCGTCCACCTGCGGCATTCGCGCCGCCGGCGTGCCCGGGCGCCGGGAATAGGGAAAGACATGCAGCCAGGTCAGCCGGCACTCCTCGACCAGCCGCGCCGAATTCTCGAACATCGCCTCCGTCTCGGTCGGGAAGCCGGCGATGATATCGGCCCCGAAGGTCATCTCGGGCCGCAACCGCAGCGCCTCCTCGCAGAACCGGATCGCATCGTCCCGCAGGTGCCGCCGCTTCATCCGCTTCAGGATCAGGTCATCGCCATGCTGCAGGCTCAGATGCAAGTGCGGCATCAGCCGCGGCTCGGTCGCGATCGCCTGCATCAGATTCTCGTCCGCCTCGATCGAATCGATCGACGAGATCCGCAACCGCGGCAGATCCGGCACCAGCCGCAGGATCCGCATCACCAGGTCGCCCAGCCGCGGCTGCCCTGGCAGGTCCGCCCCCCAGGACGTCATGTCGACCCCGGTCAGCACCACCTCGTTGAACCCGTTGCCCACCAGCCGCCGGATCTGCTCCACCACCACCCCGGCCGGGACCGACCGCGAATTGCCGCGCCCATAGGGGATGATGCAGAAGGTACAGCGATGATCGCAGCCGTTCTGAACCTGGACATAGGCGCGCGACCGGGTGCCGAAGCCGTCGATCAGGTGGCCCGCCGTCTCGGTCACGCTCATGATGTCGTCGACCTGCACCGGCTCGGTGCCGAAATCCCCGGCCAGCCCGGCCCAGGTCGCCGGGGTCATCTTCTCGGTATTGCCGATCACCGCGTCGACCTCGGCCATGGCGGCAAAGCTCTCGGGCTCGGTCTGCGCCGCGCAGCCGGTCACGATCAGCCGCGCCTGCGGGTTCTCGCGGCGCAACCGGCGGATCTCCTGCCGTGCCTTGCGCACCGCCTCGGCGGTCACCGCGCAGGTATTCACGATCACCGCGTTCTCCAGCCCCGCGCCCGCCGCCAGCGTCTTCATCGCTTCGGTCTCGTAGGCGTTCAGCCGGCAGCCCAGCGTGGTAAAGCGCGGCGCGGTCATGCCACCGAATCCAGGAACCCCGGCGTCAGCACCCCCGAGAAGACATGCGCGGTGGGGCCGGTCATCCACACCCCGTCCTCACGCCAGTCCACCTGCAGCGTGCCGCCGTCCAGGACCACGGTCACCGCCCGCCCGGTCAGCCCGCGCCGCGCCGCAGCCACCGCCACCGCACAGGAAGACGAGCCCGAGGCCAGCGTCACCCCCACGCCGCGCTCCCACACCCGCATGCGGATGCGGTCCGGCCCGGTGATCTGCGCCACCTGCACATTGGTCCGCTGCGGGTAGAGCGGGTGGTGCTCATAGCGCGGCCCGAAGGCCTCCAGCGGCACCGCCTCGGCCTCTTCGACGAAGAAGGTGCAATGCGGATTGCCCATGCCGGTTGCCACCGGCCCGCCTTCGATCGGCAGTTCCAGCGTATCCGCCGCCTCGGCCAGCGGGATCTCGCGCCATTCGGTCTGCGGCTGGCCCATATTCACCGCGGTCAGCCCGCCGCCGGCATCCCGCGCCGCCAGCGTGCCTCGATCGGTGGTCAGCACCAGCTCGCTGCGGCCGGTTTCCTGCATCAGGTAACGCGCGATACAGCGGGTGGCATTGCCGCAGGCCGCCGAGGTCGAGCCATCGGCGTTGAAAAAGGTCAGATGCGCATCGCCCTGCCCCGGCGCGATCACCGCCAGCTGGTCAAAACCGACGCCGAAATGCCGGTCGGCCACCGCACGCGCCAGCTCCGGCGTCATCACCCGCCCGGACAAACGGGTATCGACCACGACAAAGTCGTTGCCCAGCCCGTGCATCTTCATAAAGGGCAGTCCGGTTTCCGCAGCATCCATCATGGCCGGCATATAGCGCCGCTGTTGCCGCGAATCCAGCCCATCCGCATCACAGCCGGATTTAGGGCTTGACCACCCCGATGCCGTTTTCTAGGTAGGCCGCCTGAGACGGTCCGGAGATTCTGTTTCCAGCCGGCTTGCGCGATTTAAGCGGTTGATCCTTGCGGAACAAATCGCTTAGAGAACGGATCAGGAAGGCACGCCTTCCACGACAGAAGTGGGCCGTTAGCTCAGTTGGTAGAGCAACTGACTTTTAATCAGTGGGTCGCAGGTTCGAATCCTGCACGGCTCACCACTGTTTCAGGGACTTAGAGGGTTTCTCGGAAAAGCCTAGGCTCGTTCTAGGCTCAAATGCACAGCAACCCTGTGAGAGTCATGTGTCTAGATGCCTTGGTGGGCCCGCATTCTTCAGATCGCCATGAAGGTGGCGGTCCCTCACAGTAGTGATGCCGAAACTAGGTCCGATGATGTCTGAGGTGCCCCTAGTGTCAGGACCCATTGATTTCCGGTGGGCTGCGTGATTCACCGCCCGAAAACGAGCGGTGAACATGTCTGACCTCTTCTGACTGACAGATGCGCAGAAGGCACGTCTTGAGCCCTATTTCCCGAAGTCCCACGGCAAACCCCGCGCCGATGATCGGCGTGTGTTGAGCGGGATTACCTTCATCAAGTGCAATGGCTTGCGGTGGCGCGATGCGCCTGGGGCCTATGGCCCGCACAAGATGCTCTACAACCGTTGGAAGCGGTGGAGCGACAAGGGCGTCTTCGCGCAGATAAAGGCCGGCCTGGCCGCCGAGCACGGTGAGAAAAAGACGGTCATGATTAACGCCGAACTCAGGCGCGTGCTGCTCGCGTTTCGACAACTCAGTTCTCCTTCTCGTCGAAGATCAGCAGACTGCAAGTCATAACTTATGTCAGTGTCCGAATTTCGGGGGGAAGCTCATTCCGTAGCAGCCCGGTCCGCCGCGCGATCTCCCGAATCGGCAAATGCTCTCGCTGCGCCATATGCCTGATGATATTCCGCAGTCCCATGTGGATCACTCCGTTGCCCCCGCGGCTCAATGCCTTGAAGGAAGGGTCACATAGGTCAGTTCCCAATGAAAATTACGCCGCAAACCGGATCAGTTCTCGGTGGAAGTCAAAATAATTATGCTCCAATTTGCCGGCGGTGCCGGACGCAGCGTTGGCGGGGCCGGGCGGCGCGGAACGCCGCGCTTGCCTGTCAGTAGTGGTAGGGGGACCGGGTCAGAAGCTCGTTGCCGTCCTTGCCGATGATCAGGATGTCCTCGACAAAGGCAGATCCTACCCCTTCGTCCGCGAGAAATGCCTCGACCCCGAAAACCATGTTCTCCTGAACCCGGTCGCCGGGCTCGGACATGACGGTCGAAATACGCGGCTGCTCGAACGACAGCCCGATGCCGTGCCCGAAGAAAGGAAAGTTCTTCATGATCGCGGACTCTGTGCCGCCGTAGGCCGCGGTCAGGCGGTCGCCCTCTGCGGCGACATCGGTCAGCAGAACGCCGGGGCGCATCATGTCAGACAGCTTGCGCACGATCCCGGCGGTGGCGTCGATCAGGCGCTTTTGGCGCGCGTTCGGCTGTCCACCGCAAACCGCCGTGCGGCCCGGGTCGAGGTAATAGCCCTGCTGAAACGCCGCATGGACCGTGCCCCGCACAAGATCGCCCGGCGCGGGCGCGTCCGCCGCAGAACCCGTGAGCGGAAAGCGATAGTCATAGTCCATCGTATCACCGTGATTGGTGCCGATGGCCTGAATGCGGCCGCCACGCGCCACCGTCACACGGGCGGCTTCGCCCGCCGCCTCGCGCTCGGTCCTGCCGGCGACCAGCGCTTTCATCAGGACGTCGGTCGCCTCGGTAGCGGCGGCCCCTGCGATACGATAGGTGTCCAGCTCGCGCGCGCTCTTGATCGCGCGGGCGCGGCGCACGAGGTCGTCCATGTCGACCCATTCGATGTCCGGTGTCGCCTCGCTCAACTGGCGCCAGAACTTGACCGGCGTGAACCAGCTCCCGCAGAAGGCGACGCGCCCGCTGATGCCGCGCTCTTTCAGGCGGCGGGCGATCGACAGGAACGGGTGGTTGTCGCAATACACTTCGTCGATGCTGACAAGGTCCTGGCGCGGCTCGGGCTCGTCGATGTGCAGCTCGGGGGCGTGACCCTTTTGCAGGATGATCCCGGAAAAGGCCCGGGCCGACCAGATGCGGGAGTCCATTCCTCCGCTGACCGAGTAGTGGTTGGAGAGGTAAAGAATGTCGCCGCAGTTATCCATTGTGCCGCCACCCCGGCCGACGACAACGGCGGCGTCAAAACCCGCGTCTGACATGATCCGTTCGACCCGTTGCCAGCGCGTTTCGTATTCGTCGATGGGAAAGTGGCGCAACATGGGGGCTCCTGGTCCTTCAAAATGAGAAAGGGACGGGCCATTGGCCCGCCCCGGATCCGGTTGCCTTTGGATCACTCGGCAAAGATGGTGCGGATAGGCTGTTTCGGCGCCGGGTTCACACCGATCAATTCGGTGGTCAAGGCTTCGTAGGTGCCGTCTGCGATCATCTCTGCGAGAGCCTCGTTCACGGCCTTGGCAAGGTTCGGCTTGCCCATCTTGATGGCAAAGCCCTTTTGGATGGAGCTGACAGGCTCTTCGACAAGGCGAAGCGGCAGGTTCGATTTCTGGATCGCGTAGGCGGCAGCAACCGCGTCGGTGATGATCGCATCGACCTGGCCGTTCGCCAGATCCTGCATCGCGTCGGACTCGGCCTTGTAGGCTTTCACTTCACCGCCCAGTTCTTCGGCGATCTTGGTCCAGTTCGAGGCGACGAGGCCACCGACCGGGCGGCCTTCGACCTCTGCCGGCGCGGTGATGTCGCTGTCGTTGCGCACTACGACACGGCCGCCGGACTCAAGCCAGCCGTCAGAGAACATGACTTTCTTCTGGCGCTCTTCGGTGATGTCCATGGCGACGGAAACGATGTCGTACTGTTCCGCTTCGAGACCGATCAGCACCGACTCCCACTTGACGATGACGGGTTTGTATTCCAGCCCGAGGCGCTTGGCGATTTCACCCATAACCCGGATTTCGAGGCCATCGAGCGACCCGTCGGGAGCGCGCATGGAGAACGGAGGGTAGGTGCCTTCGGTCGCGGCTGACAGAACGCCCGCTTCCAGCAGTTCGAGCGCGTCGTCAGCAGAGGCTGCGCCGAATGGCAGCAGCAGAGTGGCGGCGAGCGCCGCGATCGTGGTTTTGATTTTCATAATGTAGAACTCCCTGTTCTGGTCAGTGCTCGGGAAAGTGTGTCGCGTGGAGGTTGCGCCCGAGGGGTGGAGGCCCGACACCCGAAGGCGCCGTGACCTTTCAGTAAAGCCGCGCGTAGCGGCGTTCGAAAAATGCGGCTAGTTGCGTCAGGATCGTGGTCAGCAGCAGGTAGATGATCGCCACCGCAATGTAGAAATCGAAGGGTCGGAAGGTCGCCGAGATCAGCGTCTGCGCGTAAAGCGTCAGTTCCACCACCGTGATCGTCGAGAGCAGCGAGGTGTTCTTGAGCGTCGACAGTGCCTCGTTGGTGATCGACGGCAGGATGATGCGGAAAACCTGCGGAAGGATGATCGTACGCATGGTCTCGCGCTGGCTGAACCCGAGGGCCAAGGCCGACTCTGTCTGCCCGATGGGAATGGCCGACAGCCCGGAGCGGATGATCTCGGTCACGTAGGCGCCCGAGTTGATCGCAAGCGCCAGAACCCCGGCCGTGTAGGGGGTCAGGCGGATGCCAAGCTGGGGCATACCGAAGTAGACGATGAAGATTTGGATCAGAGCCGGGGTGCCTCTGATGAACCAGACATAAAAAGCCGCCGTCGCCCGCACGGCTTTCATGTCAGACCGCTGGCCAAGTGCTGCGGCGAGGCCAAAGCCCCAGCTGACCACGATAGTCAGGAGCGTCAGCCAAAGAACGGTCCATGCCGCCGAGAGGAAACCGGGGCCATAGACCTGAACGTCGTTCCAGAACTGTGTCATTGGATCAGCCCCTTGTCGGTGCCCGCAACGGTCAGGTCGTCGTGTAGAATGGAATGGAGGAATTGCCGCAGGCGCGGGCTCTCCGGGTCACGCAAGACCTTGTCGGGGGTGCCCTGTTCGCCGATCACGCCCTTGTCAAAGAACAGAACCCGAGACGACACGTCGCGCGCGAAGGACATTTCGTGCGTCACCAGCAACATGGTCATACCTTCACTGGCGAGCGAGGCCATGAGCAGCAGCACTTCGTGGACCAGTTCCGGGTCAAGGGCCGATGTCACCTCGTCAAAGAGCATGAGGCGGGGCTTCATCGCGAGCGCGCGCGCGATCGCGACACGCTGCTGCTGACCGCCCGAAAGGCGGAGCGGCGAGGAGTCGCGCTTGTCATAGAGGCCGATGCGGCTCAGCAGCGCCTCGGCCACCTCGGTCGCTTCGGCGCGCGATTGGCCGAGAACCCGCATGGGGGCGTGGATCACGTTCTGCAGAACGGTCTTGTGGGGCCAGAGGTTATAGCTCTGAAACACCATGCCAATGCGCGAGCGCAGGGCCTGAAGTTCGCGAGCGCCGGGGTAAAAGCGGCTGTTGGCGTCAAAGTCGAGGTGCTTGCCCTCGAAGTCCATGGTGCCTTTGTCGGCCGGCTCGATCGCGTTGATCGAGCGCAGGAATGTGCTTTTGCCAGAGCCGCTCGCGCCAATGATCGACACGACTTCACCGGGGGCCACATCGAGGTCGATGCCCTTGAGGACTTCGAGCTCGCCAAAGCTCTTTCGGATGCCGCGCAGCTTAAGCAGAGAGGGCGCGTCTTGCTGGGTCATTCATTTTCCTTGTTGATCCACCCTGCCGCCAAGGGGCGGTGATGGCGGTCCGGATGACCGGTTTCGTTATGCCGGCGGTATACTGAAATGAAAGTCAGTGAACAGTCTTTTGGTATACCGGCGGCGCACCGTGTGGAGATTTGCGTAAAACCTGCACAAGTTTTGGGCACTCGCCGCCCCGCGCGCTGCGCCCCGAAACGAACGCTTCGCTCCGGGGGCCCTTGGGGCATTCAGATCGCGGCGGCGCGCCGGGTGTCCACGTACAAGGCGCGAAGAACCTGCGTTAGAGGGCCGGGTTTCCCATCGGCGATTCGCGCCCCGTCAATCGAGGTGACCGGGATCACGAAGTTGGTGGCGGAGGTGATGAACGCCTCGCGCGCGGCCTGCGCTTCCTCCACGGTAAAGGCGCGCTCTTCCACGGTGATCCCATGAGCGGCCGCCAGCTCCAGCACCGACGCGCGGGTAATGCCCGGCAGCAGCGCATGCGACAGGTCGCGGGTGATCAACCTGTCGTCGGCGGAAACGATATGTGCGGTCGCCGAGCTTGCCTCGGTCACGACCCCGTCTTCCACCATCCAGGCGTCGTCGGCGCCTTTTGCCTTGGCCTCCATTTTGGCCATGGAAGGATAGAGGAGTTGGACCGTCTTGATGTCGCGCCGGCCCCAGCGCAGATCGGGAACCGTCACCACGGAAATGCCCGCCTCGGCCGCCGGGTTGCCGAGCACGTCCTTGGCCTGCGTGAACATGAACAGGGTCGACGGCGTGTCCATGGGCGGGAAGATGAAATCCCGGTCCGCGGCGCCGCGCGTGAGTTGGAGGTAGATCATGCCCTGCTCAAGACCGTTACGGGCCACGATCTCTCGGTGAAGGACCAGCAGCTCTGCCTCGTCGACCGGGAGGTTTAGGTCCAGTGCGCGGGCCGACCGTTGCAGGCGGGCGGCGTGACCTTCGTATTCGACGAGCTTGCCGTCCAGGACGCAGGTGACCTCATAAATCCCGTCAGACATGAGGAAACCTCTGTCAAAAGGTGAGATTTTTGCCTCCCCTTCAGGCATCCAGCTTCCGTTCAAATAGATTGTTCGCGACATTAAGTTTCCTTCAGGGATTGGTGAACGGCGCGATGGTCACACCGTTTTCTTCAAGTGCAACCCGCAGTCCGCGGGCAATTTCAACGGCGCCCGGGGTGTCACCGTGAATGCAAAGGGTGGCCGGTTCCACCGGTAGGCGCTTGCCGCCCGTGGTGGGGATGTGGCCGTTCAGGACCATTTCGAGCACCTGATCGAGGCTCTGTTCGGGGTCGTGAATCACCGCGCCCGGCTGGCTGCGCGGCGTCAGCTCTCCGGCGTCGGTATAGCTGCGGTCCGCGTAGATTTCGCAGGCCACCTGCAGCCCCGCTTTTTCGGCGGCGGCATGGGTCTCGGAGTAGGGTAGCGACACGTAGGTCAGGGATGGATCCACCGACTTGACGGCACGCACGCACAGCGCGGCAAGGTCAGGATCAACCGCCGCAATGTTGCCAAGCGCTCCGTGTGTTTTGACATATGTCATCCGGTGCCCTGCGACGGCGCATATGCCCTGCATCGCAACGATCTGGTAGATGAGCTGCGCCTCCAGATCTTCGGGGCGTTCGCCCGAGATGCGGCGGCGACCGAACCCGTAGAGATCCATGAAAGAGGGGTGCGCCCCAACCGACACTCCGGCCTGTTTGGCAAGGCGCACGGTCTTGCTCATAACCACCGGGTCGCCCGCGTGAAAGCCGCAGGCGATATTGGCGGAGCTGATCAGCTCCATCATCGCGGCGTCGTCGCCAATGGTGTAGGCGCCAAAGCTTTCGCCCATGTCGCAGTTCAGATCGAGTGTCCGTGTCATCTGTGGTCTCCGTTCGCGCGGTAAATGGCAGCGCCCAAATTTCGGACTAACCGCTCCTCGCAGCACGGGAGAGGCGGGCTAGCTCTTTTCTTTCGGGTACAACTGGTATACCCAAACGGCAAGAGCGCGCAGGTCAGCGACGCAAGAACTTCGATAGAAAGAACTATGACGGGACTAAAGGAACCACTTCGGGGTCAAAGCGGTGACAGATACCCCCTGTTTCTCCCATTGGGGGAACGGGCGGTTACCGTTTCCTTTGGTGACACTATCGATGAGGAAACCAACGAGGCGGTGATCCGCGTCGCTGATTCGCTGCGGGACCATCCCTTTGATGGATTTGAAGAGGCGGTGCCGACCTACCGGTCCCTGTTGATCCTATATGATCCGCTGGTGACGTCCGGAGATCGTGTCGAGCAAGTGGTCGCGGAACGGTTCGCGGCCGCCGAACAGGCCGCGCGTCCGGCGCGGCGCTGGCACATCCCGGTCTATTACGGGGGCGAGGCCGCGCTGGACCTCGAGAGCCTGTCGGCCGAAAAGGGCATGACGCAGCAAGAGCTGATCGCGCTTCACTCCAGCGCGGAATACCGTGTCTTCATGATCGGCTTTGCACCGGGTTTCGTTTATCTTGGCGGCCTGCCAGGGCAATTGCATGTGCCGCGCCTGCCCAAGCCACGTCAGCTTGTCCCGGCGGGCGCCATCGGTATCGGCGGCCAGCAGGCATCGGTCAACTCGGTGGCCGGCCCGTCGGGTTGGCGCTTTATCGGCAGTACGCCGGTGCGTCTTTTTGATCCGAAGCGAGCAAAGCCGTTTCTGTTTGCCGCAGGCGACCTGGTTCGCTTCGAGCCTGTGGCCGAGGCCGAGGCGTCAGAGCTTGCCGTGCGCGTGGCGCGCGGCGAAGCCGTGGTTCAGCCCGAGTTGGTGGCTTGATTCTGGAAGTGCTTTCCACAGGACCGATGACCTCGGTTCAGGACAAGGGGCGGCGCGGCTACCGCAGCTATGGCGTTTCGGCCGCCGGTCCGATGGACTGGCCGTCAATGGCGCTGGCCAACCGGCTTTGCGGCAATAGCACCGAAGCAGCCGCGCTCGAATTCGCGGCGATGGGCGGAACCTTTCGTGCCGAACGCACGATACGTTTCGCCGTGACTGGGGCTGATTGCGACATCCGTGTCGGTGAGGTGCCCGTACAGCCCGGCGAAAGCCACCAGCTCGACGCCGGTGAGACGCTGCGCATTGGCTCATTGCGTGGCGCGGTGTGGGGGTACTTTGCGGTCTCGGGCGGCATCGCAACGCCCGAGGTGCTGGGCTCACGCGCCACCCACCTGCGCTTCGGCCTTGGTGGCCACGAGGGGCGCGCGCTCCGAGCCGGAGACAAGCTGCCGCTGGGCGCGCCCGAAGGGCATGGCGCGCTGTTGCGCCCCGCGTCCCCGCCCGCCGCACACCGGCTGTCGGACCCGATCCGCATCGTTCTCGGGCCGCAGGACAGAAAATTCACTCCCGAGGTACTTGACCGGCTCTCGACTGAAGAATTCCTGATCACCGCACAGCGTGACCGCATGGCCTCGATCCTCGATGGTCCCGACCTTCCGGCGATCGATGGGCATGACATCATTTCCGATGGTGCGGTTCCCGGCGCAATCCAAGTGCCGGGATCGAGCAAGCCGATGGTTCTGATGGCCGAGTGCCAGACCACCGGCGGCTATCCCAAGATCGCAACCGTGATCTCCGCCGATCTGCCGCGCCTTGCCCAGATGCCAACCGGAACGCGCTTTCGGTTTCAGGTCGTCGACCGACCCACCGCCGAAGAGGCCGCGCGCCGGCAAGCCTCCGCCCTGGCCGCCCTGCTGGACAGTCTCGTCGGCAAATCGACCGGACATCTGACCTCCGAATATCTGCTGTCCTGTGATCTGGTCGGCGGCATCTATGACCCCGAGGCCATCCTGATGGGGAGAGCACCATGAGCACCGATGTCAGCCTTGTGAGCAAGGCGCACCACGAAATCCTGCGCATGATCCTCGAAGGCGAGCTGAAGCCGGGCGAGGTTCTGCAAGAAGCGGCGCTTGGAGAACGGCTTGCCATGTCGCGGACTCCGGTCCGCGAGGCGATGAAACGCATCCTGAGCGAGGGGCTGGCCGAGGTGCAGGGCCGTTTTACCCGTGTTCGGCGATGCAGCGAGGCCGAGGTCGACGAGATCTTTTTCATCCGTCTGAGCCTCGAACCGACCTGCGCCGCAGCGGCTATCGGCATTGCGCGCGATGAACTGGATGCGATGGAGGCGCGTGTCATGGCGCTGATGCGCGAGGGGCCCGGCGACGAGGGACGTGCGTGGGACACGGACAACGAGTTTCACCAGATGATCGCGCTGGCGGCCGGAAACCGGGCGACGGCAAAGGTCATCGCCAACCTACACCGGCGCACGGCCATCTTTGACCACACGCAGGTGCCAGCGCGGTTTCTCAAGGGATGTGCCGAGCATCTCGACATTCTCGACGCGCTAAGGGACCAGGATGGCCCGCGCGCGGAGAAGGCGATGCGCGCCCATCTGGAGGGTGCCCGCGACGCGATTTTTCGACGTCTTCAGACGCTGAATGCAGATAGGGCCGATGCCACATGAAATGCCTGATCGTACAACCCATTCACCACGACGGGCTGCGCCTGCTGCGTGAGGCCGGGATCGAACCGGTGATGGCTCCAGCGACAGACGGCGCAAGCCTTGCCGCGTCCGTGGCGGGCTGTGATGCGGTCATCATTCGCAATGCAGCCTTCAGCGCCGAGGCGTTCGCCGGGGCCGACCAGCTTCAGGTGGTCGTGGTGCATGGCACCGGGCACGATGCCGTCGATAAGGAAGCCGCCGCTGAAAAGGGCGTCCTCGTGGCCAACACGCCCGGCGCCAATGCGCGCTCGGTGGCTGAACTGGCGCTGGGCCTGACGCTGGCACTGGCGCGCGGCCTGACGGCGGCCGACCGCTGGGAACGTGCAGGGACAGCAGGCTTTCGCGAGAGCCGCAGCTTTTCCGAGCTGGAGGGCAAGACAGCCCTCATCGTTGGCTGGGGTGCGATCGGCAGCCGCTTTGGCCGGATGCTGGACGCGGCACTGGGAATGCGTGTTCTGGTCTATTCGCCGAATGCCACCGACACCGCGCCCTTCGAGCGGGTGACGGAACTCGAGAAGGGGCTGGCACAGGCCGATCTCGTTTCGCTCCATACCTCGATGCGCCCCGAAACTCGGCACCTGATGAACCGGGCACGGTTCGCGGTGACCAAGCCGGGCGCGTTGCTGGTTAACCTCGCGCGGGCGGGTGTCGTCGATGAAGAGGCGCTGGCAGAGGCGCTGGCGTCAGGGCGCCTTGCCGGCGCAGGGCTCGATGTCTATTCGCCCGACGCGCCGCAGGGGCCGCTGGCGCAATATGAAAATGTCATCTTCACCCCGCACCTTGGCGCCACCACCGAGGATGCGCTCAGCCGGGTCGCCTGCGCGGCTGCCGGGCACGTAATTACGGCGCTGCAAGGCGGGATGCCTGCCACCACGCTCAACCCAGACATCCGGAAGGCGACCGCATGAGCGAACCCACCCTGACCCCCGAGATGACGGACGAGATCCGCACCACGATCAATCGGGGCCTTGAGGCTGTGAATGCGCTGTCCGAGCCGGGGCCGGGCTGGACCCGCCCGTCTTACAGCCACCTTGAGTCCGAGGCGCATGCGCTGATCGAAGCCGAGGTTTTGGCTCTTGGTCTGACCGTTACGCGCGATGCCGCCGGCAACCTCTTTGCCCGCATGGCGGGGCGGAACCCCGAGGCCACTCCGCTTTTCATCGGTTCGCATCTCGACACCGTCAGCATGGGGGGGGCCTATGACGGGCCGGCCGGTGTGATCGGGGCACTGGCCATGATCCGCGCCTTGGTCAAAGGCGGGATCACGCCCTGCAGTGACATCGTTCTGACGGTCACCCGGGCCGAGGAAAGCGTGTGGTTTCCCGTTTCTTATATCGGCTCGCGCGCCTACCTTGGGCTGCTGACGCCCGCCGATTTCGAAGCACGGCGCGTGGACAGCGGCCGCACCTTGGCCGAGCACATGGCCGATCAGGGCTATTCCTCTGATGCGGTCCTGAACCAGACAGCGCCGCCGCCGGCGCGCTTTGTCGAGTTCCATATCGAGCAGGGCCCGATCCTCTTCACCGCTGGCGAGGCGTATGGGATCGTCGAGGCGGTGCGCGGCGGGCTGCGCTACCGTGCGGCGCAGGTGCATGGCACCTGGGCCCATTCCGGTGCCGCCCCGCGCGAGGGCCGCGCCGACGCCGTGGTCGCCCTGTCCGAACTGGTGGTGGCGATGAACCGCGTCTGGGACGACATGCTGGTGGCAGGCCACGACCTGACCGTGACTTTCGGCAAGCTCGACGCCGCAGGGCCCGCCCACGCGATGGCCAAGGTGGCCGGTCATGCAGGCTTCTGCATCGACCTGCGCTCCGATGACCAAGCAACGCTCGATGCGGCGGATGCGGCGTTCAAGGCCGAGATCGCACGGATCGAGGCGGCGACACCGGGCATCAAGTTCGACCTTGGTCTCCAGACGCGCTCGAAGCCCGAGCGCATGTCGCCCGAAATGGCGGGCTGGGTCACCGACGGCGCGGCACGGCGCGGCGACAGCCCGCGCCGGATGCTCTCGGGCGGCGGGCACGATGCAGCCGCCTTTGCCACCGCCGGGTGGGACAGCGTAATGGTCTTCATCCGCAACTGGGACGGCAGCCATTGCCCTGAAGAAGGTATGGACGAGGCCGACCTCGCCGTCGCGGTCGAGGCCGTGACGCTCGCCGTCATCTCGGAGGCAGCATGAGCGGAGAAACCCTCTCGCAGGCGGCCTACCGTCGTTTGAAGGACGACATCGTTCAGGGCCGGACCCCGGCCGAGTCGGTGCTTTCCGAACGAGGGCTTGCCGAAGACCTTGGCATCTCGCGCACCCCACTGCGCACGGCCCTGTCGCAACTTGAGAACGAGGGCGTGATCGACCGGCTGAAGAACGGGGTAATCCTCGTCCGATCCGTCACCGTCGAGCAACTGTTCGAAATCGTGAAGCTGCGACAGCAACTCGAAAGCGCCGCCGCCGCGCGCGCCGCGGGTTATCCGCCGACGCAAGAACTGGCTGGCCTGCGGGACGAAATGCAGGCCTTTGCAACCGGCACCCATACTGGGTTCGACGCCTTCTGGGCAGCCGACGAGCGGTTTCACATGGCAGTGGCCCGTGCCGCCCGACTCGAGATCCTGCCGGGCATCCTTGCCGAGCAGCGCGCCATCGCTCGTCGCTGCACGCTGACCCGCACCTACGACACCTTCACTGATCAGGCCCGCGAACATGTCGAGATCATCGACGCAATCGACCGGGGCGATGCCGAGGCTGCCCACGCCGCCATGTGGCAGCACTTCGAACACGTGCGCGACCGCTTTCTCCAGACCTTCTCAGGCGCAAAATAATGACTGACACCCTCGACCTCGCGCCAACCATCGCGGTTCCGAGCGAAACCGTTTTCCCGCCCGAAGAGTACGACCGCCGTATCACGGCCATTCAGGCCCGCCTGCGCGCAGAAGGGGCCGAGGCCCTGTTGCTGACCGGTCCCGAGAATATCTTCTGGGCGACGGGTCGCCAGACGGCGGGCTACTTTGCCTTTCAGGCGCTTGTGGTGCAGGAAAGCGGCGCGCCGCGCCTTCTTGTGCGCCAGTTGGAAGAGACCGGCGCGCGGGCCGCAACCTACCTGTCGCAGATTGAGACATGGCAGGATGGCACTGATCCGGTGGCCCGCCTTGCCGAGATGGTGGGCGCCATGGGCCTTCAGCAACTGGCCGTCGAGCGCAGCGGCTGGTTCGTCAGCCCCGATACCTTTGCCCGGATGGACGCCACGCTGCCCGTCACCCTGACCGACGGATCGGGCTGGGTCGAGGCGCTGCGGGTGGTGAAATCCCCGCTTGAACTCGATGCGATCCGCCGCGCGGCAGCCTATACGCAGGCCGGGCTCGTCGCCGCGATCGAGGCCTGCGAGGTCGGGGTGTCCGAGAACACGGTCGCTGCGGCGATGATCGCCGCCGCCACCTCTGCCGGGTCCGAGTCGATGGCGATGGAGCCGCTTGTCAGTTCCGGTCCGCGCTCGGGCGTCCCGCACGCCACGTGGCGGCGGCGCATGATGGAATACGGCGATGCTGTGTTTCTTGAGCTTGCGGCCAGTCACGACCGCTATCACGCGGCCCTGATGCGGTCGGTCTGGATCGGGTCTCCCCCGGCGGAGGCACAGCGCATGATGGACACGGCCGAGCGGGCACTGGATGCCGCGCTGGCCGCGATGCGGCCGGGCGTCCCTTGCGCCGCCGCACACGAGGCGGCACAGCACGTGATAGACGCCGCAGGCTACACCGCCGCCTTCCGCAAGCGGATCGGCTACTCGATGGGCGTCGCCTTTGCGCCGGACTGGGGCGAAGGCGCGCTGCTGTCCCTCTTCACCGGCGTCGATCGCCCCTTTGAACCCGGTATGGTGTTTCACCTGCCTGCAACGCTGCGCAGCTACGGCGCCTTTACGGTCGGAGCCTCCGAAACCGTGATCCTAACCGAGAGCGGTGCGGAACCGCTTTCGAACCTGCCGCGCAGCCTGACCGTAAAATAACGCATACTTCGGAGAACATGATGCAATCCCTCTTTCATCTCGCCATCCATATCACTGACCTCGACGAGGCCCGTGCCTTTTACGGCGGGGTTCTGGGCTGCAAGGAAGGGCGCAGCACCGAGACATGGGTCGATTTCGACTTTTTCGGCCATCAGCTCTCTCTGCACCTTGGCGAACCGTTCATGACCACGCGCACCGGCAAGGTCGGCGATCACATGGTGATGATGCCCCACATAGGCGCCGTGCTGCCGCTCGACGACTGGAAGGCGCTGGCCGAGCGTCTTGAACAGGCCGGTATCGCCTTTGACATCCCGCCCGTTGTCCGCTTCGAGGGCGGATCGGGAGAGCAGCGCACCATGTTCTTCTTCGACCCCTCGGGCAACCCGATAGAGATCAAGGGCTTTCGCGATTTCGCCTCTGTCTATGCGAGCTGAGTCCAAACCATGACCAAACTCACGCTGGAGGCCCGGATGGGTGGCGCATGGCGCATGAAAGCGGGTCAGACCGTCCGCGTCATTAACCCTTATGGCACACAGGCCGTCGATGCCTGGGCGCTGGCCGATGATGGCGCCGAAACCGGCCACGGCACCTGTGACTACAGCTCGATGGAGCACACACGCTCGGTCAATTCGTCGATCTATCTGGACACCGGCCTCGCGGTCATGGGGATGGACCGTCGTCCGCTCTTCACCATGATCGAAGACAGCTCGCCCGGTCATCACGATACCCAGCTCTGCCCCTGCAATGGTCCGCTCTATGCTGACCTCGACCAGCCGCCAGAGCACCGGAGCTGCGCCGGCAATTTCCACGACGCTCTGTCACAGATCGGCCTGTCGATGCCTTTCACCCCGGCCTCGCTGAACCTGTTCATGCGCGTCGGCGTCAGCCCCGAGGGCGAAATCCTGCGCGAACTGCCCGTCGCCAGCCCGGGAGACCACGTCACCCTGCGCGCGGATCGTGACATCATCCTGGTGCTCTCGGCCTGTCCGCAGGATGTCACGCCGATCAACGGCCCCGATTGTGTCCCGCGCGAGATCGAACTCGAATTCTCCGAGGTTCAGCCATGAGCGAAACGCCCCCGGCGCCGAAAGACAGCCTTGCCGTGCCTCGCTTTGTGGGCATGCCCAGCTTTATGCGGCTTCCCGTGCGCGACACCGCCGAGGGGCTGGATGCCGCGATCCTCGGGTTGCCCTCCGATTCCGGAGCGCCGTTTCGCACCGGTGCGCGCATGGGCCCGAACGCCATCCGTCAGGCGTCGATCATGCTGCGCCCCTTTAATCCCTATCGCGGCAACATCGACGTATTCCAGGCGCTTCAGATCGCTGACATCGGCGATGCGCCGGTGGTGCCGGGATACGAGATGGAAACTCTGGAATGGCTCGAACAGGCCGTGGCGCGCGTCGTCGAGGCAGGTGCGGTGCCCTGTTGCCTTGGCGGCGACCATTCGGTGACGCTGGCCGAGCTCCGCGCCGTGGCACGGCGGCACGGGCCGCTGGCGCTGGTCCATTTCGACAGTCACACCGACACCTGGGACACCTATTTCGCTGAGAAGCGGTATTCGGCCGGCACGCCCTTCTTGCGGGCTGTGGAAGAGGGGATCGTCGATCCGCATAAGTCGATCCAGCTTGGCATGCGCGGTTCGCTCTTTCGCAGCGGCGACATCACCCAGTCGCTGGACCTCGGCTATGACGTCGTGACCACGGACGCCATCTTCGAGATGGGGATCGACGCCGTGGCAGAGCGCATCGCCGCCCGTACCGCCGGTGCACCGGTATTCGTGACCTTCGACATGGATTTCGTCGACCCCTCGGCGGCCCCCGCCGTCGAAACGCCCGAAGCCGGCGGTCCCACCGCCCGCGAAACCCTCGCCATCCTGCGCCAAATCCGCGGCCTCGACATCAAGGGCTGCGACGTTGTCGAAATCACGCCAACCTACGACGGCCCCGGTCAGATTACCTCGCTGCTCGGAGCAACCGTGATGGCCGAGCTGCTCGCCATGATCGCCGAAACTCGCCAGCGCTAACCCCCGGCACCTGCCATCACAGCCTTAAAGTGCGGCCTGGCACCCGCTCTCATCGGCGACGGGCTGTGAAGCCTAAGCTTAGTTTGAGACGATGTCTGCTAAGGTCAGAACTCATGGCCAATAGATGACGGTTGCAGCGACAGGGCCGATATTTTACGCCTGCTCCGAAATCTGGCCGAGGCGGCACCCACGGGCGCGGCGCTCATCGATATATATGCCACGGTGATCCAAGCCGGGCATACCCGCCTGTCCTTCGCTGATGACGGCAGCATCCAGCTGCGGGGAACACCGTACGTAACGACCCGGAAGGCAGGATCGCGATGGTCGGCTCAGCGATGGCAATGACGGGCCAGGCGGCACGCCCGGCCCGGAGGGTCAAAAATGTCGATCACAGGGCACCAGCCCGCCGCTCGCCGCAGGCCGGGATGCGGCGCGGCAAGCGGTTTCGCAACGCCCCGCGCTACATCCGGTCAGAGACGTTCGATCGCCAGCGCGATGCCCTGGCCGCCGCCGATGCACATGGTGATCAGCGCCTTGGACCCACCGATGCGTTCCAGCTCGTACAGGGCCTTGACGGTGATGATCGCGCCGGTGGCGCCTACCGGGTGGCCCAGCGCGATGGCGCCGCCATTGGGGTTCACCCGGTCGGTGTTCAGGCCCAGTTCGCGGTTCACCGCGATGGCCTGCGCGGCAAAGGCCTCGTTCGATTCGATCACGTCGAAATCAGCCACGCTCAGCCCGGTGCGCTCCATCAGGTTGCGCACTGCCGGGATCGGGCCCACGCCCATCACCTCGGGCCGCACCCCGGCATGGGCATAGCCCAGCACGCGCGCGCGTGGTTTCAGCCCGGCCTTTTCCGCCGCCGTGGCGCTGGCCAGCACCAGCGCCGCCGCGCCGTCATTGATGCCGCTGGCATTGCCGGCGGTGACCGATCCGTCTTTCTTGAAGGCGGGGCGTAGACCGGCCAGCGCCTCGGCACTGGTCGATTTCGGGTGCTCGTCCAGCTTGAACGGCACCTTTTCGCGTTTGACCATCACCTCGACCGGCGCGATCTCGCGGTCGAAATGGCCTGCCTTGATCGCCTCGGCCGCCCGCTGCTGCGACACCAGCGCAAAGGCGTCCTGATCCTCGCGGGTGATCTGGTGCTCGGTCGCCACGTTTTCGGCGGTCACCCCCATATGGCCGGTGCCGAAGGGGCAGTTCAGCGCGCCCAGCATCATGTCGAGCGACTTGATGTCGCCCATCTTCTGGCCCCAGCGGGCCGCCGGCACGATATAGGGGCTGCGCGACATGCTTTCGGCGCCGCCGGCCAGGGCAAATTCGGCATCGCCCAGCATCAGCGCCTGCACGGCGGAGACGATGGCCTGCGCCCCCGAGCCACACAGCCGGTTGACGTTCATCGCCGGGCTGCTTTCCGGCACGCCCGCCTGCATCGCGGCGACGCGGCTGAGATACATGTCGCGCGGTTCGGTGTTGATCACATGGCCGAACACCACATGCCCGATCTGCCCGCCCTCGACACCGGACCGCTCCAACGCTGCCTCGGTCGCGACTGTGGCCAGGTCGATGGGCGCGGTGCTGGCCAGCGCCCCGCCGAAGGTCCCGATGGCCGTCCGCGCGCCGTCCAGAATTACTACATCCGTCATCTGTGATCTCCCCCTTTTAAAAGCTGTTCATCACTTTGCACCCGCAGCAAGGCAAGTCCAGCCCGGCCCGCAAAAGCTCGCCGTTTCGACGCGGCGTCAGTGGGCGCCCGCTGACCCATATTGACAAGTACAGGGAACGGGCGGACACAGTTCCGTCATGACGGAAGACGCCGGTGATATCCTGACCCGCCTGCCCGCGCGGCTGAAAGACGCCCGGCGCGCGCAAGGTCTGTCGCTGGAAGCGGTGGCCAATCTTTCCGGCGTGTCACGTTCGATGGTCAGCCAGATCGAACGCGGCGAAAGCAGCCCCACAATTTCGACCCTGTGGAACCTCACCCGCGCATTGCAGATTGATTTTGCCGGCCTGCTGGATGCCGGGAACGTACCGGACAGCATCGACATCCTGCGTGCCGCCGAGGCGCCGACCATCGACAATCGCGGCCAGGGCTGCCGCATCCGCATCCTGTCTCCGCCGGAAGAGGCCGAGCATCACGAGGTTTACGAACTGGTCTTTTCCGAGGGCGGCGCCCTGGTCAGCCAGCCGCATACCCGCGGCACCCGTGAACATCTGACCGTGATCGAGGGCACGCTTACGGTAAATTCCGGCACGGCCGAGGCGGTTTTGGCCAAAGGCGACACCGCGCGCTATGCTGCCGATGTGCCACATTCGATTGCACCTGCTTCCGGGCCCGCCCGCGCGTTGTTGATCGTCAAATACGCGGACTAATCCGTTTAAGCGGATTTTTTCCGTTAACATGGATTTCCTGTATTTCGGACTGGCATCCGCTATGGTAGAATTCTGGGCAAAGGAGAGTCGCCATATGTCCACCGCCTTTCTCGACCATGTTTCTAACACGCTTGCCGAAATCGACGCCGAGGGGCTGACCAAGCGCGAACGGCTGATCACCTCGCCACAGGGCGGCGAAATCACCGTGAACGGGCGCAGCGTGATCAATCTCTGCGCCAACAACTATCTCGGCCTTGCCGATCATCCCGCGCTGATCGCCGCGGCCAAAAGGGCGATGGACGATCACGGATTCGGCATGGCCAGCGTGCGCTTCATCTGCGGCACCCAGGACCTGCACCGCGCGCTGGAACAGCGGCTGGCACAGTTTCTCGGCCTGGACGACGCGATCCTGTTTGCCGCCTGTTTCGATGCCAATGGCGGCGTGTTCGAACCGCTTCTGGGGCCCGAGGACGCGGTGATCTCGGATGCGTTGAACCATGCCTCGATCATCGACGGGATCAGGCTCTGCAAGGCGAAAAGATACCGCTATGCCAATTCCGACATGGCGGATCTGGAGGCCCAGCTGAAGGCCGCCCGCGCCGCCGGCGCGCGGCATGTCATGATCGCCACCGACGGCGTGTTCAGCATGGATGGTTACCTGGCGAAGCTGGCCGAGATCCGCGCCCTGGCCGACTGGTACGAGGCGCTGGTGATGGTGGATGACTGCCACGCCACCGGCTTTATGGGGCCGCAGGGGCGCGGCACTCCGGCCCATGCTGGCGTGCCGGTCGACATCCTGACCGGGACCCTGGGCAAGGCGCTGGGCGGGGCCATCGGCGGCTATATCGCCGCCGCCCAGCCGGTGGTCGACCTGCTGCGCCAGCGCGCCCGGCCCTATCTGTTCTCCAATTCGCTGCCGCCCGCCATCGCCGCCGCCGGGATCGAGGCGATCCGCCTGGTCGAAGAGGGCGACGCGCTGCGCGCGCAACTGTTCGACAACGCCGCTTATTGGCGCGCCGGGCTGGCGCGGCTGGGTTTTGACCTGCTGCCCGGCGAACACCCGATCATTCCTGTCATGCTGGGCGAGGCGCAGCTGGCGCAGGACATGGCCGCGCGCCTGTTCGAGGAGGGCGTTTATGTCTCGGGCTTTTTCTTCCCGGTGGTGCCGCGGGGCCAGGCCCGCATCCGCACCCAGATGAACGCGGCGCTGACCCGGGACGAGCTGGACCGCGCGTTGGTGGCGTTTGAAACCGCAGGCCGTGCCACGGGGGTGTTGAAATGAGCAAGGCTCTGGACGTTTATGCCGACCATGCCGATGCCTTGATCACCCGCTATGACGCGGTCACGGCCGAGCAGGTGCTGGCACCCATCGCCGACCTGCTGCCGCCGCCCCCAGCGCCCTGCCTGGATGTGGGCCCCGGCAGCGGGCGCGACGCTGCGTGGCTGGCCGCTCGCGGCCATCCGGTCATTGCCGCCGAACCCATCGCCAGGTTCCGCGTCGCGATCGCCACCCGCGCCCCAACGGCAACCCTGGTCGATGCCCGCCTCCCCGACCTGGACGGCGTCGCGGGTTCATTCGACGTTATCCTTGCGAACCTCGTCTGGCATCACCTTTCGGTCGAAGCACGGGACATCGCGTTGGCCCGCCTTGTCGACCTGCTCGGCCCGGCAGGCCGGCTGTTCCTGTGCCTGCGCAACGGCCCCGCCATACCGCAACGGGATGTCTGGGCGCTGGAGACCGGCGCGGAAATCACCCGCGCCGCCGCCGCTGGGCTTGACCTGCTGCGGCAGACCGAGGCGCCGCCGCGCAACGCGGAAGAGGCAGAGGCCGGCATCACCGCCACGTGGCTCGCCTTTGAACGGAGGACCGGATGACCAACAAAATGCAGGCCCTGGTCAAGGCGAAATCCGAACCCGGCCTTTGGCTGCAATCGGCGCCAGTGCCCGAGATCGGCCCCGATGACGTGCTGATCAAGATCAACAAGACCGGCATCTGCGGCACCGATATCCATATCTGGAACTGGGATGAATGGGCGCAGAAAACTGTGCCGGTGCCGCTGATCACCGGCCATGAATTTGCCGGCGAGATCGTCGAGATCGGCCGCCGTGTCGAGGGACTGGAACTGGGCCAGCGTTGTTCCGGCGAGGGCCATCTGATCGGCAAGACCTCGCGGCAAAGCCGGGCCGGCAAGTTTCACCTGGATCCGGCGACGCGCGGCATCGGCGTGAACGAGCCGGGTGCCTTCGCCCAATACCTGCGCCTGCCCGCCTTCAACGTGGTACCCCTGCCCGACGACATCCCGGACGAGATCGGCGCCATACTCGATCCGCTGGGCAACGCGGTGCATACCGCGCTCAGCTTTGATTTGGTGGGCGAGGATGTGCTGGTCACCGGCGCCGGGCCGATCGGCATCATGGCCGCCGCCGTCGCCCGCCATGTCGGCGCCCGCCATGTGGTGATCACCGATGTCAACCAGGCGCGGCTGGACCTTGCCGCGCGGGTGGCCGACGTGATCCCGGTGAATGTCACCACCCAGGATCTGGCCCAGGTAGAGTCGGATCTGAAGATGAAGGAAGGCTTTGATGTCGGGTTGGAAATGTCCGGCAATCAGCAGGCGCTGGATCAGATGGTCGAGGCGCTGGTGATGGGCGGGCATATCGCCCTGCTGGGCATCCCGCCGGGCAAAAGCCCGGTGGACTGGTCGCGCATCGTGTTCAAGGCGATCACCATCAAGGGCGTTTATGGCCGCGAGATATTCGAAACCTGGTACAAGATGATCGCGATGTTGCAGAACGGGCTGGATATCTCGGGCGTGATCACCCACCGTTTCCCGGTGGCAGAATTCGAACAGGGCTTTGCCGCGATGAAATCCGGGCAAAGCGGCAAGGTGGTGCTGGACTGGACATGACCGCCGCCGGTTCCATTCTCGACGTGATCGGGCGCACGCCGGCGGTCTGGCTGGACCGGATGACCGCCGCGCGGGGGCTGAACGGGCGTATCCTGGCCAAGCTGGACTATCTCAACCCCGGCTTTTCCAAGAAAGATCGCGCCGCGCTGGGCATCATCCGCATGGCGCGGGCCGACGGCAGCCTGCACCCCGGCCAGGGGGTGGTTGAATTGACTTCGGG
This sequence comes from Pseudooceanicola lipolyticus, assembly GCF_002786325.1. Classification (GTDB taxonomy): domain Bacteria; phylum Pseudomonadota; class Alphaproteobacteria; order Rhodobacterales; family Rhodobacteraceae; genus Pseudooceanicola_C; species Pseudooceanicola_C lipolyticus. Next base: position 17,284 of record NZ_PGTB01000024.1, on the reverse strand, counting down.
CAACATGGGCACCGGCCTGGCCATCGTCTGCCGCCAGCTGGGCCATCCCTTTGTCGCGGTGATGAGCTGCGGCAACTCGCCCGAGCGTGCCGCGATGATGGCGGCGCTGGGGGCCGAGGTGGTGCTGGTCGACCAGGCGCCAGGCAGCCGCGCAGGCGAGGTTTCGGGCGCCGATCTGGCCCTGGTCGAGGCCGAAGCGCAGCGCCTGACCGCCGAGCGTGGCGCCTTTCGCGCCGATCAGTTCAACCACCCCGGCAATGCCCGCGCCCATGCCGACACCACCGGCCCCGAACTTTGGGCCGATAGCGGCGGCAGCCTGACTGCCTTTGTCGATTTCGCCGGTTCGGGCGGCAGCTATGCGGGGGTGATTCAGGCTCTGAAAAGGGAGAACCCCGCGCTTAGAGGCTATGTTCTGGAACCCGAAGGCGCCGCCGCGCTGTCCGGTGCTCCGGTCCGCGATCCCGCCCACCCGATCCAGGGCGGCGGCTATGCCATGGCGGATCTGTCGCTGCTGGCCGGGGCCCCGGTCGATGGTTATCTGACAGTCACCGGGGACGAGGCCCGCAGCACCGCCCGCGCGCTGGCGGTTGAGGAAGGCATTTTTGCCGGATTCTCGGCCGGAGCCAATGTCGCCGCCGCGCTGCGCCTGCTGGAAGGGCCCGAAAAGGGCGGCACCATCGCCGCGTTGATCTGCGACAGCGGGCTTAAATACCTGTCGACCGATCTGTGGACATAGGCCCGATTTTGCCGCCGGGACTATCCCAGCGACATCCGCCCGCCTTCATCCAGCAGCCAGACCTCGCGCCCTTCGAACACCGCCGGATAGATCGGCCGGCCATAGCCGGCGCCGCCATCCAGGTTGACCCGGTTGCCGTGATGACAGGGCACGTCAAGCGCGGTATGCCCGTGCACCACCAGCCACGGATGCGGCCGCGTGTCATCCAGAAACCCGGCGCGTATCCAGACCAGATCATCCTCGGCCTGCTCGGCCAGCGCCACGCCGGGGCGAATACCGGCATGGACGAACAGCAACTCGGCCCGTTCTTCGTACACCGGCAGCGTTTCCAGGAAATTGCGATGTGTCGCGGGCACCGCCTGTCGCGCCTGTTCCAGAACCTCGGCAAAGGGCCGCGTTTCCGCTTCGGTCACGCCATAGGAGGCCAGTGTTGCCGCGCCGCCCAGGCGCGGGTGCAGCCAGCCGATGCCGGATTTGACCTGGTCGTCATGTAGGGTTCCATCGCTGAGGAAGCGGGAGAACATGCGGTCGTGATTGCCCTTGACCACGGTCCAGCGACGGCCGGCGGCCTGTCCGGCGATCAGCCGTTCGATCACCGCGCGCGACTCCGCGCCCCGGTCGACCAGGTCACCCAGGAACACGATCTCGGCATCGGGCCCGCCATCGGCCTCGATCCAGGCCAGCGCCTGTTCGAGAAAGGCAAGCTGCCCGTGAATATCACCGATGGCATAGATGGGGGATGACATGAAATGACCTCGTTGCCCTGCGGAAGCTTGTGTTTCACACCCCGCCGGAAAGGTCCACCGCCGGTCCGGTCACTGCGGACCGATGGCGTCAAGGGCACCACGCGGAGCGTATCGCCCCGCGCAGCGCCGTTTTTCTATCAGGCCACGTCGAATTGCAGCGGCTTGACCTGCCGGAACAGCCCGGTGTCCTTCAGCTTGGCGATGGTCTCCGCCGAAACCAGCTCGTCAACGTAAAGCAGGGCAATGGCCTCGCCCCTCGGCGCGGCACGGCCCAGGGTAAAGTTGGCGATGTTCACGCCGTTTGCACCCAGCGTCTGGCCCAGCGTACCGATGATGCCCGGCACATCCTCGTTGGTGGTATAGAGCATATGCGCGCCGATCTCGGCATCGATATTGATGCCCTTGATCTGGATAAAGCGCGGCTTGCCATCGCTGAACACCGTGCCTGCGATCGACCGCTCGCGTTTATCGGTCACCACCGTCACCTTGATATAGCCATCAAACGCGCCGGACTTGTCCTGGTTGGTGGTGCTGATCTTGATGCCGCGTTCCTTGGCGACCACCGGGGCCGACACCATGTTCACATCCGGGTTGACCCGTTTCATGATGCCCGCAACCACGCCGCAATTCAGCGCCTCGAGATTCATTTCCGAGACCGAGCCGTCATAGAGGATGTTGATCGCCTTGATCGGTTCGTCGGTCATCTGGCCGATGAAGCTGCCCAGATGCCCGGCCAGTTTCAGCCAGGGGCCCATGATCTTGGCCTCTTCGGCGGTGACGCTGGGCATGTTCAGCGCGTTTTCCACCGCACCGGTCAGCAGATAGTTCGACATCTGCTCGGCCACCTGCAGCGCCACGTTTTCCTGCGCCTCGGTGGTGGCCGCACCCAGATGCGGGGTGCACACCACGTTGGGCAGGTTGAACAGCGGGCTATCGGTGGCGGGTTCGGTGCTGAACACGTCGATCGCCGCGCCGGCGACATGGCCGGATTTCAGCATCTCGGCCAGCGCCTCTTCGTCAACCAGGCCGCCGCGGGCACAGTTGATGATGCGCACGCCTTTCTTGGTCTTGGCCAGGTTCTCGCGCGACAGAACATTGCGGGTCTGCTCGGTTAGCGGCACATGCAGGGTGATGAAATCGGCCTTTTTCAGCAGCTCGTCCAGCTCGACCTTTTCGACACCCATCTTGTCGGCCTTGTCCTCGCCCAGATAGGGATCATAAGCGATGACTTTCATATGCAGCCCGCGCGCCCGGTTGCAGACGATGCCGCCGATATTGCCGGCACCGATCACGCCCAGCGTCTTGCCGGTCAGCTCGACACCCATGAATTTCGACTTTTCCCATTTTCCGGCATGGGTCGAGGCGCTGGCCTCGGGCAGCTGGCGCGCCACCGCGAACATCAGCGCGATGGCATGTTCGGCGGTGGTGATCATGTTGCCGAACGGCGTGTTCATCACGATCACGCCCTTTTTCGAGGCGGCGTCCTTGTCGATATTGTCGGTGCCGATCCCGGCGCGGCCGATGACCTTCAGCTTGTCAGCCTTTTCCAGGATGGTCGGTGTCACCTTGGTGGCCGACCGGATGGCAAGGCCGTCGTAATTGCCGATGATCTCGGCCAGCTTTTCCTTGTCCTTGCCCAGCTCGGGCATGAAATCGACCTCGATGCCGTTATCCTTGAAAATCTGGACGGCGGCGTCGGACAGCTTGTCGGAAATGAGTACTTTGGGAGCCATTTTGGGATCCTTGTTTAATGCCCCGCACGCGCGGGGCTCTCCAGTGTCGGAGGAACCGGGGGAAAGATCCCCGCCTGCGCGGGGAGGGCAGGTTCAGGCGGCTTCGGTCTGCGCCGCGATCTCGGCCTCGAAGGCCCATTCGATCCAGGGCAGCAGCGCCTCGACATCGGCGGTTTCCACCGTCGAGCCGCACCAGATCCGCAGACCCGGAGGCGCATCGCGATAGGCACCCACATCCAGCGCCGCGTTTTCCGCTTCCAACCGCTTGGCTACGGCCTTGGCAAAGGCGGCGCCATCCTTGATCCGGGCGTCGGTGAACTTCACGCAGACCGAGGTGTTGGACCGCGTCGCCGGGTCGCTTGCCAGGAAGTCGATCCAGTCATGGGTCTCTACAAAGGCCGAAACCGCCGCCGTGTTGGCATCGGCCCGCGCGATAAGGCCCTTCAGCCCGCCCACCGAGCGCGCCCAGTCCAGCGCAACCAGGTAATCCTCGACCGCCAGCATCGACGGCGTGTTGATGGTTTCGCCCTTGAAGATACCTTCGTTCAGCTTGCCACCCTTGGTCATGCGGAAGATCTTGGGCAGCGGCCAGGCCGGGGTATAGCTTTCCAGCCGCTCGACCGCGCGGGGGCTCAGGATCAGCATGCCATGCGCCGCTTCACCGCCCAGCACCTTCTGCCACGAGAAGGTGACCACATCCAGCTTGTCCCAGGGCAGGTCCATCGCGAAGGCGGCCGATGTCGCGTCGCAGATGGTCAGGCCGGCCCGGTCGGCCGGGATGGCGTCGCCATTGGGCACCCGCACACCCGAAGTGGTGCCGTTCCAGGTGAAGACGACATCGGTGTCGAAATCCACTTCGGCGAAATCGACGATTTCGCCATAGCCGGCTTCTTTCACCTCGGCGTCGATTTTCAGCTGCTTGACCACATCGGTGACCCAGCCGGCGCCAAAGCTTTCCCAGGCCAGCATCGTGGCCTTGCGCGCGCCCAGCATCGACCACATCGCCATTTCGACGGCGCCGGTATCCGAGGCCGGCACGATGCCGATGCGATAGTCGGCCGGAATGCCGAGAATCTCGCGCGTCTCGTCGATGGCCGCCTTCAGCTTGGCCTTGCCGATGGCGGCACGGTGCGACCGGCCCAGCGCGGCGCCGGACAGCTTGTCGAGGGTGAATGCAGGGGGTTTGGCGCAGGGGCCAGAGGAGAACCGCGGATTGACCGGCCGCGATGCCGGTTGAGCAATAGCCATTGATGCTACCCTTCCAGATAAGCGCCCCTCGTTGGGGAGGGGTGTCCCGCTGCTGCGTATAGGGGTGATTCGGAAACCGCGCAAGGCGGCAGATGTCGCTGACAGGCAGCGGCATGTCGCTTTCTGTGCGTTTCCCTGCATTTAACGGGCCCCTGCCGGCACGCGACGCCGCCCGGAGGACCGGCACAGCAGGATATAATTCTGATGCTTGGTGCACCGCGCGCTGTGCTAGATTGAATCACCTGGCCGGAGGCGGCCAAAGCGATTCTCTGCTTTTGACGGAGTGCTAAATTGAAAACCCAAATATTTCTGGCCGCCTTCGCGGCCACCGTCTGCGGCTCGACAGCATCAGGCAACTCCCTTCTGGAACGCGGCGAATATCTTGTCGAAGGACCTGCCGGTTGTGGCAATTGCCACACCGCGCCCGAGCCCGGTTCACCCGCCTATGGCGGCTGGACGATTCACGAGGTTGCCTTTACCGCGGAGGCGCCCAACATCACCCCGGCCAGTCGCATCGCCGACTGGAGCGATGCCGAATTGTCGCGCGCGATTCGCGAGGGCATCCGGCCGGATGGCAGCGTGATCGGCCCGCCGATGCCGATCGGGCTGTATCGCGGCCTGTCCGATACCGATCTGGCGGCGATCGTGGCCTATATCCGCACGCTGGAGCCGGTCGAAACCGAATTCCGCCGGTCGGATTACCCCTTCCCGCTGCCCCCGAATTACGGCCCGCCGGTCGAGCATGTGCCGGATATCCCGCGCGGCGAAACCGTGGAATATGGCGCCTATCTGGCCGGGCCGGTGGCGCATTGTATCGAGTGTCACTCGCTGACGCACGAAGGCCCCGATTTTGAAACCAACCTGGGCGGCGGCGGTTACGAATTCGAAGGGCCCTGGGGCGTGTCCATCGCCGCGAATATCACCAGCCACCCCGAGGCGCTGGCGCAATACAGCGATGACGAAGTGTTCCAGATGGTCACCACCGGAGTCCGGCCCGGCGGCACCCAGATGAACCCGCCGATGGGCTATGCCTATTACGCGCGGACCGCACCGGAAGACATCCGCGCAATCATCAAATATCTGCGGACCCTGCCGCCAATCGCCCCCGGCGGCTGATGCCTTTCCATTTGGCCCGCCGCGTGCTTAATGCGCGGCGGGATCCGAAGGAGAGGCCATGTTCACCGTCACGCTTACCAGCAATCCGGCCGCACCTGCGCTGGAACCGGCCGCCGCCGAAGCCTTGCGCAGCGCCTGGGGTGGAGCCGCGCTCAACTGGCTGGCACCCAATCTTGCCGTTGAATTTGCCGTGGCCGAGATGCCCGGCAACCGCTGGCAGGTCTGGGAGGATCTGCAATCGCTGCGCATCGACCTGAACGTTCAGCCCACCGAGGGACGGCGCAAGCGGATGCTGCTGGCCGACATGGATTCAACCATGATCCAGCAGGAATGTATCGACGAACTGGCCGACGAGGCCGGGGTGGGCGACCGGGTGAAAGACATCACCGCCCGCGCGATGAATGGCGAGCTGGATTTCGACGGCGCCCTGACCGAGCGGGTCGCCCTGCTGAAAGGCCTGCCCGAGTCGGTGATCGACAAGGTGCTGGCCGAACGGATCACCCTCGCACCCGGCGGGCCGGAACTGCTGGCGACGATGCGGGCCAATGACGGTTACGCCGTGCTGGTTTCCGGCGGCTTCACCGCCTTTACCGGTGCGATTGCCGGCAAACTCGGCTTTGACGAGAATCGGGCAAACACGCTGCTGATCCACGATGGCGCCCTGACCGGCGAGGTCGCCCGCCCGATCCTGGGCCGCGAGGCCAAGATCGCGGCGCTGGAAGAGATCTCCGCCCGGCGCGGTTTGACCGAACACCAGGTGATCGCCGTCGGTGACGGCGCCAATGACCTGGGGATGTTGCACCGCGCCGGCACCGGCGTGGCGCTGCATGCCAAACCCTCGGTTGCGGCGCAATGCGACCTGCGCATCAATCATGGTGACCTGACCGCGTTGCTGTACCTTCAGGGCTATGCCAGGGACGAATTCACCTCGCCCCGGTAATTTTTCTTGCCGTTATTTAACTATTAAGTTAAACAGTGAGCATGACCAAGCTCACGCAGACCTTTGCCGCGCTGGCGGATGACACCCGGTTTGAAATCGTCGAACGACTGGTCGCCGGGGGCGAGATGGCGGCCGGCGACCTGTCTGACGGGTTCGGCATCAGTGCCCCGGCGATTTCCCGGCACCTGAAGGTGCTGCGCACCGCCGGCCTGATCGACCAGCGCGCCAAGGGCACCCATCGTTATTATACCGTCCGTCCCGAAGCGCTGCGCGCCATCGCGGATTGGACCAGCAACCACCGCGCCTTTTGGGAGGGCAGCCTCGACCGGTTGGATACCCTGCTGGCGCTCGATCCCGACGGGGAGGAAGAGGCATGAAGGACCTGCAGGACTTAGAAATAACCCGCGACTACAACGTCAGCCTCGATCGGCTCTGGTCTGCGGTCACCCGGCCCGAGCAGATTGCCCAATGGCTGGGCCCCGAAGGCACGCGATTGGAACGCTGCGATGTCGATTTCAGCCAATTAGGGCCATATACCTGCGTGATGATCGGACTGGACAGCGGCAACCGCTTCGAGGTGTCGGGCCAGGTAACCCATGTGCAACCGCCCGAGGACGGCAGCGGGTCGGTCGGCTTTACCTGGGCCTGGCACGATGACCAAGACCAGCGCGGGCACGAAAGCCACGTCACTTTTTCGGTGCAGCCCACCGATACCGGCGCGCGCCTGATCCTGACGCATCGCGGCCTGGCCTCGGAGGAACAATCGCTCAGCCATGAAAGCGGCTGGCTGTCGACCCTGTCCAAGCTGGACAAACTGCTGACCTGATCACCAAAAGGGAGACACGGAATGCCCGATTTCATTTTTGCCTATCACGGCGGCAAGCCCCCCGACACGCCGGAAGAGGGGGAAAAGGCCATGGCGGCCTGGATGGCCTGGTTCAAAAGCATGGGCGAGGCGACGAAACAGCCCGGACATCCGGTGGGCATGTCGAAAACCGTCAGCGGGTCCGGCATCGCCGACAATGGCGGGGCCAACCCGCTTTCGGGCTATTCCGTTGTCACGGCCGCCGATATCGGCGCCGCCTGCGAGATGGCGCGCGGCTGCCCGATGGTGGTGGATGGCAGCGGGACGGTCGAGGTGGCCGAACTGATGGAGATGTAGCCACTCCCGCGGCTCAGATCGGCCGAGTCAGCGGCCCGGCCGGCCTGATTTCACCCACGGTCATGCCGCGCCGGTTCACCACCGGCGCGTTGCAATAGGTGCGCGCCACCGGGTCGCGCGCGGAAATTGCCCCCAGCCCGGCCAGGATCGCGGTGATCGCACATTCGCTGGCGCGTGTTGCGCCATCGGTGATCTTCAGCGCGATACCCAGGCCCAATTCAGGTAGAATCCCGGTAAACACGCCATCTGCACCGGTCTTGACCGCCACCTTGCCCTTCATCGCCCGCATCAGCGCGGTACAGGACCGCCCCTCGCCCGCCACCAGTTCGGGATGCGCCAGCATCGCGCGGGTCAGTTGCACCGCCGCCGCGCTTTGCCGGTCGCTGCGCCGCCGAGCCGAGGCGAACCAGGCCATGGCGCGGGCCAGCCCATGCACCGTGGTGGCAAAATTCGGCGCCGAACAGCCATCGATCCCGTAGCCGGCGATATCGCTGCCGGTGACGTCCTCGAATGCGTTCAACACCGCCTGCTGCACCGGATGGTCAATCTCGTGATAATCCGGACCCGCCGCCATATGCGCGGTCACGGTCAGAAACCCGGTATGTTTGCCCGAGCAGTTATTATGCACCTGGCAGGGCTGTTCGCCGGCCCGGATCATCGCCTCGAAAGCGGGCCGGTCGCCCGGTTCCTGCGGGCCGCAACGCAGCGCGTCGTCATCCAGCCCCAGCTGGTCCAGCCATTTGCGCACGCGCTCGGTATGAATCGCCGCACCGTTATGCGAGGCGCAGGCCAGTGCCAGATGTTCCGAGTTCAGCCCGTATTTATCCGCCGCCCCCGAACTCAGCAGCGGCAGCCCCTGGATCATCTTGCAGGAACTGCGGGGATAGATCACCGCGGCGGGATCGCCCCAGGCTTTGACGATCTGGCCGGTATCGTCACAGATCACCGCATGACCCTGATGCACGCATTCCAGAAGCGCGCCGCGCCAGATCTCGACAAGTGGTTCGGGACTGGTCATTTCATACCCCATTTCTTGGCGAAAACCCGCCAATCGCCCTTTCGCCCCGTGCGCAAGTTACGTTAGTGTGTTTCTGTCAGCAAGCGACGGAAAGCGCCGTCCAAGACGGAATAAAAATCCGCAGGCGCCAACGTGAATTTGAGGTAACGGACAGTCTGGAGGCTGGACAGATGGGATCGAAGATCGCCCGGACCATCGCGGGCCTGTGCGTGGCTGCGGCAGCGATGCCCGCGGGTGCGCAGAATCAGGAAGAAAGCAACAACCGCGTGTCGGCCGACACCGATTGGAGCGTGTTTGTCGATGAGAACCCCAAGGAATGCTGGGGGGTCTCGGCACCGAAGGAAACCGTCAACACCCGCGATGGCCGCGTTGTGGCGGTGCGGCGTGGCGATATCCTGTTGATGGTGTTCTACCGCCCCGAAGCCGGGGTGAACGGGCAGGTCACCTTTACCGGCGGCTATCCGTTCGCGGAAGGGTCGACCGTGAACCTGGATATCTCGGGCAGCCAGTTCGAACTGTTTACCGATGGCGAATGGGCCTGGCCGGCGACGCCTGCCGATGACACCCGGATCATCACCGCGATGAAACGCGGCGCCCAGGCGACGCTTTCGGCGCGGTCTTCGCGCGGCACGCAGACCAAGGACACATTCTCGCTGCTCGGTTTCACCGCCGCCATCGAGGATGCGGAAAAGCGGTGCGCGGGCTGATCTGCCACGATTGCTTTTGATTTCGCGCGCGAATCCTGTATAGGGGCTATCTTTCAGGAAAACGGAACGCCCCATGCCCGCCTCGGCACCGATCACGCAGGATGTCCATACCATCCCCCGGACTCTTCCGGAGGGGGGTAAGGTGAATCTGGTCGGGCTGACGCGGGACAGGCTGCGCGCGGCGCTGATCGAGGCGGGTACGCCCGAGAAACAGGCGAAGATGCGCACCGGGCAGATCTGGCAATGGATCTACCAGTGGGGCGTGCGCGACTTTGACCAGATGACCAACCTGGCCAAGCCCTATCGCGCGATGCTGGCTGAAAAATTCACCGTCGAGATTCCCGAAGTGGTGTCTAAACAGGTGAGTTCCGACGGCACCCGCAAATACCTGGTACGCATCGCCGGGGGGCACGAGGTTGAAACCGTCTATATCCCCGAAGAAGACCGCGGCACGCTGTGCATCTCGTCGCAGGTCGGCTGCACGCTGACCTGTTCGTTCTGCCATACCGGCACGCAGAAACTGGTGCGCAACCTCACCGCCGCCGAAATCGTCGGTCAGGTGATGATGGCGCGCGACGATCTTGAGGAATGGCCGGTTCCCGGTGCGCCCAAGGACGAAACCCGCCTGCTGTCGAATATCGTGCTGATGGGCATGGGCGAGCCGCTGTACAATTTCGAGAACGTGCGTGACGCGATGAAGATCGCCATGGATGCCGAGGGTATCCAGCTGTCGCGCCGCCGCATCACGCTGTCGACCAGCGGCGTTGTCCCCGAGATCGCGCGCACCGCCGACGAGATCGGTTGCCAATTGGCGATTTCGTTCCACGCCACCACCGATGAAACCCGCGACAAGCTGGTGCCGATCAACAAGCGCTGGAACATCGAGACGCTGCTGGAGGCGCTCAAGACCTATCCCAAGGCCTCCAATTCCGAACGCATCACCTTTGAATACGTGATGCTGAAAGACGTGAACGACAGCGACGACGACGCGCGGCGGCTGATCCAGCTGGTCAAGGATTATGGCATCCCGGCCAAGATCAACCTGATTCCGTTCAACGAATGGCCCGGCGCGCCTTATCAGCGGTCGTCCAACAACCGCATCCGCGCCTTTGCCGATATCATCTATAAGGCTGGCTATGCCTCGCCCATCCGCACCCCGCGGGGCGAGGATATCATGGCCGCCTGCGGCCAGCTGAAATCGGCCACCGAACGCGCCCGCAAATCCCGCCGCCAGATCGAGGCCGAGGCGGGGCTGTAAGGCACACCCTCATCAAGACCGATGCAATAAACCGCCGGCCGAGCCCTGTCTCGGGCGGTCGCGGCTGCGTGGCCGGGCGGCTGAACGGGCGAAACAATGCCCCGGAAACTGTTCGTTCATCGGAGCGAAACAGCCAGGACAGCGAGTTATTGTTCCTCGTTCGGAAACACATTGGCCCGAATTGATGCCCAAACCGGCAAGATATCCGCAACAATGCCGGCATTTTTGCCCCGGCGCCGCAAAATGACCCAGATGCGGATACATTTCAGCCCCGAAGCACCCGCCATCATCAGGCCATGACCAACCCCAGCCAAAGGACACGGGAAATGGCAAATGGCATGTACGAAAACGGCGTGATCGACGCCACGCTGCTGGAACTTCTGCGCGACGAGCGCAAAAAGGCGCTGTCGCATCGCGAATGGAAATTCCGGCTGGCCGGTTTCGGCTATGGCATCAAGGAAGACGGCGAGCGCAAAATCGTGACGCGGCTTTTGAATGGCACCGAGCTGGGATTGCTGCCGGTCAACTTTCACTGACCGGCAACTCCGGCAAAGTTGAGGATCAGGAGAAATCCCAGCCGTCCGGCAGAAGGATCCAGTTTGTCTGCGATGCCTTGAAATGGCTCAGGCCATCCAGATGCAGGCCGTATTCGACGCGGTTGTCGTCGGTATAGTCAAGCTCGACAAACCCGTTCTCCATGCGGATTTCCAGAACGCCGTCGTCGCCTGAAAAGGCACGTTTTCCGATATAGCGTACCTCCTCCACATAGCCGAACAGCAACTCGGACAGTTCGGTCAGGTCCAGCTTGTCGCCCTGCTTTTTGTTGAAGTCGGTTACGCGCGTCGACACGTCCTGGTCGGCAAACCAGCCGCCGACCTGAAAACGGTCACCGCCTTTGCCGCCGGTCCAGACATTGTCACCGATGAAATCGCTGGCAAAGGTATCGCGTCCGCCGCCGCCGAGAACGGTATCGCTGCCACCCTTGCCTTCAAGCCTGTCCCTGCCGCCGCCGCCGTTGATGTAGTCATCCCCGTCATAGCCATCGATTTGGTCGTTGCCGCCCTGGCCGAAGATCCTGTCATTCCCGCGCGACGCATTGATGTAATCGGCACCGGCGCCGGCGAAAATGATGTCATCCCCCAACGAGCCGTTGATATAGTCGGTGGTCGAGGTCAGACTGCCTTTGACCCCGCTGGTTGTCAGTTCGTTCCAGATCAGGCCCGAGCTGCCCACCTCCGTCACCCGCGCCAGATCGACACCGGACCGGATCTGAATTTCTCCGACCTCTTCACCATCCCGGACAAATTCAACCTTGGTGACGCGACCGGTCCAATCGCCATTGGCTTTCTTGAAACGACCATGAAAGGTGATACCGGCGTCCATGGCGAAATCGGGCTGGTTGTGAATCTGATAATCATACTCGGTGCTGATCGTGAAGGATTTGGCGCGATTTCCCGTCGGCGCGCCGTCGGACCAGTCTTGTGCATCGAAGAAAAGCCGACCTTGTGTGAACAGGGAAAACACGTCGGCATAAAAGACAGCCTCGGGCGCGAGGCTGTTAATCAGTGACTTTGGCATTTTATGGGTAGTTCCTTTAAATTGCTGGTATAACGCGATATTTCGCGTTCAATAAGCGCTTGTTAGCGGCTTTCATTCAGACCGGCAATTATTTTGACCACCCGGTGGAGCGCGGGTTTAGCGCCCCGGAATATCGTCGCGCGGCGGTGCTGGCTCCCAATTGCCGATGATTTCGGCCGCCTGTTCGGCGGTCTCGACAAAGCGGAACAGGTCCAGATCCTCGGGCGAAATCGTGCCCGCATCGGCCAGCGCCTCCCAGTTGATGATCTTTTCCCAGAACGCCTGGCCGAACAGCAGGAAGGGCACCCGCTCCATCCGCCCGGTCTGAATCAGGGTCAGCGATTCAAACATCTCGTCCAAGGTCCCGAAACCGCCGGGAAAGACGCAGATCGCGCAGGCACGCATCAGGAAATGCATCTTGCGCACGGCGAAATAGTGGAAGTTGAAACACAGGTCCGGCGTGACATAGGTGTTGGGCGCCTGCTCGTGCGGCAGCACGATGTTCAGCCCGATCGAAATGCCGCCCGCCTCATGCGCGCCGCGATTGCCGGCCTCCATCACGCCCGGCCCGCCGCCGGTGACGACGACGTGATCATGCCCGCCGCCGGCGATACATTTCTCGGTCATCATCCGCGCGAACCGCCGCGCCTCGTCATAGTAATGCGACAGATCGGCCAAGGTCTGGGTCCGCGCTGTGTCTTTCTTGGCCGGTTCCGGAATCCGCGCGCCGCCGAACAGCACCACCGTGCTTTTGATCTGGTGTTCGTCCAGGTGCATCTGCGGCTTCAGCAATTCCAGCTGCAGCCGCACCGGCCGCAGCTCTTCCCGGCACAGGAAATCCTCATCCGCAAAGGCCAGCCGATAGGCCGGCGCCCGGGTCTGCGGCGTATCGGGCACATGGGTGGCGGTGTCCCGGTCGGTATGGGCATCACGGAAAGCGCTAAGTCGCTGGTCTCGCATTGGACAGGTCCTGATCATTCACATCTCTAGGCTTACCCGCTTCCAGGCGCAGGGGCCAGCGGTGGCGGCCCCGATCTGGCCGGCTTTGCCGGTTGCAGCCGGGTTTCGCGGCGCTAGGGTGGCACGGCAGGACAAATGGGACGATGGCGATGGTGGGCAGGGACGATATCGATGCGGCGGCACAGCGGCTGTCCGGTCACGTGGTGCGCACGCCGGTGGCCACGCTCTCCGGCTTTGGTCTGCGCCATCCGGTCGAGATGAAGCTGGAACAGCTGCAACATACCGGCACCTTCAAGGCGCGCGGCGCCTTCAACACGCTGCTGGCGGTTGATGTGCCCCCGGCCGGGGTGGTGGCGGCAAGCGGCGGCAATCACGGCGCGGCCGCGGCCTTTGCCGCCCGCGCATTGGGCCATCCCGCGCATATCTTCGTCCCGGAAATGGCCGGCCCGTCCAAGATTGCGCTGATCCGGCAAACCGGAGCGGCCCTGCGGGTGGTGCAGGGCGAATACGCCACTGCGCTGGAGGCCGCCCGCGCCTATGAGGCCGAAAGCGGCGCGATGCAGATCCATGCCTATGACGCGCCGCTGACGGTGGCGGGGCAAGGCACGCTGATACGCGAATGGGAGGAACAGGGTCTGCAGGCCGACACGGTGCTGATCGCCGTCGGCGGCGGCGGCCTGATCGCCGGGGCAATGGCCTGGCTGGGCACCCGGCGCAAGGTGGTGGCGGTGGAACCCAGAACCTCCTGCGCGCTGAACGCGGCGCTGGCGGCGGGCAACCCGGTGGATGTCGAGGTGTCGGGCGTCGCCGCCAACGCGCTGGGCGCGCGCCGGATCGGCGACATCTGTTTCGGCCTGGCCCGGCAGACCGGTGTCGAAAGCGTGCTGGTCGAAGATGGCGCGATCACCGCGGCGCAACACGCGCTGTGGCGCACCTGCCGCCAGTTGGTGGAACCCGCCGGGGCCACCGCGCTGGCCGCGCTGACCAGCGGCGCCTATGTCCCGGCCGAAGGCGAAAAAGTCGCGGTGCTGGTTTGCGGCGCCAATATTGCGCCGGATCCCTTCGCCGCGTGAATCCAGTTGCCAGCGGGCAGCAAATTCGCGTCAATATCTGACAGAACTCCCTCGCAAGGGTCGCCCGATGCCCGCTGTCCGGTTCTTTGCCCTTCTCCTTGTCCTGTGGTCCGGCCCCCTGGTTGCCGAACCCAGCGCCTTTGTCTGGCGTGGTGTGCTGAATTTCGACCCTAACAAGGTGATTGGACGACAGGGCGGCACGCTGGGCGCGCTGATGTCCGAGTTTTACGGCGCCGGTGCGATGGGCGGCGCGGTCGAGCTGTCCGGCGAAGTCCGCTATGAAACCGGCGTGGCGACAACCACCGCCAACCAGAACGTTGCCGGCTTCAAAGACGCGGTCACCGCGGCAACGCTGCGGTTGGGAGCGATCGAAACCACCATGAACGCCGCCCTGATCGCGGCACATGTCGCCACCAGCGGCGTCGGCATGATGACCCGCTATGATGGCAGTTTTTGCGTCGATGCCGATCATTGCCGCCTGGCCGGGCTGGAAATGACCCGCATGGGCAACATAGCCGTCCTGCTGAACGATGCCGGGCATACCCTGATCGACGAAACCGGCCCGACCGGCAAGACGGGAGACGGCTTTGGCTTCATGGTCGGGCGCACCGCCGCGACCGGCGAATTCGAACCCGCCCTGCCAACCCAGGGCTTTGGCGTGATCGGCGTTGACGGTCTGGCGGTGGCGATGTTTTCGGTGCCCGGCCTGCAGCTGGTGAATGGTCTGACATTGCCGCATATGCGCCAATTGATCGGCACGCAGGCCATCGGGCGCAGCGAGATCTGGCTGTTCCTGGAAGGGCCCGAACTGATCGAAACCCTGCGGATCGAGGGCCGCCTGACCGGGATCGAGGCCGATCCCTAAGCAGGGCGATTGCGCCCAGCGGGTTTGATCTCTATAGCGGCGCCGGAACTCACAGGGAGAATCCGATGTCCAACGCCCAGCTTGAAACCGCCATCGAAGCCGCCTGGGAGGCCCGCGACACCATCACGCCCGCCACCACCGGTGAAACCCGCAACGCAATCGAAGACACGCTGAACGCACTGGACAGCGGCGAACTGCGTGTGGCCGAAAAACAGGCCGACGGGTCGTGGCATGTCAATCAATGGGCGAAAAAAGCGGTGCTGCTGGGCTTCCGGATCAAGGATATGGAGCACCAGTCCGGCGGCCCGCAGGGCAGCGGCTGGTGGGACAAGGTGGACAGCAAGTTCGCCGGCTGGGGCGACGACCAGTGGAAGGCCGCCGGTTTCCGCGCAGTGCCGAACTGCGTGGTGCGCAAATCGGCCTATATCGCACCGGGTGTGGTGCTGATGCCGTCCTTCGTCAATCTCGGCGCCTATGTCGACAGCGGCACCATGGTCGACACCTGGGCCACCGTCGGGTCCTGTGCGCAGATCGGCAAGGGCGTGCACCTGTCCGGCGGCGTCGGCATCGGCGGTGTGCTGGAGCCGATGCAGGCCGGCCCGACCATCATCGAGGACAATTGCTTCATCGGCGCCCGGTCGGAAGTGGTCGAGGGCGTGATCGTGCGCGAAGGCTCGGTGCTGGGCATGGGCGTGTTCCTGGGCCAGTCCACCAAGATCGTCGACCGCGCCACCGGCGAGGTGATGTACGGCGAGGTGCCGCCCTATTCGGTGGTGGTGGCCGGCTCGATGCCCTCCACCGGCGGCGTCGGCCTCTATTGCGCGGTGATCGTCAAGCGGGTCGATGAAAAGACCCGCTCGAAAACCGGCATCAACGAATTGCTGCGCGACTGATTTCGCCACGCCGGTCGGAGAGCTGCGGCGGGCGCGGAGCAAGGGCAAAGCCCGCCGCGCCCGTCCAAACACTATGACAGGCCGGCCCAGCTTGCCGTTGCGCAATCAGCAACGATCGGATCTGATTGTTTCCGTCATCGCGCCGCAACGCCATTTCACCGTCCGTTTGCAGCCGCATTTCACCGCTAGCTTCGCCAGGTGCTATGCGGTAACGAGTTGTTTTTTCGCCGCTTTCGCTAGGTGAAAGACATCAGGCATTGGCTGTCCCGGCCCGCTGCCTGGGGATTGCACAGATCGCGGCCGCAGTGCCCGGTTCCGGTTTCGGTGCCGGGCACTGTCCCGCGCGATCACGGTCTAAACCACCCGGCGCTTGACATCGCCCCGGCGCCGGCGCATCGCGGGGCATGGCAAAACAACCCTCACGTCAGCAGGTCTTTACCCTTGTCGTCCAGATCGGGCGCAAGGATGGCGATGGCCTGCCCAAGGACGCCACCGGCGCGGCGCTGGTCTGCTATGCCAGCGGTGTGGACGAGGCCGAAGCGGTGCGCGAAACGGTGGCGATCCTGAAACAGGCCGATACCGCTCCGCTGGATGTCACCGGATACGGCACCCTGGACGAGCGCGAAGAGCAGGGCCACGAAATTCCCGAGGAAGAGCGCGCGCTGATGTTGCGCGCGCTGGAGGAAAACGCGGTGATCGTCGCCCAGATGACGCCGTTTTTCGGAGAAGAAACCGAATAGAGCCTAAGCCGCGCGGTAATCGGCCAGCATCGCCGCCTCATGCGCACGCAGCACCGCATGCGCGGGCGGGCTGTGTTCGGGCAGGGTGTTGCGGCTGAGCGGGGCCAGCAGGCTGGCGGCCAGCGGCCCCGGCTTGCGCCGGATGCGCCCGATGCCCAGGCTGTCCAGCGCCGCGCCGGCAATGTTGATCGGCTCGTTCTCGGGCAGCAGCAGCTGAACGTAACGGATGAAGCGGCCACAGCGCACCGGCTGAACCGCGTGACCGCTCAGCAGGTCGCCCGCACGCATCCGAACGGTCTCTTTGCCGAACAAGTACTCCACCTCGGATCCGGACAGGATCAGACCCTGCAGAGCGCTGACCGCTATGTCCTGGCGCAGGCCGAAAAACGGCGCGCGCAACCGCACGGGCGCGAAACTGCCGCGCGCCGGCACGGTACGCGTGATCAGGTGCAGCACCGGCACGCTGTCGCCGGCGGCGGTGATCACCAGGTCGCCGCGCCGCAACTGCCCG
>NZ_PGTB01000249.1 GCF_002786325.1 Pseudooceanicola lipolyticus | reverse complement strand
GGTTCGGCCGGGGCGGAGGGGGTGCTGCTGCCGCCGAGGACGCGGAAGGTCGGCTCGGGCATCACGATGGCGGCGGCGTCGAAGGCGGCCAGGCACAGGCGGATCGCCTCCGAGCGGGCCAGCAGGATGCTGGTCTGGCTCTGCGCCACCCAGGCGGCGACGCGCAGGATCACCGCGCTGTCGCCCATCTCCTCGATCCAGACCGAGGGGGCCGGCTCGTCCAGCACGAAGGGCAGGGTGCGCACCGTTTCCAGCGCCAGCGCCTGCGCGGCGGCGAGGTCGGTGTCATAGGCGACGCCCAGGTCGACGAGGAACCGGCGCTGGTCATTGCGGGTGAAGTTGACGATGCGGCTTTTGAATACGGTGGCGTTGGGGATGCGGATGTGGTTGCCGTCAAAACTGAGCAGGATGGTCGCGCGCGAGGTCAGGCGGATCACCTTGCCCTGGTCGCCCTCGATCTCGACGGTGTCATTGGGGCGGAAGGGCTGGCGCATCGACAGCAGCACCGAGGCGATGAAATTCTCCACCGTGTCGCGCACCGCAAAGCCGATCGCCAGCCCGACGATCCCGGCCGCGCCGAGAATGGTGGAGAGCAGCGCGGTGGCGCCGAGGATGTCGAGCGCGACCACCAGCCCGGCGACCCCGAAGGCGATGCGCAGGATCTGGCGATAGATATCGGCGATGAAGGCATTGGGCGCGATCCGGTCCCAGGGCCGTTTCCAGCGCGCCAGCAGCACCCCCAGCAGCGTCACCAGCGCGAAGGCCAGCAGCGCGATGGACAGCAGCGGCAGGAAGGCGAGGAATTGCAGGAAACGGGCCTGGAACCGCTGCATCGCCGGGTTCAGCCGCTCGGCCACATCGGTGGATTCGCTCACCTCGTTGCGGATTGCCACCACGCCCTCGACCCGGCGGGCGATGTCGTTCAGGCGCGCCAGGGCGGCGCCGTCGATGGTGGTGCCGCGCAGGGTGACGATGCCCGAGGACACCGCGACGGTGATGTCGTCATAGCCCTCCAGTTCGGCGAGGATGCCGCGCAGGCGCTGGGCGATGGCGGCGTCCTGGCCGGCGCTGTCCTGCACCGTGATGGTGCCGGCGGGCTGATCGCTGTCCTGGGCCGATACGGTGGCGGGCAGGGCAAGCAACAGCAGGATCAGGAACAGGCGCATTTCACCATCGCGGTCAAGTTAGGACTGCGACAGAGGTTAGACGGGCCGGACGCCGCCGGGAAGGGGCGCAGGCCTCAGTCGCGCAGTTCGTCCGGGGCCACGCCCCACAACGCGCGTTTTTCCACCCAGCCGCGATAGCCACCGGCGCTGATCCGGCACCAGACCGGGTTGCAGGCGCCCAGCCGGGCGACAACGCCCACCTCGAAGGCGGCGGCAACCGGCGCATTGGTGTCGGGCTGGGTATAGACCGGGGTCATGTCCTCTTCGATCAACACGGTGCGCACGCCCGACAGCAGCGCGTAATGCACCCAGCCGCCGGCGCCGTCGCGGTCCTGAACGCGGCGCCAGTGGCCATGTTCGGCGGTGACCTCCAGCGGCATGTCGCGGCGCTTGAACACCCAGTCGATGCGATGCGACAGCGATGGCCCGCGGCGCA
Source organism: Pseudooceanicola lipolyticus (assembly GCF_002786325.1). Lineage (GTDB taxonomy): Bacteria > Pseudomonadota > Alphaproteobacteria > Rhodobacterales > Rhodobacteraceae > Pseudooceanicola_C > Pseudooceanicola_C lipolyticus. The sequence continues at coordinate 2,195 of NZ_PGTB01000249.1, read as the reverse complement.
CATTGCCCTCGTCGGTTTTCAGCGAGACATAGCGCGGCAGCGGCAGGTGGGTGACAGGACCCAGCCGATTATCCGCCGCCATTGCCGCGCCGGTCAGACTCGAAAAGATTGCCGCTGCCGTCAGGCGGCGAAGTGCCTTGGTCAAACTTGTCACCGGAACCTGCCCGTCTGCTCGTCTTGTCATTTGAACCGGCTGCGAAAATTGCCGCATGGGTTCTTGTGCCCCGCCTGATCCTGCGCCACGATGCCACGGCGCGCGGGGATTTGAAAAGCCGAGGGAGAGCAGCGGTGCCAAGAGAGCGTTTGAGTGTTGTCGTTACGCGACGGTTGCCCGAGCAGGTGGAATCGCGCCTGGCCGAACTGTTCGACGTGCGCCTGCGCAGTGACGATTCGCCGATGACCCGCGAGGAACTGGCCGAGGCGGTGAAAAGCGCCGATGTGCTGGTGCCCACGGTCACCGACCAGATCGATGCCGGGTTGATCGCCCAGGCCGGCGACCGGCTGAAACTGATCGCCAATTACGGTGCCGGGGTCGACCATATCGACGTCGCCACCGCGCGGCAGCGCGGCGTGCTGGTGTCCAACACCCCCGGCGTGCTGACCGACGACACCGCCGACATGACCATAGCGCTGATTCTCGCCGTCACCCGCCGCATCCCCGAGGGGCTGGCGGTGATGCAGCGCGGCGAATGGTCCGGCTGGGCGCCGACCGCCTTCCTGGGCGGGCGGCTGGGTGGCCGCCGGCTGGGCATCCTGGGCATGGGCCGGATCGGCCAGGCGGTGGCCCGGCGCGCGGCGGCCTTCGGCATGCAGGTGCATTACCACAACCGGCGGCGTCTGCGGCCCGAGATCGAAGAATCGCTGGGTGCGACCTGGTGGGAAAGCCTCGACCAGATGGTGTCGCGGATGGATATCATCTCGGTCAATTGCCCGTCGACGCCTTCGACCTTCCACCTGATGAACGCGCGGCGGCTGAAGCTGATGAAGCCGACGGCGGTGATCGTGAACACCTCGCGCGGCGAGGTGATCGACGAAAACGCACTGACGCGGATGCTGCGCGCGGGCGAGATCGCCGGCGCCGGGCTGGACGTGTTCGAACATGGCGCCGCCTTCAACCCGCGGCTGCGCGAATTGGACAACGTGGTGCTGCTGCCGCATATGGGCTCGGCCACGGTCGAGGGCCGGATCGAGATGGGCGAGAAGGTGATCATCAATATCAAGACCTTCGAGGACGGACATCGCCCGCCGGATCAGGTTGTGCCGTCAATGCTCTGACCATGCGGGCGTTTGTCGGCATCGCGGTCGCTGACGAGCTTGCCGATGCAATTGGTCGTGTGCAGGCGATGTTGCCGGTCGGGCGGCAGGTGCCGCAAGAGAACCTGCACCTGACCCTGGCCTTTCTCGACGACCAGCCCGAAGAGCGGCTGGAAGAGCTGCATTACCGGCTGGAGGCGATCCGCGCCGCACCGTTCGAACTGGGCTTCGCCGGGCTGGGCACCTTCGGCGGCGATCTGCCCCGCGTGGTGTTTGCCGATGTCGCCCCCAGCGCGGCGCTGACCGACCTGCAGCGCCGGGTGGTCTCGGCGGCGCGGCAGGCCGGGATCACGCCCGAGGCGCGGCGTTTTCATCCGCATGTGACGCTGGCGCGGCTGCGGCCCGGGGCCGGGGAGGCGGCGCGGATCGCCGGGTTCCTGGCCGATCACGGCGGCGCGCAATTGCCATCCTGTCCGGTGATGGCCTTCACGCTTTACCGTTCGGATCTGCATCCCGGCGGCGCCCGCTACGAGGAGCTGGCGCGCTACGACCTGCTGCCCTGAGCGCGGCTCTTGCCGGGCGCTGAGGCGCCGGTCTAGGCTGGCGGCGGTCCCCATGCGGAGCGTGCCGATGTCCCGAATTCTGTTCTCCCTGCTGATCTGGATCGCCGGTGTCGCCGCCGTCCCGGCGCAACAGGCCGCCGATGCGGTCCAGCCCGAGATGGCCACCGAAACCGGGATGCAGGCGATCTCGCCCGCGGTGGCGGCGGCGCTGGCGGCCAAGGCGGCCGGGCGGCCGGTAGAGGCCGAGAACTGGATGGTTGCCGCCGCCAACCCGCTGGCGGTCGAGGCGGGGGCGGCGATGCTGCGCGCCGGCGGCAGCGCCGCCGACGCGATGGTTGCGGTGCAGACGGTGCTGGGCCTGGTCGAGCCGCAATCCTC
>NZ_PGTB01000248.1 GCF_002786325.1 Pseudooceanicola lipolyticus | reverse complement strand
ACACGCCGAACTTCGCGCCGGCCGCCTTGGCGGCGCGCACGTCTTCCGGCGTCACCAGGGTGCCGGCGCCGACCACGCCACCGGGCACCTGGGCCATGGCATGGATCACGTCCAGCGCCGCCGGGGTGCGCAGCGTCACTTCCAGCGCCGGCAAGCCGCCGGCGATCAACGCCTCGGCCAGCGGCCGGGCCTGGGCAACGTCCTGCACCACCAGCACAGGCACCACCGGCGCCAGCAGACAGGTTTCGCGGGTGCGCGCGCAGGCCTCTTGCGGGGTCAGGGTCATAGATCAGCCTCCAAAGACGGTTGCGCCGGTGTCGGCAGAGCCAACCGACCGGCGGAACAGGGAAAACAATTCGCGTCCGATGCCGGCCTCGTTGGCCGCCAGGTCGGGGGTTGCGGAGGCGCGGCTTAGCACGCCGGGGGTGAGAATCTCCAGTTCGCCCTTTACCGCGTCGACACGCAGCAGATCGCCATCCTGCAGCTTGGCGATGGCACCGCCGTCCAGCGCCTCGGGGCAAACATGGATTGCCGCGGGCACCTTGCCCGAGGCGCCGGACATCCGCCCGTCGGTCACCAGCGCCACGTTCTGGCCGCGCCCCTGCAGCACCGCCAGGATCGGCGTCAGGCTGTGCAGTTCCGGCATGCCGTTGGCCTTGGGGCCCTGGAAGCGGACCACCACGATCACGTCGCCGGTGAATTCGCCGGCCTTGAAGGCGGCCTTGACCGCGTCCTGGTCGTGGAACACGCGCACCGGCGCCTCGACGACCTGGTGCTCGGGCTTGACCGCCGAGACCTTCATCACCGCGGTGCCCAGCGAGCCGGACAGGCGCTTCAGCCCGCCGGTGGGCTGGAAGGGGTCATTGGCGGGGCGCAGGATCTTGTCGTTCAGGCTGGCCCCGGCGCCGGGCACCCATTCCAGCTTGTCGCCGTTCAGCTTCGGCTCGGCGGTGTAATGTTCCATCCCCTGCCCGGCCACGGTGCGGGTGTCATCATGCATCAGCCCGGCCTTCAGCAGCTCGCCGATCATATAGCCCAGGCCGCCAGCGGCGTGGAAATGGTTCACGTCGGCCAGCCCGTTGGGATAGACCCGCGCCATCAGCGGGGTGACATTGGAAATATCCGAAAAATCCTCCCAATCCAGCTGGATGCCGCCGGCGCGGGCCATGGCGATCAGGTGGATCAGCAGGTTGGTGGACCCGCCGGTGGCGTTCAGCCCGACGATCCCGTTGACGAAGGCGCGTTCGTCCAGGATGTCGCAGACCGGGGTGTAATCATTGCCCAGCGCCGACAGCGACAGCGCCCGCCGTGCGCCCTCGCGGGTCAGCGCGTCACGCAGCGGCGTGTTCGGATTGACAAAGCTGGAGCCGGGCAGGTGCAGGCCCATGAATTCCATCAGCATCTGGTTGGTGTTGGCGGTGCCGTAGAAGGTGCAGGTGCCCGGCCCGTGATAGGCTGCCATTTCGGCCGCCATCAGCTTGTCCCGGCCGCATTCGCCGGCGGCGAATTCCTGGCGCACGCGGGCCTTTTCGTCATTGGTGATGCCGCTGGTCATCGGCCCGGCAGGCAGGAAGACGATGGGCAGGTGGCCAAAGCTCTGTGCCGCGATCACCAGGCCGGGCACGATCTTGTCGCAGACGCCGAGAAAGACGGCGGCGTCGAAGGTGTTATGCGACATCGCCACCGCGGCGGCCAGCGCGATGGTGTCGCGGGAAAACAGGCTGAGTTCCATGCCGGCCTCGCCCTGGGTGACACCGTCGCACATCGCCGGCACGCCACCGGCAACCTGGGCAGTGCCGCCGGCGGCGCGCACGGTTTCGCGGATCAGGTCAGGATAGCGTTCATAGGGCTGATGCGCCGACAGCATGTCGTTATAGGCGGTGACGATGCCCAGGTTGCCGGCGGTGCCTTCGGCGAGGCGGGCCTGATCCTCGCCGGCGGCGGCAAAGGCATGGGCCTGGCCGGAGCAGGACAGATGCCCGCGCGCCGGGCCCTTGGCGCGGGCCTCGTGCATCCGCGACAGGTAGGCCGCGCGGCTGGTTTCGCTGCGGGCGATGATCCGGTCGGTGACGCGGGCGATGGTGGCATTCAGGGTCATGTCGTGTCCCCTTTTGGCTATGGGCGGCGGGGTAGGATAGGTGGAGATTTCTCTGTTAGCGCTAACAATCACAAAACTGGCAAAAACGCAACCGGGGCGGAGGCGGAAAGCTCAGATGTTTTCCAGTTCTTCCGATGCAATCACCGGAAAGAACCTGTTTGCCGACCAGATGCCGAACCAACCATCGTGATGTTCCCCCAGTTCGACCAGCCGGTAAAAGCTTTTGCGGTCGATCAGCGCTTCGAGATTGGCGCGGATCAGCACATAGGGCGACGGTTCGCCGGTTTCCGCATCGCGGGCGACGCGGATCGGATGGTCGGGGCCGGCGGCGGCGCTGTCACCGACATTGGTGGTGAAGGTCAGCACCTGGTCGCGGCCCTGACCGGCCACCTCGAAATCGACGGCGACAAAAGGCGCGTCGTCGACGGTGATGCCGACCTTTTCGACCGGGGTCACCAGGAAATACTTGCCATCCTCTTTCTTGAGGATGGTGGAAAACAGCCGCACCATTTCGGGACGGCCGATGGGCGTGCCCAGGTAGAACCACGTGCCATCGCGGGCGATGCGCATGTCGAGATCGCCGCAGAACTCGGGATTCCACAAGTGAACCGGCGGAAGTCCGCGACCTTTCGCGGCGCGAATTGTGGCAGCGATGCCCTCGGCTGAGGGAGTAACGGCAATTTGTCTGCTCATAGCTTTTGCCATTTCCGGTGGCCGCGATACACTTCTATTCAACCATATATGAGTGCCGAAAGGAAAGTCATGTCCGAGTCTGATGATCTGGTCGCCGAAATCGAGGCGCTTGAGGCAAAGCTGGCCAGTGCCAAATCGTCGATCACTCGCCGGTTCATCGGGCAGGAGCGGGTTGTCGAACTGACGCTGACCGCGTTGCTGTGCGGGGGTCACGCGTTGTTGATCGGGCTGCCGGGGCTGGGCAAGACCCGGCTGGTCGAAACCCTGTCGACGGTGATGGGCCTGAAGGGCAACCGCATCCAGTTCACCCCCGACCTGATGCCGGCCGATATCCTCGGTTCGGAAGTACTGGACACCGCCAGCGACGGGTCGCGGCATTTCCGCTTTGTGCCCGGGCCGATCTTCTGCGAATTGCTGATGGCCGACGAGATCAACCGCGCCAGCCCGCGCACCCAGTCGGCGTTGTTGCAGGCGATGCAGGAACGCGAGATCACCGTCGCCGGCGAGACCCGCGACCTGGGCAAGGCGTTTCACGTGCTGGCCACCCAGAACCCGATCGAGCAGGAAGGCACCTATCCGCTGCCCGAGGCGCAGCTGGACCGGTTCCTGGTGCAGATCGATGTCAACTATCCCGACCGCGCCACCGAGCGCGACATCCTGCTGGCCACCACCGGTGTCAGCGAGGACGAGGCGGTGGAGGTGTTCACCCGGGACGAGCTGCTGGCGGCGCAGGTGCTGCTGCGGCGGATGCCGGTGGGCGAGTCGGTGGTCGAAATGATTCTCGACCTGGTGCGCGCCTTCCGCCCGGAAGAGCCCGGCGCTTCGGAGCAGGTGCGCGACACCGTGGCCTGGGGCCCCGGCCCGCGCGCGGCGCAGGCGCTGATGATGACGGTGCGGGCGCGGGCGATGCTAGAAGGGCGGCTGGCGCCCAATGCCGAGGACGTGATCAACATGGCACGACCGGTGCTGAGCCACCGCATGGCGCTGAACTTCGCGGCGCGGGCGCGGGGTGACAGCCTGGCCGAGCTGATCGAGACCACCGCCGCCAGCCTGACCCGGA
>NZ_PGTB01000247.1 GCF_002786325.1 Pseudooceanicola lipolyticus | reverse complement strand
CGAGGTGACCGGCCCGCCACCACCGGCCAGACCCAGGCGCACCGCCCTCAGCGCCAGGCCGTGGGCGGTTTCCGGGTCGACCCGGTGCAGCGCGGCCAGCCCGGCGCGCTCGGCCAGGCTCATGTCATGTCGTCCGGGAAGTGGTGAAAACCGCCTTCCAGCGGCAGCGGCTTGGCCCAGACCACATCGGACTGGCGCAGCGGTGCATAGAGATGCGGGAACAGCGCGCCGCCGCGCGATTCCTCCCATTTCAACGCCGCGCCCAGGGTGTCGGCCTCCATCGCCAGCAGCAGCAGCCCGTCTTCGCCGGCAAAATGTTTCGACGCGGTTTCGCGCACTTGCGCGGCGGTGGAAAAATGAACAAACCCGTCGGCCTGGTCGATCGGCGCTCCGGCGGTTTCGCCCTTGCATTGCAGGTCGGCCCATTCGCCGCCGCGCAGTATCTTGTAAATCAGCATGGCCGGGTGATGCCCCGGCGCGCGGCACGACGCAAGCCGTAATCTGCCGCAAGGTCAATCAAGGTTTCTTTGACATGGTGGCGCAACCGGCGCACCATTTCGGGATCGTCCTGCAAGGAGATTTCCCGATGCTGACCCGATTCCTGACTTCGGCTGCGGCGCTTGCCCTGACCGCCGGCACCGCCGCCGCCGATTATTCCCTGACCATTCTGCACACCAACGATTTCCATGACCGGTTCGAGCCGATCAGCAAGTATGACTCGACCTGCGTCGAGGAAGACAACGCCGCCGGCGAATGCTTTGGCGGGATCGCCCGCCTGGTGACCGCCATTGGCGAGGCCCGCTCTGCGGCCCCGGGCGACGTGCTGCTGCTCGACGCCGGGGACATGTTCCAGGGCTCGCTGTTCTTCACCCAATACGGTGGCGACCTGGCGGCCGAGTTCATGACCCAGCTTGACTATGACGCGATGGCGGTGGGCAACCACGAGTTCGACAAGGGCCCCGAGGGGCTTTCGGACTTCCTCGACCAGGTCGAGTTCCCGGTGCTCTCGGCGAATATCGATGTCAGCCAGAACAACATGCTGGCTGGCCGCGTCGGCAAGTCGCTGGTGCTGGAGCCGGGCGGCGAGAAGATCGGCATCGTTTCGGTGCTGGCCGAGGATACGCCCGAGACCTCTTCGCCGGGCGACACGGTGATCTTCTCCTCTGCGGTGGACTCCGCCCAGGCCGAGATTGACCGGCTGACGGCAGAGGGTGTCAACAAGATCATCCTGCTGACTCATGTCGGCCTGTCGCAAGACCGGGTGCTTGCGCAGGAGTTGACCGGCGTCGACCTGATCATCGGCGGCCACAGCCACACGCTGCTGGGCGATATGGAGGGCGCGGCCGGACCCTATCCGACGGTCGAGAACGACGTGCCGATTGTCACCGCCTATGCCTATGGCAAATACCTGGGCGTGCTTCAGGCAACCTTCGACGACGCCGGTGAACTGACCGAGCTGGCGGGCGCGCCGCAGCTGCTGGACGCTTCGGTGAGCGAGGACGAAGCGACCAAGGCGCGGGTGGCCGAGCTGGCCGGCCCGCTCGAGGAGATGCGCAGCACCGTGGTCGCCGAGACCGCCGAGGCGATCGAGGGCTCGCGCGAGGTCTGCCGGGCGCAGGAATGCCCGATGGGCAACCTGGTGGCCGATGCAATGCTCGACCGGGTCAAGGACCAGGGTGTCCAGATCGCGATCCAGAACGGCGGTGGCCTCCGCGCCTCGATCGACTCGGGCGAGGTGACGATGGGCGAGGTGCTGACGGTGCTGCCGTTCCAGAACACGCTGTCGACCTTCCAGGTCACCGGCGCGACGCTGGTCGAGGCGCTGGAAAACGGCGTCAGCCAGCTGGAAGAGGGGGCCGGGCGCTTTCCGCAGGTGGCGGGCATGAGCTTTGCCTTCGATCGCACGCAGGCCCCCGGCAGCCGGATCAGCGAGGTGATGGTTGGTGGCGCGCCGATCGAGATGGACAAGCTTTATGGCGTGGTGTCGAACAATTATGTCCGCACCGGCGGCGATGGCTACAAGATGTTTGTCGATGCGCAGAACGCCTATGATTTCGGGCCCGACCTGGCCGATGTGACGGCGGAATACCTGGCCGCAAATGCACCGTATCAGCCCTATACCGACGGGCGGATCACCGCGAAATAAGGACCGCCGCCCCCTCTGTCCCCAGAGGGGGCGCGCTGCGAAAAAGATTGACGGACCGGCGCCGGATCCATTATTTAACGGATATGTTAAATAATGGAGCGCTGCCATGACCCCTGTGAAACTGCATGTCTTCCCGCCGTCACCCAATTCCCGCAAGGTGATCTTCCTCAACGCCCACCTGGATCTGAACCTGCCGCTTGAAATGGTCGATCTGCGCAATGGCGCGCAGAAGGCGCCCGACTTCCTGGCCCTCAATCCCAACGGCAAGGTCCCGGTGCTGGAATTCGACGATGGTTCGACCCTTTGGGAATCCAACGTCATCCTCAACCGCCTGGCGGGCATCGCCGAGTCCGACCTGTGGCCGCGTTCGGACCAGCGCTATGACATCCTGCGCTGGCAGTCCTGGGAGGCGGCCCATTGGACCCCGGCCTGTGCCCCCTATATCGGCTATCACCTGTTCAACGATACCAGCGTCAATCTCGATGCCGCGGCCGAGACCTTCCACCGGTTTGCCGCCGTGCTGGATGGCCATCTGAAGGGCCGCGACTGGCTGGCGGGCGCAGAGATGACCACCGCCGATATCTCGGTCGGGGCAATCTTGGCTCTGCGCGCGGCCTGCCATTACCCGCTGGACGGCTATGCCAATATCACCGCCTGGATGGCCCGGCTGGAGGCGGTCAAGGGCTGGTCCGCCGCCGACGAGATGATGCGCGCCGCCTGAGCCGGCGGACGTCTCAGGCCGGGCAGGGGCTGATATCGGGCCAGAGCGCCGGGTCCAGACCGTCGATAAATGGCGCCAGCGCCGTCGCGTGGCGGCGCCAGCCGCCAACCGAGCGGCTATGCACCGGCTGCCGGATCTGGTTGGCGCTCATCGTCATCACCGGGGTTGCGCTCTGGTGCGGGCGGGCCATGGCCGGGTGCCAGTCCAGCCCGCAGAACTCGGCCAGCGCGTGGCTGGCGGTGTCGATATCGGCCACCAGCGCCTCGTAATGCAGATCGAGGATCTGGCCCGGAAAAATCCGGTGCCAATGGGCCATCATCCGGGCGTAGTCGTTGAACCGGCGCGCCATCGCCGTCAGGTCATAGGTGTAATCCAGCGCGCGGCCGGAAAAATGCCCCTGCCACATCGACAGCGCGATGTCGCGCGGGTCGCGGCGCAGGTTGACGATCCGGGCCTGCGGATAGGCGGCCTTGAGAAACCCGATCAGCCGGTAGTTTTCCGGCATCTTGTCGACATAGGCGCGGCGGCCCGGCGGCAGCGCCGGCAGCAGCGCGCGGTCGGCGGTGCGAAAGGCGGCGATTTCGGAAGCACCAAACGCCGTGTCGGCATGGATCAGCGGATACAGCAGGATGCCCGCCGCCGCCCGTTCGCCCAGTGCGGCGACTTCGGGATGCGCGCCCAGCACCGCTTCGGCCAGGGTGGTGCCCGACCGGGGCAGGCCCAGCACGAAGATCGGCAGCGGACCGTCACCTGCAACCGGGTGCTGGGGCGCCTCGGCAAATCGGGCCAGGATCCGCTGGCTCAGCGCGCTGTCGGCAACGCTGTCGAACGGGCGCAGCCGCGCCATGGTGGCATTGGCGGCGGCAAGCTGGCGGTCCTGTTCCTCGGTCTCGCCAGCCTGCCCAACGATCCGCGCCAGGGCATAGGCAAGCCGCGCCTGCGCTTCGCTGCCCGGCGTGGCGCGTTTCAGCGCCGCCACGACGCGGGGGCGCAGGTCGGCATTGGCCTCGGCCGGGTTCAGCCGCGCCAGTTCCTCCAACGCCTCGGGATGGCCCGGCGCCAGGGTCAGCACGGTTGCGTATTCGCCG
>NZ_PGTB01000246.1 GCF_002786325.1 Pseudooceanicola lipolyticus | reverse complement strand
CGGCGGTTGCCGCGTCCAGGTCAGCCAGCAGCGCGGGCAGGCTCAGCGCGTCGGCCTCGGCCCGGATCGCGGCCGGGGTTTGCGGGATCTCGGCCATGCCCTGGGTGAGCGCGGTGAAATAGAGCCCGGTGCCGCCGGTGATGATCGGGCGGTCGGACCCCTGCAGCAGCGGCCGCACATCGCGCAGCCAGTGGCCGGCGGAATAGGGTGCGTCCCAGGCAACATGGCCATAAAGCGCGTGTGGCGCGCGCGCCTCGTCTGCGGGCGAGGGGCGGGCGGTGACCACGCGCCAGCAATCATAGACCTGGCTGGCATCGGCATTGACCACAACGCCGCCCTGCGCCTCGGCGATGCGCAGCGCCAGTTCGGACTTGCCCGAGGCGGTCGGCCCGGCAATCAGCACCGGCCGGTCGGCGGGCAGATCGGGAAGTCCGGCATATCCCGCAATCGACATTCTGTGGACCTTTCGCCCGATCACGCGGATGCAGGTGCAGAGTCGCATTGATCCTGCCCGCAAATTCCGCCATTTTGCGCGAAAATAACCGCGTCGCAGAACGGAGCGCAATATGACCACGTCCCCCGTCCCCGCAACCGATCCGACGCCGGACCCCGACCCAGCCGGAACCACCTATCGCCGGGTGCTGCTGAAAATCTCCGGCGAGGCGCTGATGGGCGATCAGGGCTTTGGCCTGCATCCGCCGACGGTGCAGCGCATCGCGCAGGAGGTGCAATCGGTGCATGCGCTGGGGGTTGAGATTTGCATGGTGATCGGCGGCGGCAACATCTTTCGCGGGCTGCAGGGCAGCGCCCAGGGGATGGAGCGGACCACGGCGGATTACATGGGGATGCTGGCGACGGTGATGAACGCGCTGGCAATGCAATCGGCGCTGGAAGCGCTGCGGGTGCATACGCGGGTGATCACCGCGATCCGCATGGACGAGGTGGCCGAGCCCTATATCCGTCGCCGCGCCGTGCGCCACCTGGAGAAAAAGCGGGTCTGCATCTTTGCCGCCGGCACCGGCAACCCCTATTTCACCACCGACACCGCCGCCACGCTGCGCGCCAACGAGATGAGCTGCGAGGCGATTTTCAAGGGCACCAAGGTGGACGGGGTCTATGACAAGGATCCGATCAAGCATCCCGATGCCAAGCGCTATGACCAGGTAAGCTATGACGATGTGCTGGCCAAGCGGCTGGGGGTGATGGATGCCTCGGCGATCGCGCTGGCGCGCGACAACAACCTGCCGATCATCGTGTTTTCGCTGGATGAACCGGGCGGTTTCCGCGGCATCCTGGCGGGAGAGGGCACCTATACCAAGGTGCATGGCTAGGACGGGAAATTTCGTCGACGAAATTTGCGATGAATTTTGGAAAATTCATCCCGCCCGACAGATCGCTCTATTCGGGCAATTGGCGAAAATCCCCGCCTTATAAGGAACAAATTTCGTCCACGAAATTTACCATGAATTATCGATAATTCATGGCATCCGGTCAGGACCGGGCCGATGCGGGCCGGGATCGGGGCGCAGAGCGTGCGGTTGCTCTCTATACATCCCGGTGCAACTGAGGATATAGAGCCGCAGACTGAATGAGCATCGGGAGGGCGGCCCATGTCCGACGACTTCGAACTGGACACAGATGATCTGCAGCGTCGGATGGACGGCGCCATGGCGAACCTGCGGACCGAATTCGCCAGCCTGCGCACCGGCCGCGCCTCGGCCTCGATGCTGGAACCGGTGATGGTCGAGGCCTATGGCCAGCCGACCCCGATCAACCAGGTCGGCACCGTCAACGTGCCGGAACCGCGCATGGTCACCATCAATGTCTGGGACAAGGGCCTGGTCGGCAAGGTCGAGAAGGCGATCCGCGAATCCGGATTGGGGATCAACCCGCAGCTGAACGGCACCATCATCATGCTGCCGATTCCCGAACTGAACGAAGAGCGCCGCCGCGAATTGACCAAGGTGGCCGGCCATTACGCCGAACAGGCCCGGGTGGCGATCCGCAACGTGCGGCGCGACGGCATGGATCAGATCAAGAAGGCCAAGGCCGACGGCATGTCCGAGGATGACCAGAAGTTCTGGGAATCCGAAGTGCAGGACTTGACCGACAAGATGATCGCGGCGGTGGACAACGCGCTGGAGCACAAGCAATCCGAGATCATGCAGGTCTGAGTTCGACATGCCCCGTGACCCCGATACGCCCATACATTGCGGCCCGCGCCACGTTGCCATCATCATGGATGGCAATGGCCGCTGGGCGCAGGCGCGGGGCCGGCCGCGGCTCTACGGTCACCATGCCGGCGCCCGCCGGGTGCGCGAGGTGGTCGAGGCCTGTCCGGGGCTGGGGGTCAAGTACCTGACGATCTTCGCGTTTTCGACCGAGAACTGGAAACGCACCCAGGTCGAGGTGGCTGGGCTGATGAGCCTGTTCCGCCGCTACATCATCAAGGAAACCCGTGCCCTGGCCGAACGGGGCGTGCGGGTGCGGTTCATCGGCGACAGGCTGCGGCTGGATGCCAAGCTGATCGACCTGATGGATCAGCTGGAAGAGCATACCAAGACCAATGACAGCGTGCATTTGACCATCGCGCTGAACTATGGCGGGCGCGACGAGGTGGCCCGCGCCACCCGGCGGCTGGCGCAGGATGTGGCGGCGGGCAAGCTGGCGCCGCTGGACGTGGATGAACAGACGCTGCCGCGCTATCTCGACACCCATGTGCTGCCCGATCCCGACCTGGTGATCCGCACCTCGGGCGAGGCGCGGATCTCGAATTTCCTGCTCTGGCAATCGGCCTATTCCGAATACGAGTTCATCGACACGCTCTGGCCCGATTTCACCGCGGCCGAGCTGGCGCGGCTTTGCCATTCCTTCGGCGCGCGCGACAGGCGGTACGGAGCCGTCCGGGCATGACCGGCACCTCCGCGCGCTGGCGGGACCTGGGCACCCGGGTGATGTCGGCTGTGGTGATGGTGGCGGTTGCGGCGCTGGCGTTGACCTCCGGGCCGGGCGGCTGGACGCTGTTTGTGTTCGCGGTCTATTGCCTGATGCTGTGGGAACTGGTGGGGCTGTGCGACCCTGCCGCCGGGCGTGGCGTGCGGCTGTGGCTGGCGGTGTTCCCGCTGCTTTATCCGCTGATCGTGCTGGGAACCGCGGCCCTGTCGGGCGCCGAGCCGTTGCTGGCCGCCGAGGCGCAGGGCCCGTTCGGCCGCGGCTATTACAGCGCGGCGGCGGGGCTGCTGGCGCCGCTGGTGCTGGGGCTGGCGCATCTGCGCGCCGGGCGGGCGTTGTGGGCCGGCTATGGCGCCGTGCTGGTCGCCGCGGTGCTGTTCATGATCTATGCCCAGGGGGCGCATGGGCTGGTGGCGGTGGTGGCTCTGGTTGCGATTGTGGCGGTCACCGACACGGCGGGCTATTTTGCCGGGCGCGCCTTGGGCGGGCCGAAATTCTGGCCGGCGCTGTCGCCGAACAAGACCTGGTCGGGCACGGCGGCGGGTTGGATCGGCGCCGGTCTCGTCGGTGGCCTGGTGCTGCCGCATCTGGGGGTGCCGCTGGGATCGGCGGTGCTGGTCGCGGTGGCGATCAGCTTTGCCTCGCAGCTGGGCGATATCGCCGAAAGCGCGATGAAGCGCCGGGTCGGGGTCAAGGATGCCTCGGCGCTGATTCCCGGCCATGGCGGCGTGCTCGACCGGGTGGACGGGCTGGTTGCGGCGGCCTGTCTGGCCGGGGCGATCACGCTGGTCTCGGGCGGCTGAGGCATGGCGCGGCGGATTTCCATCTTCGGTGCAACGGGATCGGTGGGGCAGAACACCATCGACCTGATCGCCCGCGACGCGGCGGCTTTCGAGGTGGTCGCCCTGACCGGCGGGCGCAATATCGCAAGGCTGGCCGAGGATGCCCGCCGGCTGGGCGCCGCGGTGGCGGTGACCGCCTATGACGGGTTGCTGGAGCCGCTGCGCGCCGCGCTGGCCGGCTCCGGGGTCGA
>NZ_PGTB01000245.1 GCF_002786325.1 Pseudooceanicola lipolyticus | reverse complement strand
AGGGCGCGGTTGGGGCCGCGCAGCGCCCGCCGCAGCGCGATCAGCGGGCGGGTCAGGTCGCCCTGCACCGCCACCAGCGCCGGCACCACCAGCAGCACCAGGAACATGCCAAAGCCCAGCCCGTAAACCAGGGTGATCACCGTCGGTTTCAGGAACAGCGCCTCGACCGAACCCTCGTACAACAACGGCGTCAGCCCCAGCACGGTGGTCAGCGTGGTCAGCATCACCGGCCGCAGCCGGTCGATCGCGCCCTCGATGATCGACGGGATCAGCCCGCGCTCCTGCGCATATTGGTCGATGGTGGTCACCAGCACGATGGAGTCGTTGATGATGATCCCGGTCATGCCCAGCAGACCCACCACCGTGAACATCGACAATGGCACATCCCACTGCGCGTGGCCCCAGATCGCGCCGACCAGGCCGAAAGGGATCACCGCCATCACCACCAGCGGCCGTGTCCAGCTGGAAAACACCCAGGCCAACACCAGGTAGATGCCGGTCAGGCACAGGATCAGGCCGTTGGTGGCATCGCCCAGAAAGGCGTCTTCCTGTTCGCTCAGCCCGGCAAGTTTCCATTCCACCTGATGGGTGCTGGCGATCTCGGGCAGGATCACCCGTTCCAGCGCGGTGCCGATCTCTTCGGCGCGCAGCGGGTCGTCTTCCGAAATGTCGCCGGTCACGTTGATCAGGCGGATGCCGTTTTCGCGCTGGATGGTGGAAAACCCGGTGCGCTGGGTGACGCTGACGATATCGGACAGCGGCACGTAGGCACCCGAAGGCGCCCGCATCAGCGCCCGCTCGAGGAAATCGGCGGTCAGCTCGTTCTCGGGCAGTTCCACCCGGATCTCGGCGCTGCGCGGCCCGTCGGGATAGGTCGCCGCTTCGATCCCGTTCAGCCGCGCCCGCAGCGCCTGGCCCAGATCGTCGATGGTAAAGCCCAGCGCCTGCCCCTGCGCGGTCAGGTCGAGCACGATCTCTTCCTTGTCATAGGCCAGGTTGTCCTGCACCGCAGACACTTCGGGATAGCGCAGCAGCGCGCTCTGCAGCGCCTCGCTGGCAGCTTTCAGGGTCTGCACATTGGCGCCGTAGAACTGCACGTCCAGCGCATCGCCGCCCGGCCCCGAGCGCCAGCTCTGGAATGACAGGATTTCGGTCTTGGGATGCTGCTGAACCCGATCCTGCAAATCGGCGACAAAGGCAAAGCTGGAATAGGGGCGCAGATCGGCATCGATCAGCTCGATGCTGACCGCGCCCAGCAGTTCCCGATCCCTGGCCTCGACCCCCGCCAGCCCGCGCCCGGCATTGCCACCGACCTCGGAGATCACGAAGTCGATCGGGTTCAGCCCATAGCGCTGTTCATAATCCTGGCCCAGGGCGTCGGCGGCGCGCTGCACCGCGTACATCATCGCCATGGTGTCGTCGCGGGTTGCGCCCTCGGCCATGGCGAAATTGCCGGTGACGGTGCCGCGTTCGGGCGCGTTGAAGAACCGCCAGGGCACCTCGCCACGGATGAACACCGCAAGCTGCCCGGCCAGGATCACCGCCGCCCCGGCCAGCACGACGTAACGCGCCCTTACCACCCAGACCATCAGCCGCCGGAACGCGGTATCGCGCAGCCGCTGAAACCCGGCATTCACCATGCGGTTCGGCCAGTCATACCAGTGCCGCTTGCCGCTATGGGTCAGCGCATGTGCCATGTGGTTGGGCAGGATCAGGAAACACTCCACCAGCGAGGCCAACAGCACCACGATCACCGTGAAGGGTATGTCGCGGATCAGATCGCCAAAGCGCCCGCCGATGGTGACCAGCCCGAAAAAGGCGATCACGGTGGTCAGCGTCGCCGCAAAGACCGGCATCGCCATGCGCCGCGCCGCATTTTCCGAGGCCACCACCGGATGTTCGCCCAGCTTGCGGGCGCGGAAATCGGCATGTTCGCCGACGACGATGGCATCGTCCACCACGATGCCGAGCGTCAGGATAAGGCCGAACAGGCTGATCATGTTCAGCGTCAGCCCCGCCGCATACATCAGCGCGATCGCCGCGAACATCGATGCCGGTATGCCCGCCGCCACCCAGAAGGCGATGCGCGCGTTCAGGAACAGGAACAGCAGGATCAACACCAGGCCCAGCCCCACCAGCCCGTTGTCCACCAGGATGTCCAGCCGCGCGGTGATCGCCTCGGCGCGGGTATGGATCAGCTGCGCCGACACGCCCTCCGGCAGCACCGCCTGAAACGCCTGCACCACATCCTCGACCTGGTGCTGGATGTCGATGGCGTCGCCTTTTTCGGCCCGGTCGACACGGATCGACATCGCCGGGTCGCGGCCAACGAAATAGCCATGCGACCGCGTCACCCCTTCCACCCGGATCGTCGCCACATCGCCCACCGTCAGGGTCGAACCGTCGGCATTCGATTTCAGCACGATCCGCGCCAGGTCTTCCGGCGCGCGCTTTTCCGACCCGGTGCGCACGCGGGCATTGGCGCCGGTGATGTCGCCGGCCGGGTTGGCCTCGACCTCGGCACCGATCGCGGCGGCGATCTCGGCGATCGAGACGTCATGCGCGATCAGCTGTTCCGACGGCACCTCGATGATGGTGCGCGGCGCGGCGACGCCGCGAATGGTGGTGCGGGTGACCCCGGCCTCGAACAGGCGCACCACCAGTTCATCGGCAAACAGGCCCAGCTGTTGCGGCGCCAGCGGCCCGCTGATCACCACATCGGTGACGCGGTCGCGCCAGACGCCGCGCCGCACGATCGGGTCGTCGGCCTGTTCCGGAAGATTGGTGATGTTGTCCACCGCGTTCTTCACATCGGTGGCGGCGCGTGCCATGTCCCAGCCCGGTTCGAATTCCAGCCGCACCCGGCCAACATTCTCGCGCGAGGTGGCGCTGGTTTCGGTGACCCCATCCACCGCCAGCAGATAGGGCTCCAGCAGCTGGATAATCGCCGAATCGACATCATTTGGCCCGGCGCCGTCCCAATAGACCGTGACGGTGACGTGATCGACGATCACATCCGGAAAGAATTGCGAGCGCATCTTCGGGATCGCCGCTGCACCCAGCACCAGCAGCACCACCAGCAACAGGTTGGCGGCGGTGCGGTGCCGGGTGAAATAGGACAGCAGCCCCCCCGCCGCGCGCGGGATGTCGCGCACCATGGCCTAGCCCCCCATGCGCGACTCGATCCGCGCCACCAGCACCGCCGGCACCTTGTCGCCGGTCAGCTGGCTCAGCAGCTGCGCCTTTACCTCTTCCGGCATCCGGGTGCTGGCCTCGACAAAGGCCACCAGCCGGGCGCGCCGTTCGCTGCTGAGCACCAGCATCTCGTCCTCGGCTGCGGGCGTGGCGGCGCCGGTGTCCTGCAACGGCCGCACCCGGATACCGGGGCCCAGCAGCGGCGTGCGCCCGACCACGATGTCACGGCCGGCCAGCCCCTCGCCGCGCAGCAACACGTCATTGCCCTGCCGCCGCACCAGCGTCACCGCAATCGCCTCCAGCCGGTTGTCCGGGCCGAGCGCCAGAACCGTGCCCGCCGAATCCAGCGCCGAGGCCGGGAGCAACGCCACCTCGGCCACCGGCGGCTCCTCGACCTCGACCGAGACGAAATCGCCCGGCTTGAATCCCGGAGCCTTGTCCAGCCGGGCAAACAGCACGCGGCCGGACTGGCCCTCGCCCGGGCCGGCGCTGTCGCGGCTGATCTGGCCCTGCGCCACCAGGTCGGCGCCATCGGCATCCAGCACCGCGCGCACCGGCGCGCGGATCAGCTGGCCGTCGGCATCCAGCAGCCGGGCATATTGCGCGGTAGAAATGCGGAACGACACTTCCAGCGCGTCGGGATCGACCAGCATGGCCAGCTTTTCATTGGCCGAGACCAGCCGCCCCTCCACCAGCGTCACCTCGCTCAGCGTCGCGCCAAACGGCGCCCGCAGGGTGGTTTCGGCCAGGTCGCGCTGGGCCTCTTCCTCGGCAATACGGGCGCGCGCCAGATTGGTCGCCGCCTGGTCCACCCGCGCCTCGGCATTGGCCAGGGCCAGGCGGCTGGCCAGCAGCGCCTGCCGCGCCGAGG
>NZ_PGTB01000244.1 GCF_002786325.1 Pseudooceanicola lipolyticus | reverse complement strand
GTGTCGGTTGCGCCCGCCTCGGCGCTGGATGCGGCGCGGGTGGCCTCGGATATCGTGCTGCTGGGGCAGGACCTGGCGCCGATCGCGGCGGCCTGCGACACCGCGCAGCGGGCCACGCGGCGTATCCGCGAGAATTTCCGCATCGCCACGCTTTACAACGTGATCGCCGTGCCGCTGGCGGTGGCGGGGCTGGCGACACCGCTGGTGGCAGCGCTGGCGATGTCGGCCTCGTCGATCACCGTGTCACTGAACGCGCTGCGGCTGACGGGGGCGAAATGACCGTTCTGGCCTATCTGATCCCGGTTTCCCTGACGCTGGGCGCGGTGGGGCTGCTGGGGTTTGTCTATACCGTGCGGTCGAACCAGTATGACGACCCCGAGGGCGACAGCCGCCGGATATTGTCCGAGGATTGGGACGACCACCCGAGGCCCTGAGACGTTACCAGCGGTTCAGCGCGTCTTCGTCCTCGTCCCTGGCGGCGACCCATTCGGCGCCGTCGCGGGTGAATTCCTTCTTCCAGAACGGCGCCCGCGATTTCAGGTAGTCCATCAGGAATTCCGCCGCCTCGAAGGCGTCGCCGCGGTGCCGGGCGGCGGTGGCGACCATCATGATCCGCTCGCCCACTGCCATCCGGCCAAAGCGGTGGATCACCAGCACATCGCCCAGCGTCCAGCGTTCCAGCGCCTGTTCGGCGATGCCGGTCAGCGCGGCTTGGGTCATGCCGGGGTAATGTTCGATCTCCATCGCCTCCAGACCGCCGTCGCGGTCGCGCACGATGCCGGTAAATGTGACAACCGCGCCCATGCCTTCGGCGGCGCGGGCAAAGCCTTCGGCCTCGGCGCCGAAATCGAAGGGGGCCTGTTGCACGACCACCCGCATCGCCCTAGCCCCCGGTCATCGGCGGGAAAAACGCGACCTCGCGCACGCCTTCCAGCGGCGCGTCGAAATCGCTCAGTTCCTGGTCGACGGCGACGCGCAGGGCGGAGAGATCGGCAAAGGCGGCCTCGTAGCGGGCTTCGCGGGCGCGCAACTCGTCGACCAGAGCGGCCACGGTGGCGGCCCCGGTTTCGACCTTTTCCTTCGGCACCCCGATCCGTTCGCGGACCCAGGCGAAATACAGCACATCCATCATCGCACCTCTCTGAGGTAAGGTATGGCTTTGCGGAAGTAGTCAATGCCGGTGATCAGCGTCAGCGCCGCGGCAATCCACAACAGCCACAGCCCGGCACGCCCGGCCCAGAATTCACCCGCCGCCTTCCAGCGCAGCCCCTGCGGGTCGGCGCCCTGGTCCAGGAACACCGCATCGATGGCGGTCTGATCCATTCCGGCCATCGACATGCCGAGGAAATGTTCGAAGATCCCCTGCGAGAACAGCACCGCAATCGCCACCATCTGCAGCGTGGTCTTCCATTTGGCCAGCTTGGTGACCTTGAGGGTTCCCGCCGCGCTGCCGAGGAATTCGCGCAGCCCGGTGACAAACACCTCGCGGAACAGGATCACCGTGGCCGGCAGCACCAGCCAGGGCGACATCGAGGAATAGCCGACGATCACCATCAGCGCGATCACCACCATCGCCTTGTCGGCGATCGGATCCAGCATCGCGCCAAGCCGGGTTTCCTGTTTCCAGCTGCGGGCGAGATAGCCGTCGATCCAATCGGTCAGCGCGGCGCCTAGGAACAGGATCAGCGCGAACCAATCGGCATAGGGGCGGTTGAAATAGAGGAACATAATGGACAGGCCCGGCGCCGCCAACAGGCGCAGCGCGGTCAGGATATTGGGCACGGTCCATTGCATAGCCGCTTCCTACCCCGAACTTAGCGGGTTGGAAAGCGGCTGAAATCGCGCGGCGGGCGATGCGTTCGGCGGGCGCATTTTCTGCCAGGGAAAGGAGAGGGGGCACGCGGGGGCCACGGCTCAGACCCACTTGGCCATGGGCGGCAGGCTCATCAGCACGGCATTGGCGTCATGGCCGGTTTCCAAGCCGAATTTCGTGCCGCGGTCATAGACCAGGTTGTATTCGGCATAGAGCCCGCGATGCACCAGCTGGGTGTCTTTGTCGGCTGCGCTCCAGGGCTGGCTGCGCCGCTTTTCCACCAGCGGCAGATAGGCGGGCAAAAAGGCGCGGCCGATATCTTGGGTCAGCGCGAAATCCGCCGCCCAGTCGCCGCTGCAATGATCATCCATGAAGATGCCGCCGACGCCGCGTGCGCGGCCGCGATGGGGAATATAGAAATAGTCGTCGGCCCAGTTCTTGAGCCGCGGATAATGGCCGGGCCCGTGCGGATCCAGATGCGCCTTTTGCTGGGCGTGGAAATGCGCGGTGTCCTCGTCATATTCGATACAGGGGTTCAGGTCCGAGCCGCCGCCGAACCACCAGGCATGCGGGGTCCAGAACATGCGGGTGTTCATATGCACCGCCGGGACATGCGGGTTTTGCATATGCGCGACCAGCGAGATGCCCGAAGCCCAGAACCGCGGATCCTCGGCCATGCCGGGAATGCCCTTGCGCGCCGCCATCGCCGCCTGCGCCCGTTCGCCCAGGGTGCCGTAGACGGTCGAGATATTGACGCCGACCTTTTCGAACACCCGGCCATTGCGCATCACGCTCATCAGCCCGCCGCCGGCATCGGCCCCGTCGGGCGCGGCGCGGCGGGTTTCGCTGACCTCGAAGCGGCCCGGCGCGGCCTCGGCCAGCGGGCCGCGGCTGTGGCTGTCTTCCAGCGCTTCGAAGGCGGCGACGATCTGGTCGCGCAGGCTGCGGAACCAGGCAGCAGCGGTGGATTTTTCCTGTTCCATCATCGCGGCGGTCATCGGTCAGTGCGCCGGGGCGGTGACCGGGTCGATCAGGGTGCGCCCGCCATCCAGGGTGATGATCTGCCCGGTCATGAAACCCGACGCGTCCGAGGCGAGGAACTGCGCCGCATCGGCCAGTTCGCCGGGCGAGGCGATGCGCGACAGCGGGGTGTTCTCTTCGATATCCTCGCGATACTTGCGGTTGTCCTTGAGGGTGGATTTCAGCGAGGCGCTCATCACCGAGCCGAAGGCCACCGCGTTCACCCGGATCCGGTTGGGCGCCAGCGCCACCGCCAGCGAGCGGGTCATCTGGTCAAGCCCGGCGATGCTGATCGCATAGGCCAGCAGATCGGGCTGCGACCGGCGCGCGGCGATCGAGCTGAGGTTGACGATGGACCCGGCGACGCCTTCGGTCTGGCCCTCGGACTGGCGGATCATCCGCTTGGCCACCAGCTGGCTGAGCCGCAGGGCGGGCAGGACATTCTGCCGGAACATGGCGCTGACCGCGTCGCTGTCGGCATCCAGCGGGTCCGACAGTTCGATCTGGCGGGCGCCGTTGACCAGGATGTCGATGGTGTCGAAGGCGTCGATGGTGGCCGACAGCAGGTTGGCGATGGTCAGCCGTTCGCGCAGGTCGCCGGCGAAATAGCGCACGTTGCCGTCTTCGGTCTTGTCGCCCAGCTCCGAGGCCAGCGCCTTTTCATCCATGTCGGCGAACATGACATTGGCGCCCTTTTCGGCAAATTGCCGGGCGATGGCGAGGCCGATGCCATTGGCTGCCCCGGTGACGATGGCCGTTTTGCCGGCGATGGAAAAGGACATGAAGGCAGTCTCCTGAACGGCGGCGGTCAGTCCCTGGCCCGCTGCGGCGCGCCGCGCGCCGGGCGGGTGGCATGGATGACCTTGAACCGGGTGTCCCCGGCGATTTCCTCGACAACGGCGAAACAGTCTTTCAGAACCGCTTCATAGCCCAGATGCCGATTGGCGACCATCCACAGCTGACCCGACGGGGTCAGCAGGCGCGCCGCGGCCTGGATAAAGGCCCGGCCCAGCCCCTGATCGGCGCGGCGTCCGGTGTGGAAGGGCGGGTTCATCACCACCGCGTCATATTTCCGGTCCGGCGCCCAGCGCGTGGCATCGGCCCAGTGGAACTGGGCGCGCGGGTCGGTCACGTTTTGGCGGGCGCAGTCCAGCGCGATGTGATCCGCCTCGACCAGGTCCAGCCGCTCGATACCGTCCCGCTCCAGCAGCCGCGCGGCAAGATAGCCCCAGCCGGCGCCCAGGTCGGCCAGGTGCCGCCCCGGCGCGGCC
>NZ_PGTB01000243.1 GCF_002786325.1 Pseudooceanicola lipolyticus | reverse complement strand
CAACAGCGGCAGGCCTCGGCGGCCTCGCAGGCCCAGAAAGCAGCGGGCAGCGGCGGCACCCAGCAGGCCGGCACCTCGGGCAGTTCCACCGTCAAGACCCTGGGCCGCGCGCAGGAGGCACAGCTGATGTCGGTTTGGGGCGCGCGCATCCGTTCGCGGATCGAACGGCAAAAACGCTTCCCCCGGGGCGCGCGCGGTTCGGGCCGGGTGGTGGTGCGCATCACGGTCACGCGCGACGGGCGGATTTCAGGCGCCGGGATCGCGCGCTCGTCAGGCAATCCCGCCTTCGACCAGGCGGCGATGACCGCCATTTCGCGCACCGGCCGGGTGCCGGCCGCCCCGGATGAGCTGACCCAGGCCAGCTATGCCTTCAACCTGCCGATGGATTTCAAGTAAGTGCCGTCAGCGTTTGAGGTCGCGCAGCACCACATTGGTCTGCGCGCTGCTGACCGCCGGCATGGTGAACAGGAATTGTTCCAGGAACCGGTTATAGGCGTCGATATCGCGGCAGCGGATGCGCAGGTGGTAATCTGCCTGCCCGGTGGTGGCATAACATTCGCGCACCTCTTCGCGGCTGGTGATGGCCCGGATGAAATCGGCCAGATGCGCCGGCTCGTGCCGCGTCAGCTGCACATGCACGATGGCGTGGAAACTGTCCCCCAGCGCCTCGGGCCGCAGGATGGCGGCATAACGTTCGATCAGCCCGGCCTCTTCAAACGCGCGGATGCGCCGCCAGCAGGCCGAGGTGGACATGCCCACGCGCTCGGCCAGATCGGCATGTGACATCCGGCAATCCTGTTCCAGCAGGGCAAGCAGTTTGCGGTCGCGGCTGTCAAGATCGATTTGGGTCATCGTTTCATTTTGCGCGGGTCTGGTGGAATTACATTTCACGTACCCCGCAGTAGTGGCGCAAGCTGGCAAGAAAATCCATCCCCCTGTGGTATCATTTCTCGACAGCCAAGGGATTACCGACATGTCCGAGCCAAAACCCGATTTCCGCAGCTATGCCTTGTCCGACCGCTATGACCGCGACAGCGGCCGGGTATTCCTGACCGGCACCCAGGCGCTGGCCCGCATCATGCTGGACCAGGCCCGCCGCGACCGCGCCGCCGGGTTGAACACCGGCGGCTTCATCTCGGGCTATCGCGGCTCGCCGCTGGGCGGGCTGGACCTGGAACTGTGGCGCGAACGCGAGCGGCTGAAGGCGGCGCAGATCACCTTCATGCCGGCGGTGAACGAGGATCTGGGCGCCACCGCGGTGCTGGGTGCGCAGCAGGCGGTGCTGGATCCCGATTGCCAGTATGATGGCCTGTTTTCGATGTGGTACGGCAAGGGGCCGGGGGTCGACCGGTCGGGCGATGCGCTGCGCCACGGCAATGCCTATGGCTCTTCGCCCAAGGGCGGGGTGCTGGTGGTGGCGGGGGACGATCACGGCTGTGTCTCCTCTTCGATGCCGCACCAGTCCGACGTCGCCTTCATGACCTGGTTCATGCCGACGCTGAACCCTGCCACGGTGGAAGAATATCTCAGCTTTGGCGAATACGGCTTTGCCCTGTCGCGCTATTCCGGCACCTGGGTCGGGTTCAAGGCGATCTCGGAAACGGTGGAATCCGGCCGCTCGGTGCAGCTGCCGCCGGACCGTGCCTTTGTCCTGCCCGAGATTGACCTGCCGCCCGGCGGGCTGCATGTGCGCCCCGCCGATCTGCCCAGCCCCGAAATCGAAACCCGCATCGGCCACAAGCTGCACGCGGTCGAGGCCTTTGTCGAAGCCAACCCGATCGACCGGCGCATCTATGACATCGAAGAGGCGCATTACGGCTTTGTCACCACCGGCAAGGCGCATCTGGACCTGATGGAGGCGCTGCGCCTGCTGGGGCTGGACGAGGCGGCCTGCCGGCGGCTGGGCATCGACATCTACAAGGTCGGCATGGTCTGGCCGCTGGCGCGGCGCGACGCGCTGGATTTCGTCAAGGAGAAACGCGAGATCCTGGTGGTGGAGGAAAAACGCGGCATCATCGAAAGCCAGTTCAAGGAATATTTCTATGACTGGCCGGGCCACAAGCCCGAGAAGATGGTGGGCAAACATGACGCGGCCGCGACCCACGACCTGGTGCCCTGGACCGGCGAGCTGAGCCCGCTGGACCTAGTGCCGATCGTGGCCGAGCGGCTGGACCGGTTTTTCCCTGACGAGAACCTGCCGGCCAAGGCCAAGGCGCTGAGGCAGGTGGCGCCGCCGGTGCTGTCGGTGCCGGGGGCGACGCGCACGCCCTATTTCTGCTCGGGCTGTCCGCATAACAGCTCGACCAAGGTGCCCGAGGGCAGCCGCGCGATGAGCGGGATCGGCTGTCACGTGATGGCCAGCTGGATGAACCGCAATACCGGCGGCTATGCCCAGATGGGGGGCGAGGGCGTGCCCTGGGTGGTGGCGTCAAAATTCAACGGCGGCAAGCATCTGTTCCAGAACCTGGGCGAGGGCACCTGGTATCACTCCGGCTCCTTGGCGATCCGGCAGGCGGTCGCCGCCGGGGCCAATATCACCTACAAGATCCTCTACAATGACGCCGTCGCGATGACCGGCGGCCAGCCGGTCGACGGCCCGGTCAGCGTGCAGGGCATCGCCTGGAACGCCCGCGCCGAGGGGGTCGAGCGGATCGCCCTGGCCAGCGACGATATCGGCAAGTTCGCCAAGGCCGATTTCCCGCCGGGCACCACCTTTCACCCGCGCGGGGACATGGACCCGCTGCAGCGCGAATTGCGCGAGGTCAAGGGCGTGTCGGTGCTGATCTACGAACAGACCTGCGCCACCGAAAAGCGCCGCCGCCGCAAGCGCGGCACGCTGGAAGACCCGGACACCTTTGCCTTTATCAACGAACTGGTCTGCGAGGGCTGCGGCGATTGTTCGGTCGAAAGCAACTGCCTGAGCGTCGAGCCGGTGGAAACCGAGTTCGGCCGCAAGCGGCGGATCAACCTCAGCACCTGCAACAAGGATTTTTCCTGTCTCAACGGGTTCTGCCCCAGCTTTGTCACCGTGACCGGTGCCAAGCGGCGGCGCAAATCCGGCGCAGATGTGGATCTTCCGGCGCTGCTGGCAGAGCTGCCGGCGCCCGAACTGCCCCGGCTCGACACGCCCTATGATCTGCTGGTCACCGGCGTGGGCGGCACCGGGGTGGTGACGGTGGGGGCGCTGATCACCATGGCGGCGCATCTGGAAGGGCGCGGCGCCAGCGTGCTGGATTTCACCGGTTTTGCGCAGAAATTCGGCACCGTGCTCAGCTATCTCCGCCTGGGCGCGACACCCGAGGCGATCCAGCAGGTGCGGATCGGCAACGGCGCGGCCGATGCGGTGATCGGCTGCGATGTGGTGGTGTCCTCTTCGCCCAAGGCCTCGGCGCATTACCGTAACGGCAGCCGTATGGTGCTGAACACCGCGGCAATGCCGACCGGCGACCTGGTGCTGAACCGCGATGCCGACCTGAAGATCGGCGCCCGGGAGCAGGTGATCGCCGGCGCGGTCGGGGCGGAAAACCTGGCCGCCTTTGATGCCAACGCGCTGGCCGAACGCTTGATGGGCGAAAGCGTGTTTGCCAATGTGATGATGCTGGGCTTTGCCTGGCAGAAGGGGCTGGTGCCGGTCAGCGAGGGCACGCTGAAACAGGCGATCCTGCTGAACGGGGTGGCGGTGGAGAAAAACACCCGCGCCTTCGATCTGGGGCGGGTGATGGCCGCCCGGCCCGAGGCGCTGGCCGCCCCGGCGCCGGCGGCGCCGCCGACGCTGGATGCGGTGATCGAAACGCGAGTCGCCTTCCTGACCGACTATCAGGACGCCGCCTATGCCGCGCGGTATCGCACCCGGATTGCGGCGTTGCGCGATGTGCTGCCCGACGAGCTGGTGCAGGCGGCGGCGGTGTCACTGTTCCGGCTGATGGCGATCAAGGACGAATACGAGGTGGCGCGGCTGCACAGCCGCACGGGGTTCGCCGAAGCGCTGGCGCGGGAATTCGAGGGCGATTTCAAGGTGAACTATCACCTCGCGCCGCCGATCCTGCCGCTGGGGCGCGATGCCCGCGGCCGCCCGCGCAAGCGGCGCTTCGGGCCCTGGATGGCGCCGGTGCTG
>NZ_PGTB01000242.1 GCF_002786325.1 Pseudooceanicola lipolyticus | reverse complement strand
AGCGGCGCGGCCTGCCAGGCGTGGCTGCGGAACGGCGCGCGGGCGGCGTCGATGGCGGCCAGCGTCGGCGCATGGGTCAGATCGAAGCCCTTGGAATTGATGCGCTCGGGCAGGAACAGCTCGGAACCGGCGGGCAGCGGCGTCTCCGCCGGGGCCAGCGCGGCAAAGGGGTCGGCGGCCACGGTTTCCGGCGGCACCGAATCGTCGACGATCTGGTTGACGAAGGAGCTGTTGGCGCCGTTTTCCAGCAGGCGGCGCACCAGATAGGCCAGAAGGTCGCGATGCGCCCCCACCGGCGCGTAGATCCGGCAGCGGCTGGCGTGGCGCGCCTTGACGATCTGATGCAGCGCCTCGCCCATGCCGTGCAGGCGCTGAAACTCAAAGGGCTGGTCCTCGGCCATGTGCAGAATGGCGCTGACCGTATGGGCGTTATGGGTGGCGAATTGCGGATAGATCCGGTCGGTCAGGCCCAGCAACTTGCGTGCATTGGCGATATAGGAAATGTCGGTGGCCGTCTTGCGGGTGAAGACGGGAAAGCCCTCCATTCCCATCACCTGGGCGCGCTTGATCTCGGTGTCCCAATAGGCGCCTTTCACCAGCCGCACCATCAGCTTGCGGTCATGGCGGCTGGCCATGTCATACAGCGTGTCGATCACCAGGCCGGCGCGCGGGCCATAGGCCTGCACCACCACGCCGAAGCCGTCCCAGCCGGCCAGCGCCGGCTCGGCCAGCACCGCCTCGATCACCTCCAGTGACAGCGCCAGGCGGTCGGCCTCTTCGGCGTCGACATTCAACCCCATACCAGCGGATTTGGCCAACAGCGCCAGCGCCCGCAGGCGCGGCACCAGGTCGGCCATCACCCGCGCTTCCTGGGCCACCTCATAGCGCGGATGCAGCGCCGAGAGCTTGACCGAGATGCCGGGATTCTCGCGGATATCGGCCGAATTGCAGGCCTCGGCAATCGCCGAGATCGCGCGCGAATAACTCAGGTGATAGCGCGCCGCGTCGGCCTCGGTGCGCGCCGCTTCGCCCAGCATGTCATAGCTGTAGGTATAACCCTTGGCCTCCATCCAGGCGGCGCGTTTCATCGCCGCGCCGATGGTCTCGCCCAGCACGAACTGGCGGCCCATCTCGCGCATGGCGCGGCCGACGGCGGTGCGGATCACCGGTTCGCCCAGCCGCTTGATCGCGGCGCGCAGCGCATGGGCGGGGCCGGGGCGGTCATCGTCCAGCACCCGCCCGGTCAGCATCAGCGCCCAGGTCGAGGCATTGACCAGCGGCGAGGCGGAATGGCCCAGATGTTTGGCCCAGTCCGACGGCGCGATCTTATCTTCGATCAGCGCGTCGATGGTGTCGGCATCGGGCACCCGCAACAGCGCCTCGGCCAGGCACATCAGCGCGATGCCCTCATCGGTGGACAGCCCGTATTCGGCCAGGAACACCTCCATCAGGCCGGGGGCCGATTGCGACCGGATCGCGCGCACCAGGTTGGCGCCGGCGGCGGAAATGGCACTGCGGTCCTCGGGCGTCAGCGCAGCGGTCTTGGTCAGCGCCGCGATCAGCGCCGCCTCGTCCTGGTATTTGCCCGAGTCGATGCGGGTGCGAAGCGGGGGTGTCATCGGGGAACTCCGTTAAGTCTCTCCCGGTATATCGCGAAAATGGCGGGACAATCGACGGATTTTGCCTCATCATCAGGACAATGGACCGAAAATTGGGGGATTTGCAATGCAGAATGACTGGCCGGGGCTGGACCGGTTTGACCGGATGATTCTGAGCGTTCTGGCCAGCGAGGGCCGGATCAGCATCGCCGACCTCGCCCGCCGCATCGGCCTGTCGAAATCACCAACCCAGGCGCGGCTGAGGCGGCTGGAGGCCGAGGGGATCATCCGCGGCTATCGCGCGCTGATCGACCCGATCCGCCTGGGGCTGGACCATGTTGCCTTTGTCGAGGTGCGGCTGACCGATACGCGGGAAAAGGCGCTCGCCGCCTTCAATGCCGCCGTCGCCCGGGTGGGCGAGGTCGAGCAGGTGCACATGATCGCCGGGAATTTCGACTATCTGATGAAGATCCGCACCCGCAGCATGAGCGAATACCGCGCCGTGCTGGCCGAGAAGGTGTCGACCCTGCCTTATGTCGCCTCGACCTCGACCTACGTGGCGATGCAGGCGGTCAAGGAAGACGGGCTGCTGGGGCCGCTCGAAAATGTGACTTGACCGCTGGCCGTTGGCGAGCCGCAATGGGGTATGCGACGGCTTGCAGCGACTATATGCGTCTTGATGGCCGGGCCGGGGGCGGCCGACTGCCCCGATGCGCCCGATCACAGCGCCTCGATCGCCGGGCTGCTCGGCGAGGTACAGGCGGCCCGGACCGAGGCCGAGGCGCGCGAGATTGCCAACCGCATGTGGGGGTTCTGGACCGACGCGCCGGATGAACTGGCGCAGGAGATGTTGGACCGGGGCATGACCCGGCGCAGTTCCTATGATTTCCTTGGCGCGCTCAAGGATCTCGACCGCCTGGTCGCGTACTGCCCGGAATATGCCGAAGGCTATAACCAGCGCGCCTTCGTGCATTTCCTGCGGCAGGATTTTACCCCGGCGCTGCGCGATCTGGACCGCGCCATCGCGCTGTCGCCCAACCATGTCGCCGCGCTGTCGGGCCGGGCCTTGACCCTGATGGGTCTTGGCCGCATCGACGAGGCGCGCAGCGCGCTGGATCACGCGCTCGAACTGAACCCCTGGCTGCCCGAACGCCGCCTTGCGGGGCCGGGCGGGCCGCTGGCGCCGCTGGGTAAGGATATCTGACCGGCTTGCCGCTGCGGCTGTCTGTTGCTATCGGAGGCAACAAGGCGGGCGTGGTGGAACGGTAGACACAAGCGACTTAAAATCGCTAGGGCTTGGCCCGTGCGGGTTCGACTCCCGCCGCCCGCACCAAGAGCACCCCGCGGTTCCGGGGCTCAGTCCTTGAAGTTGCGGCTGACCTTGATCTGGTCCCAGGCCCAGACCACTTCCTGCAACTGCTCTTCCTGGCTGCGGTCGCCGCCATTCATATCCGGGTGCAACACCTTGATCAGCGCCTTGTAGGCCTTGCGCACCTCGGCCTTGGTCCAGTGGTCCTTGGCGTCCAGGATCTCGATGGCGCGGCGCTCGGTGGGCGGCAGCCGGCGGGTGGTGGCGCCGTTGGACTTGCCCGGGTTCTGGGTGGCATTGGCGCCCAGAACCTGATGCGGGTCCTCGATGCCCAGCCGTGCCCAGGCGCGCGTCTCGGGGTCGCCCAGCGGCTTGGTCGCCCGTTCCCACACCTTGTCCTTGGAGCGCTGCGCGTTGATCTCGGCCTCGGTTGTGCCGTCGAAAAAGTTCCACTTCAGGTTGTACTCGCGCACATGCTTCTGACAGAACCAAAGATATTCGTCCAGCACGTCGGGCGCCTTGGGGGCGCGGAACTTGCCCGGCTCGTTGCAGCCCTCGTGATGGCAGATCCGGGTCGAGGTTTCCGACGCGCCGGACATGCCGCGGCGGCCGCGGGGGTTTTTCTTTTTGGCGGCGGAGACCGAAAGATCAAAGCCAAACGGGTCTGTTTTGGACATCAAGAGTACCCTCCTGGCACTTGAATTCGACTCGGAGAAGAGAGTTTAATCCAAGTCAGCAGAGATAGAAGAGGCAGCGGCAAAAAAAGTGTCGCGAATAGGTGATATGACTGTGAGTGACGAAATACGGTCACGGCTTGTGGCCGCTTTTGACCCGACCGCGCTGGAAATTGTCGACGATAGCGAAAGCCATCGCGGCCATGCCGGGTTTCGCGAGGGCGGCGAAAGCCATTTCAACGTGCGGATCCGGGCGCAGGCTTTTGACGGGCAATCGCGCATCGCCCGACATCGGGCGGTGCATGCGGCGCTGGGCCGCGATCTGGTGGGACGCATTCACGCGCTGTCCCTCGATATAGGCGTTTAGCGCAGGGAAAGAAGGCTTAGTCGGGGTCGCGCGAGTGGCTCCCGGCGCGGGCATTGCGGCGCATCACCTTCTCGATTCCCGAAATCGCCCGGTCTTCCTTTTCCGGTTCAACTGGTTCCGCCTCCGGCACATGCGGCTCGGGCGTTGCCGCGCCGGCAGCGGCGGGTGCGGGCGGCGGTGTGTCTTCGCCCTCCGGCGGGCGGATGAACACCGGCGGCGCCGCGCCC
>NZ_PGTB01000241.1 GCF_002786325.1 Pseudooceanicola lipolyticus | reverse complement strand
CGCGGCGCCCGTCGCGCGGCCGCCCGGACTGGGCATAGGCATTGGCCATCACGTAATGGGCAAAGGGATCTTGCGGGTCGGCCTTCAGCAACCCCGCCGCCATCTGCAGCGCCAGCTGCGGATTGTCGTTGCGCAGCGCGTGAACGGCCAGTTGCCGGGCCTGCGGCAGGCTCAGCGACAGCGCTGGCTCTGATTGCGCCGCCGCGCCGCCGGGCCCGCTCAGCCCCAGCAGGGCGGCGAGGACAAGGCTACGGAGCCGGCTGATTGCAAAGCGCATCCTGTCCCGGCGTTCCGCATTGCGGCAGCACGAAAATGCCGCGCTCTTCCTCGTTGTCGACCCCGTCGATATGGCCCTCGGCAAACAGCGCGCCGGCCACCGCGTTGGCATCGGTGCCGCCGAAGATGCCGCCATATTGCCCCACCGCGGTCAGGTCGATGGTGACCTCGCCGTCAAAGGTGCCGGTCTCGGCGTCGATATCGGCCGGCGCCAGTGCCAGGTCGCTCAGGGCCAGCTGCGGATAATCCGGCGCGTCGCGGTCATAGACCACGCCGTTGACCACGTTATCGGTGAAATCGGCATTGACCAGCACCTTGCCGGTCACCTCGGCCGCCTGCGCCGGGCGCACGCTGTTCGGGGTGCCCGGAGTCACCGGAAGCAGGTCGCCGCCATCGCCGGGCCCGTTCAGCACGCCGACATAATTGCCGGCATAGCTGACCAGCCCGCCGGGCTGATTGCTCACCGGCGGATCATAGACGCCCGAGCGGCCATAGACGGCGCCG
The DNA here is from genome assembly GCF_002786325.1 of Pseudooceanicola lipolyticus. Classification (GTDB taxonomy): domain Bacteria; phylum Pseudomonadota; class Alphaproteobacteria; order Rhodobacterales; family Rhodobacteraceae; genus Pseudooceanicola_C; species Pseudooceanicola_C lipolyticus. Next base: position 3,440 of record NZ_PGTB01000241.1, on the reverse strand, counting down.
CCGAAATAATGTTCGAACTGGCCGCCGGTCATCACCACCGCGGCGCGGGTGCCGCCGATATCGCGGACATAGGCGGTGGTGTGCCGCTGCAACGAGCCTTCCTGCACCGTGTAGGCCTCGTATCCGCCCCGGTCGAGCGCCGGCTTGCGGGTATAGACCGCCTCGTAAGGCGTATCGTCCAGCGAGATACCGCGCACCGTCAGTGTCTGGGTCACCGGGTTATAAGTGATGCCGGACAGATCGCCGGCGATCTGCTCGGGGATGGTGCCCTCGTCCGGGTCGGTATCCGTATCGGTATCGGTGGCAAACGGATTGCCGCCGCTGCATGCGGACAGCACGGTGAATGCCGCGAGAGTTAGCCACAACCGCTTCATCTGCCTCAACCTTTGCTTGCGGGTCTTATGCCCCTTTCGCCAAACCTCGACCGCTGCGGTGCAAAAGTCAACGATCTTGGCATGTGAAATCGGCCCGCGTGGCGAAAGAGTGACCTTGATATGGGGGTTCACAGCCATACCTCCCCAATATATGGTGACATCCTCGCATGAGAATCTGTGCCGAAAGGATTTGCCCGATGCCGCTCAGCCCCGAACAGCAGGCCGAAATCGACACCCTCCGCGCCAGCCCGCGCAGCACCCTGCGCACGGTGTCCGAGGGGATGGAGCGGCATCTCTACACCGCGCACCCGGTGCTGGACCACGGGTTTGTCCGGGTGGTCGATTACATGGGCGACGACGCCGCCATCACCCAGGCGGCGCGGGTCAGCTATGGCAAGGGCACAAGGTCGGTGCAGAATGACGAGGGGCTGATCCGCTATCTGATGCGGCACTGGCATTCGACCCCCTTCGAAATGTGCGAGGTCAAGCTGCATGTGAAGTTGCCGGTCTTTGTCGCCCGCCAGTGGATCCGCCACCGCACCGCCAATGTGAACGAATATTCCGCCCGTTATTCGATTCTGGACCGCGAATTCTATATCCCCGCGCCCGAACATGTGGCGGCACAGTCCGAGGTCAACAACCAGGGCCGGGGCGACACCTTGCAGGGGGACGAGGCCGCGCGGGTGCTGGAGATCCTCAAGGGCGACTCGATGCGCGCCTATGATCATTACGAGCAGATGATCAGCCAGGAGGGCCAGCAGGGCCTGGCCCGCGAACTGGCGCGGATGAACCTGCCGGCCAATATCTATACCCAGTGGTACTGGAAGGTGGATCTGCACAACCTGTTCCACTTCCTCCGCCTGCGCGCCGACGCCCATGCACAATACGAGATCCGCGTCTATGCCGATGCGCTCTGCGAGATCGTCAAAGACTGGGTACCCTTCGCCTACAAGGCCTTCGAGGATTACCGCCTGGGCGCGGTTTCGCTGTCGGCGCAGATGGTCGACTGCCTGAAGCGGATGCTGAACGGCGAGGCGGTGACCGAGGAGAACTGCGGCATGAGCAAGCGGGAGTGGCGGGAGTTCAAGGGCGTGCTGGAGTGAGTGCGTGGGGTGTGCACCGCTCTCACGCTAGGATCATCCGCCGCATAGCCTGATCGCCACCGAGGGCAGGGCCCGACGATCAACCGCAGAACACGCCCCGTGCGGCCGCCGCCCGCGCGAATACCGCCTCGGCAGCGCTGGCCCCGACCCAACGCCCCATTCACAAACTGTTAACGGTAGCCGCCCTGACTTCAACGCCTTGCCCCCTGTCCCGGCCGGGACATCCACCCGTGCCCGGCGCCGGACCGGGCGGGGAAGCTGCCGGAATGGACCTGCCGGTGCATGATGCGTCGTATTTGGACCAGATCGCCTTGCCACCGGGCGCTCTATAGGGGCAAAACCGCCCCGCCGGCGCCGCCGCCGGCGCGCCCCACAGGAGACCGAGATGAGCCATTTTGCCCTGACAGTGACCTGCCCGTCGCGGCGCGGCATCGTCGCCGCCATCGCGTCCTACATGGCCGCCAATGGCTGCAACATCACCGACAGCTCGCAATTCGACGACACCGAGACCGGCAATTTCTTCATGCGGGTCAGCTTCACCTCGGAAACTGGCAAACCGCTGGACCAGCTGGGCGAGGGCTTTGCCGACACCGCCAGCGAATTCGGCATGACCTTTGCCTTCCACGACGAGACCGAGAAGATGAAGGTGCTGATCATGGTCAGCCGCTTCGGCCATTGCCTGAACGACCTGCTTTATCGCTGGCGCATCGGCGCGCTGCCGATCGACATCGTCGCGGTGATCTCGAACCACATGGATTACCAGAAGGTCGTGGTGAACCACGACATCCCGTTCTACTGCATCCGCGTCACCAAGGAGACCAAGGCCGAGGCCGAGGCGGCGCAGATGCGCATCGTCGAGGAAACCGGCGCCGAGCTGATCGTGCTGGCCCGCTACATGCAGGTTCTCTCGGATGAGATGTGCCGCAAGATGTCGGGGCGGATCATCAATATCCACCATTCCTTCCTGCCGTCCTTCAAGGGCGCCAATCCCTACAAGCAGGCCTATGAACGCGGGGTCAAGCTGATCGGGGCGACCTCGCATTACGTCACCGCCGACCTCGACGAGGGGCCGATTATCGAACAGGACACCATCCGCGTCACCCATGCCCAGTCGCCCGCCGATTACGTCAGCCTGGGCCGCGACGTGGAAAGCCAGGTGCTGGCCCGGGCGATCCACGCCCATATCCACCGCCGGGTGTTCCTGAACGGCAACAAGACGGTGGTGTTCCCGGCCTCGCCGGGCTCCTACGCCTCCGAGAGGATGGGCTAGGGGCTCAGCCGCGCGACCGGCGCAGGTTGCGGCGGAACTCGGACAGCCGGAACGCGCCCAGCAGCTGGCCGGCGCCGAAATAGACCGCCATGCCGAACAGCACCAGCGCCGCCAGCGCCAGATAACGCAGCCCGCCGGTGTTGAGTGCCGTCTCCAGCATCTGCGCCGCGCCCCAGAGCAGCGCCCCCATCACCACCGCGGCGGCACAGATGCGGCGAATGCGGCGGTGGAACCGGGCGTCGAACCGCGCCACCTCGCCCATGCCGCGCGACCCGCGCAGCAACAGCGCCACCATCGCCCAGCCGGCCAGGGTGGTGGCGATGGCCGGCGCGTACCAGCCCAGCACCGGCGCCAGCCCGATGGCGGCGACGGCATTGATCACCATCGCCACCAGGGCAAAGCGGAACGGGGTGCGGGTGTCCTCGCGGGCGAAGAACAGCGGCTGCAGGATCTTCTGCAGCACGAAGGCCGGCAGGCCCAGCCCGTAGATCGCCACCGCTAGCGCGATGGCGCGGCTGTCGGCGGCGGTGGCGGCGCCGCGTTCGAACAAAACCGAGACCAGCGGCAGCGGGATCACCACCAGCGCCACCGCCGAAGGAACGGTCAGCGCCAGCGACACCTCGCCGTAATCGTCAGCCCGACCTATCGCGGGTCAAACGTCTTCCGAAGGCTGGAGGAAGATTACCTGTCGGC
>NZ_PGTB01000240.1 GCF_002786325.1 Pseudooceanicola lipolyticus | reverse complement strand
ACGGTGCGGGCCGGACAGCCGGCGGCACTGTATCCCTCGGCGGCGGCGCGGCAGGCCGAGATCGCGCGCGGCGCCACCCTGCCCGATCGGGCGCTGCGCCACCTGTTCCAGCATTCCGAGGTACATCTGAACGTGGAATGGCGCGACCTCAGCGATGCCGACTGGCAGGCCTGCGGCACCGATCTGGCGGGACAGCCCCTGCCCCTTTGCGACACCCCGTACCTGCGCGCGCGCGAACTGTGGCTGCACGCGCTGGACCTGGATGCCGGCGCGCGACTGCGCGACATGCCGGCAGAATTCGTCGCGGCCCTGGCGGCGGAACTGGACACGCGCGCCGGGGACAGCGCAGAAACCGCCGTGCAAGCGCATTTCGGTGCCGGACGAAGGCCGTTTGGCGTGGCTGGGGCGAAGCTGCCGGAAGACTGGCCGTATTAAACCCGCGGTCCGGACGGGTGCGGCCGCCCCAACGCGCAATGTGCGGCCCGGCGCCAGCGCGGGGCGGCGGAGATGGCAAAGTTATCCGGTCGAAGCGCCTTGGCCCGCGCCGCCAGGATTATGCCGGGTCGGCCTCCAGCAGCGCACGCAGCGGCGCCATCTTGCCCGCGCGCAGGCGGCCGTCGCGCATCTGGAACAGGCCGCGTTTTTCGTGCCCCTGCACCACCACCCGGTCGCCGATCCGGCCCTCGTAGCTGAGCAGCAGCACCTTGTCGCGCCATTCGTCGATCGACAGGGTCAGCGCCATCAGGTCGCCTTCCATCGCCGGCGAGGTGAAATTGGCCTGCAAGTCCATCAGCCCGATACCCTTGGCCTGCAACTTTTCACACAGCAGCCGGTGGCCGCCGGCGCGGTGCAGCAGGAAGGTGTGAAAGCAGCGGTCGAACCACCGGAAATAATTGGGATAAAAGACAATCCCGGCCGGGTCGCAATGGCCAAAACTGATACTGACCTCAAGGGTGAAAACGGCGCTCATGCGGACCTCCGGGAAACCTGCGGCCTTCGATAGCGGCTGCGGCAGCGGGGTCAAGCCAAGGGCGGCGATTGCGGGGCTTATCGGTCCTTGTCGAAGACCGGGCGCGACATTTCAAAGCGTTCGCCGCCTTGCTGATACCATTGCGAGCCTTCCAGCCGCGCCACCAGGTCCAGACCGCGGGTGTCGACATAGTTACGCGCCGGGTCCAGCATCTTGTCATCGGCGATGTGAATCGCCTCGATCCGGCCCAGCACCACCATCTGTTTCGGCCCGGTGGCAACACCGCTGAGCAGGCTGCATTCAAACTGCACCGGGCTGCCGTCGATCCGCGGCGGTCTGACCTTGGTCGATGGCAGGGTGGAGAGCCCGGCCAGCGCCAGTTCGTCGATCTGCGCCGGCGCGTCGATGGCGGTGACGTTCATCGCCTCGGCCAGCGCGCGCGGCACCAGGTTGACCACGAATTCGCCAGTATCCAGGATGTTGCGGGCGGTGTCCTTGCGGCCCCGCGCCGGGTCATGCATCAGGCCCAGCGCCAGGGTCGGCGGGTTTGGCCCCATCGCGTTGAAAAAACTGTAGGGCGCGGCGTTCAGCGCCCCGTCGGGCGATTGCGTGGTGACCCAGGCGATCGGGCGCGGTGTCACCGTCGAGACCATCAGCTTGTAAATCGTCTGGTCATCGGTGTCGCCGATGTCGTAATACACCTGCCGCCCCCGTTATGCCGTCACGGGCTGCTGCCCGCCATTGTCGCCGAAGGCTTCTTCGCGGTAGAGGCCCAGCGCCCGCATCACCGGCAGATCGCTGAGGCAGAACAGGCAGGCATCCTCACGCGCCGAGCCGTTGGCATGTTCGTGCCAGGCCCAGGACGGCACGCAGAAGATGTCGCGCTCGGTCCAGTCGAAGCGTTTGCCATTGATCACCGAATGGCCCGAGCCCTTGCAGACCTGATACAGGTAGCTGCCGGTATGGCGATGCGCCTTGGTCTTTTCACCCGGGCGCAGCATCTGCATTGACGCGCCCAGCGTCTGCATCACCGGCCCATTGGTGACCGGGTTGACATATTCCATCAGCAGCCCGTCAAAGGGCGAGCCGTCGCGCGCCTGCGCCAAGCCGGACAGCGCCTCGTAGGTGCGGTCCCATTCGTATTTGAACAGCGGCGAATAGTCCTTGTCCCAGGCACCGCCACCGGGGGTCAGGCCGGGATTGCCCCAGGTCCTGGTGACATCGTCAACCGGATAGGTCACCGCCTGGGCCAGGTCCGGGTGCACCTCGTAGAAATTTGCCTCCATCGCGTTGACAAAGGGAATGTCCAGCCCGTCCTGCCAGATGCAGGGCGTGCCGGCCTCGTCGACCGCGTGTTCGTGCCAGGTGCCGTTCGGGGTGAGCACGAAATCATTCACGCCCAGCGTCATCTTGTGCCCGTCGACCACGGTATAGGCGCCCTGCCCTTCCATGATGAAGCGGATGGCGCTGGCCGAGTGGCGATGCGCCGAGGCGCGTTCGCCCGGATGCATCACCTGCAGGCCGGCATAGATCCAGCCGACCGCCGCGGCCACGTCGGAGCGGCCGGGATTGTCCAGGTAGATCACCCGCCGCCCGGCCTTTTCCGGTGTCACCAGCTCGACCGAGCGCAGCACATCGTCGCGCAGATCGCCATAGCGCCAGATCATCGGCACCGACTGGCTGACCGGTTCCCAGGGTTCGATCTTGTTGGCAACGGTCCAGAGCGCGGCGGCGCCCTTCTTTTCCAGGTCGGAATAATAGGCAAGCAGCTCGGGCGTGTCCTCGACATTGGCGCGGCCGGCCACCTCTTCGCGGTATTGGTCATGCCGTGCCATCTGCTGCTCTCCCCCTTGTGATATCAGGGCAACACGGCGGTTGCCTCGATCTCGACCTTGGCCTCGTCCTCGACCAGCGCGGCGACGACAACCATGGTCATTGCCGGGAAATGATAGCCCATCACGTCGCGATACGCAGCGCCGACTTCGGCCTGGTGGGCAAGATATTCGGATTTGTCGGTGACATACCAGGTCAGCCGGGTGATATCGGCCACCGAGCCGCCGGCGGCCTCGACCACGTCGCGGATGTTCAGCAGCGCCTGGCGCATCTGGCCGATGAAATCATCGGCCTCGAAAACCTGATCGGCGGTCCAGCCGATCTGGCCGCCGACAAACAGCAGCTTGCCTTCGGCCACCATGCCGTTGGCATAGCCCTTGGCCGGTTTCCAACCCTCGGGGTGAACGGTGATGGTGCCCATCCGGTAATCTCCTGTCCTGCGCCGGAACCGTGACCCGGCACGGATGACATTTAAACGGAGAAATTTTAAGTTTAAAGCATTTTCTACCGCAATCCGGTTTTGACCATCAGGTTGTGCCGGGTCCGGCGAAGGAACGGATGGTGTCCAGCGCGCCGTCCAGCGCCTCGCCGGCGGGATCGGCCAGGGCCGCCGCGATCAGGCGGGCCACCCAGTCGGCGGCATCCTCGCGCCCCTCGACCAGGGCCGCGCCCGCGGTGACCCGGTCGAACTTGGACAGGCCGCGCGCGTGGGTGTCGCTGTAGCCCTTGATCAGCCGGCGGATTTTCAGCGTTTCGGTGGCAAAGGCATAGTTCTGCGGCAGGCGCTGCAGGGCGATGGCCAGCCAGGCCTCCATATGCGCCATCTCGCGCCGGTGGCGCAGCAGGCGGCGGCGCCAGCGGCGCATGCCGCCCACGGTGTAGAGCAAGAAGAAGGACGGCACCCGGTCGGACCGCATCCGCCGGCCCCGGTTCACCACCCGGTCGACCAGGCGATAGAGCCCCGGCTTCGCCTCGATCCAGGCACCCAGCCCGGCGGGCATCAGGCTGACGAATTCCGCCGCGCCCGGATGCAGGTATTCGGTGACCTGCATCAGCGTCTGCGGCGAGGCGCTGATCTCGCGTTCGACCCGCGCGAAGCGGGAGGAGCGGGTTTTCAGGTCGGCCACCCGCAGGATGTCGTCATAGCACAGGGCGTTGGCGAGGTATTTCGCCGCGTTCAGGGTAAAGTCAAAGCCCCGTTCGGCGCCGCCCGCGGCGTGGTCCTGCGCCAGGATACTGTCGAGCCGGTCGAGATATTCGGCGCCATAGGCCAGGTCCTGGTAATCCACCACCTTGCGCAGCCCGGCGCGCGCCATCGCCTGAACCTCGCCCGGCAGCGCGTTGATTCGGTTGGTGAGCGTGCCCAGCTCGGCCAGCTGCGCCTCGGGCCCCTGCGCCTGCGGGCGGGTGGGCAACGCCGCCTCGGGCGCCG
>NZ_PGTB01000023.1 GCF_002786325.1 Pseudooceanicola lipolyticus | reverse complement strand
GCTGGTCCAGCGAGGCCGGCAGCGCCGGCCACAAGGGCACCTTCGACGGCACCATCTCGGATGTCACCATCGCCTCGACGACGCCGCTGGCGGTGGACACCGGCAGTGGCCCGACCATCGCGCCGGTCGCCGAAGAGCCGGTTGCCGAGCCCGACACGAGTACCGACAGTGGCACCGGCACCGGCACCGGCACCGACAGCGGCAGCGGCGGCAGCCGCGCCCCGGCCGAGATCGCGAGCGAGCAGGTGGTGTTCAGCCGCGCCGGCGCGCTGGAGGTCAGCACCGCGATCGACGTGGTCGAACTGGCGCCGACCGCGGAGCTGGCGCTGGAGGCGGGCATCATCGCGCTCAGCTTCAATGCCGACACGGTCAGCGGCTGGACCGGCCTCCTGTCCAAGGATGCCGCCGGCTACAGCGGCGACGGCAATCACTTCACCATCTTCATCGCCAATGGCAGCCTCGGCATCCGCTTCCAGGATGGCAGCAGCGACGTGATCCTGGAGGCCGATATCACCGCCCATACCAGCTATGACCTGCAGGTCGAGTTCGGCGACGGCGAGGTCGCGGCCTGGCTGAACGGCACGCTGATCGGCACCGCCGCCTCGGAGATGAGCTGGCAGGGCAATGCCGAATACCTGCAGATCGGCGCCATCGGCTGGTCCAGCGAGACCGGCAGCGCCGGCCACAAGGGCACCTTCGACGGCACCATCTCGGATGTCACCATCGCCGCCACCGCGCCGGTGACGGCGGCGGTGCAGCAGGCCGAGGCGCCGGCGAACCTGACCCTGACCGGCAGCGAGGCCGCCGATGCGCTGGAGGGCAGCGACGGCGACGACACGCTGCTGGGCCGCAAGTCCAACGACCTGCTGGAGGGCGGCGCCGGCAATGACCGGCTCGACGGCGGCGGCGGCGACGACATCTTCGTCTTCGGCGACGGCCATGGCAATGACGTGATCACCGACTTCACCATCGGCGAGGACCTGATCTGGATCGACCGCACCGCCACCGCGGCGCTGGATTACGACGATCTCGGCATCTCCCAGGTCGGCAATGACACCGTCATCGACACCGGCGACGGCACCATCACCCTGCTCAACACCCGCATGGCCGACCTCTCCGTCGACGACTTCTTCTTCACCTGAACCAGAACCAGGCCAAACCAAACACCAGGGCCGCCCCAAACGGGCGGCCCTGGCGCTTTAGGCAAATGCAACATCTGCCGTCGCATGCAATTCTTGGGCCATTTCCCGGGGAGATCCCGGCCACGCTCGGCCGCGGATTGTCGGGGCCGGGCTGATTGACGACGACCAGGCGCGCGGTTCTCGGCGATGGCGGTGTCAGGCCGCGGGCGGTTCGGGGTATCGGCCGCCCGGCCGGACGCCGTCGCGGCCGTCGCGCTGCAAACGCTGCTCAGACATCCGCCAGCAATACCGCCTGGCCGGTTTCGGCCGAGCGGGCAATCGCTTCGAGGATCTGGATATTGTGCACCATCTGCTCAGTGGTGAAAGGATACTCCGCCTCTCCACGGGCGGCGCGGGCGAAGGCTTCGATATTCGCGGTGACCGAGTCGTCCCAGTCAAAATCGGTCTGGCGGGTCGGCTGGCCGCTCTCGGCGGTCAGCATCCGAACCTTGCCGCCGGGCGTGTCGGGGTGGGTGTCGTTGAGGATCTCGACCCAGCGCCTGGTGCCGAACACATGCAGGCGGATAAAATGGGGCGTGTGCAGCACGGCGCTGAATGTGGCGGTCATCCCGGTTTCGAACTGCATCTGCACGCTGACCACATCCCCGGTTTCCCAGCCCAGCGAGCGGTCGGCGGTGAAGGCGTGCAGGGCGCGAACCGGACCAAAGAAGGACAGCATCAGATCGCTGAGATGAATCCCCATCGCGGTCATCCCCGCGGCCGGGCAGACATCTTTGCGGGTGCGCCAGTCATCGGCCGGGACGTGGATCAGCTTATCGTGGCTGAAGGCGGCCTCGGCATGCATCAGCGTACCCAGTTCACCCGCGTCCAGCGCTTCGCGCAGGGCGCGCATCGCGGGTTCATAGCGGCGCTCGTGCCCGATGCCCAGCTGCACGCCGGCCTCGGTGCAGGCCTGGACCGAGCGGCGGGCGCTGTCGGCGGTCAGGCCCAGGGGCTTTTCGCAAAACACGTGCTTGCCCGCGGCAGCGACCTGCGCGATCTGCGCCTCGTGCAGGGTGTTGGGGGTGGTCAGAATGACTGCATCGACCTCGTCCAGCGCCAGCGGTTCCGCCAGGTCGGTCCAGATCGCGAGGCCCATTTCCGAAATGTCGGCATGGTTGCCGGTGGCAGGCTCCACGATTCCGGCAACCCTCAGCCAGTCGTGGCCGGCCAGTCGACGGGCGATATGACGGCCCCACCATCCGAAACCGGCGATTGCGACGGTGAAGTTTCGATCGGCTTCGGTCATGAGGCTCTCCAGGAATTGAGGGAAAGGGGCGCCTGTCCGCTCTCCTCCGGTGCGGGCGCGCGTTAAGGTTAGCGGTGCCGAAACAACCGGAACAAATGAAATAACCTGATGGCTTCCATTGATTAATCCGATACTGCAGGGCCTTCGGCGCTATCAGGAAAATTGATAGTTATCACGATAAAACACATTTTCCCTTTAAGGCCTTTCATCGCCATTCTCACTCCACGCGGGGTCGCAGACCGAGCCCTGCTCTGATGCTCGCTGGCGGGTTCCATACCTGAGCCAGAGGGGCACCGGGCCAAGTGGAGGAGCCACGTTGATGTCTGTCAAGGAAACACCCGGCGGGGAAGTCGATGCGAGCGGGGCAAGCCCGTATTCGCCGCGCGCGCCTTTGGCGCCGGGTGCATTGCCCGCCAGCGCAGGTCCATTCGCATCTGCTCCGATCATGTGCGGAGCGGCTGGGAATGTCGGAATCGCCTGACGCGCCGCGCGATGCCGGTCCCCCCGTTGCGATCCAGAGCGAGACCCCGCGGCGATGCTGATTCAGATGCTCGACATCCTCTTGCCCACCCTGGCGATCACCGCCATCGGCTGGGTGATGAAGCGGTTCGGGGTCGATATCGAGGCCCGCACGGTCAGCACCCTGGTCATCATGGTTGCCACTCCGGCGCTGATCTTCAGCACTTTGACCGGGCTGCAGGTGCCGGTGGAAACGATCGGCATGATGGCGGGTGCGGCGCTGTTCTGCCTCGGCCTGGCCGGTGGGTTGGGCATTCTCGCGCTCAAGCTGATAGGCGGGCCGCTGCGCAGCTTTCTGCCACCGCTGATGCTGCCCAATTCGGGCAATTTGGGGCTGCCGCTGGTGGTTTTGGCCTTTGGCGAGGAGGGCTCGCGCCTGGGAGTGGCGTATTTCTTCGTCGTCGCCCTGGTGCAGCATTCGCTGGGCCTGTCGATCTATGCGGGGTCGCTGCGGATTGGGGCACTGCTGCGCCAGCCGCTGATCTACTCGGTGCTGGCAGTGCTGCTGGTCACCTGGTTCGCCATTCCGGTGCCGCAGGTGGTGCTGACCACGACCAGCCTGCTGGGCGGCATGATGATTCCCGCAATGCTGCTGCTGCTGGGAAGTTCGCTGGCCTCGTTGCAGATCACCGACCTGCGCCCGGCGCTGCTGGTCGCGTCCGGGCGGCTGGTGATCGGGTTGATCTCGGCCATCGTGGTCATCGCGGTGCTGGATCTGAACGGGGCGGCGGCCGGCACGGTGTTCCTGCTGGCCACGATGCCAACGGCGATCGTCAGCTATGTCTTCGCCGAGCGCTTCGGCCGCAACCCTGGGCAGGTCGCCGGTTCGGTCGTGGTGTCCACGCTGCTGACCTTTGCCTGCCTGCCGGTGCTGATCTGGGCGGCTTTGGCGATTTCGGATGGGGCTGGCTTGCATTGGTAAACCAATCTGAGCCCGCTCGGACCAAATCATGCAAAAACGCCGCCGAAAAAGACAAATAATTATGCGATAACCCTGAGCTGGGGTAAGAATGAGATGGGAGGAATCTGGAAAATGGTAGACCAATAAGATCCGGAGGCCTGCTTAGGGGAAGATATTCCGCATAGTTGCGGTGGGCGGTTCAAGCGCCCGATCATCATGGGAGGACAACATGACGAAGGACAAAAAGACAGCGGCAGGCCGCCGCGCATTCCTGGCAGGGGGTGCGGCAATGGCGGGCATGGGCGCGTTGAGTATCACCATCCCGGCGCCGGCGTGGGCGCAGACCTGGCCGCGGCGCCCGATCTCCCTGGTGGTGATGTATGCCGCGGGGGGCGGCACCGATGCCATCATGCGCAAGCTGGCCGAAGAGATGTCGCGCGCCAAGGGCTGGACGATCAATGTGATCAACAAACCGGGTGCGGTCGGCGGCGTGGCGACGCAATTCGTCGCCGCCGCGCGCCCCGATGGCTATACCCTGCTGGGCGCGGCCAATTACAACCGGTTCGTCCGGGTGCTGGGGCATGCGGAATTCGTGCCGTGGCGGGACTGGCTGCCGATGAAGGCGGCCAATGCCCCGGCCAGCTGGTCGGTGCGCAAGGATTCTCCGTTCCAGTCGATGCAGGACGTGATCGACGCCGCGCGCGCCAATCCCGGTTCGGTCACCATCTCGACCTCGGGCACTGGCGGCGTCTGGCACGAAGTGTCGCTGATCCTGGCCAATATTGCCGGGATCGAGCTGAAATATGTGCCTTACAAAGGGGGGCAGCCGGCCACCCTGGCCGGGCTTCAGGGCGAGGTGGATATCGCCGGCGGTGGCCTGCACGAACATATAGATCTGATCCGGACGGGCGAGCTGCGCAACCTGTGCCACGCCCGTGCCTCGGATGTCACCCTGCCGGACGGAACCGTGCTGCCGTCGATCGGGGGCATCATCCCCGAAGCTCAGAAGCTGCTGCCGGTGGGTGCGACCTACAACTTCATGGTTCAGCGCAACCTGCCGCCTGAAATTCTCCAGGAACTGGCCGATGCCTTCCGCGCCGCCGCTTCCTCGGAGGGGTTCCGCGAGATGATGGAACGGCAGTTCTTCGAGTTGGACGTGCTGGTCGGTGAAGCTGCTGACCGTCAGGGCGCGCTGATGGAGACGGTCACCGTCGATATCTTCAACAAGAACAAGGAAGCCATCGGAGCCGAGGTCAAAACCGCGGCCGAGTTGGGCCTGCCGGCGCCAGAAGATTTCGAAAGCTGGTGGCCGCCCGCGGATTACACGCCGCCGCCGATTTCCTGATCTGTTCGCAACCATGTTCCGGGCCTCGCAACTGGCCTGGCCCGGCACATGCCGCACCTCCAGCAAGGAGCTGTTTTTATGTCGCAGTCTCAGCCGCAGACCGTTTCGTTCGAGGGCGAGGACGCCAATGCAGGATATGCAGCGCCGCTTCTCGATCTCATCGCGGCGGGCGTGCTTTTGGCGCTCTCCGGCCTGGTCATGGTGGCGTCTCTGCTGCTTCCGGTGCCGGGTGCGGTGCTGACCGCACCGGGCCTGCTGCCGTTCCTCGCGGCCGCCTCGCTGGCGGTGATGGCGGGACTTCTGGGCCTGTCGGCACTGCGGCGTCACCGTGCCGGGGAAACCGGCGAAAGTGACTTCGGAAACCGTGCCGAGGACCGTCGCACGCTGGCACTGGCGTTGACCATCGCCACCTATCTTCTGGCGCTGCAACTGCTGGCCTTCCAGTTGTACTTCGACATTGGCAGCGTGCCGCTGACGCTGTCCGCCTTCGAGCCGGTGACCATCATCGCATTGACGGCGCTTATTCATACCAGCTGGCGCGGGCCGCTCTGGATCACCTCGCTGGTTTCGGTCGGCTGGACACTGGCGCTGTCACTCGCCTTCCAGGTTCTGTTCCACATTCCCCTGCCGGGAGGCTTCTAATCGATGTTGGACGCATTTTTTCAGCTCATGTCGCCGGTGCTGCTGGCGATGACCCTCGCGGGGGTCTGTCTGGGCATCATCTGGGGCGCGCTTCCGGGCTTGTCGACCACGATGGCGATGGGGCTTCTCATCGGGTTGTCGGCGGGCATGTCACAGCAGGTGTCGATCTGCTTCATGCTGGGGGTTTATACCGGGTCGGTTTTCGGCGGGGCGATTTCTGCCATCCTGATCAACATCCCCGGCACGCCCGACGCGGTGCCGACGATGATCGAGGGCCACACCCTGGCTCAGCGGGGCGAAGGCGGGCAGGCGCTTGGCATGTCGATCGCCGCCTCGTTTGTCGGCGGCACCGTGGGCATCGTGCTGCTGATCCTGTTCATTCCGCTGATCCTGAGTTTCGCGCTGAATTTCCGTTCGTGGGAGATGTTCTGGCTTGCCGTGATCGGGATCATGGTTTCCGGGTCGATGGCGGCGGGGGCAATGCCGCTCAAGGGCTGGATCGCAGGCTGGTTGGGTATTCTCATCGCGCTGGTCGGGCTGGACGAGATCCACGCGGTGCCGCGTTTCACCTTCGGCAGCCCGATGCTGTATGACGGGATTTCCTATGTTGCCGTGCTGATCGGCCTGTTCGGTCTGGCCGAGATCCTGCGGACTCTGCCCTCGGACAGCGCGCCGACCATCCCGGGCGAGGTTGGCCGCATCTTTCCGCCGCTGCGGCGGCTGGCGCGCTATTCCCCTGCGGCGCTGCGTTCCGGCGTGATGGGCGCGGTGATCGGTGCGATCCCGGGAGCGGGTGCCAATGTCGCCTCGTTCCTGGCCTATGACATCGGTCGCCGCCGCGCCTCGCGCGAGGAGGCGGCGCAATGGGGCAAGGGCAGTTACCAGGCGCTGGTCTGCGCCGAGACCTCGAACAACGCCAATATCGGCGGATCGATGTTGCCGACCCTGGCGCTCGGTATCCCCGGCAACGCCGCGGCGGCCGCCCTGCTGGCTGCGCTGACATTAAAGAACGTCACCGTGGGCCCCACGATCGAGGTCGACCATCCGGGGCTGATCTACTTCATCTACGGCGCGCTGATCATCGCCAACGTGCTGATGTACCTGGCCGCCTTTGCCCTGATCAAACCCTGCATCAAGCTGTTCAGCCTGCCGCGTGGCATCCTGATGCCGCTGATCATCCCGGTCTGCGTGGTCGGCGCCTATTCGGTAAAGCTGTCGATGTTCGACGTCTGGGTGATGTTCGCGGCGGGCATCGCCGGCTGGGGGCTGACGCGGTTCCACTTCCCCGTGGCACCGATTGTTCTGGGCGTCATCCTCGCCCCGCTCGCGGATGAAAACCTGCGCCGCGCCCTGCTTGTGTTCGAAGACAAGAGCGTCGGCTTCATCCTCTCGCAGTGGATTGGAACCGTGCTGATGGCAGGGGTCCTGTTCGTGGTGATCGAAGGCATCCTGCGCGGCCTGCGCGCATCAAGACAACAGACTGCAGCCGCTTGAACAGCCTGCGGCAAAAAGGAAAGACAACATGACATCGAAACGTAAGGAAATCGGACTTGCCGTCGTTGGATGCGGCACCATCGGCAGAATCCGCGCCGAACTGGCGCGCGCCTTTCCCGGGGTGGGCTGGATCGGGCTGTGCGATGTGAAGTCGGATATCGGGCGAAAGCTGGCCGATGACATCTCGGCCGATTTCTTCACCAATGACTACCGGGAGCTGTTGAACCGCCCCGAGGTGACCGCCACGATCATCGCAACGGACGAAAACTTTCATTTCGACCCGACGATGCTGGCCATCGAGAAGGGCCATGACCTGTTCATCGAGAAGCCGCTGGCGACCGACGCGCGGCAATCCGCGCAGATCCTGGCCGCGATCGAGGCGGCGGAGATCGACGCGGTGGTTGGTTATACCCAGCGGTTCCGCCGCCGGTTTCTGGCGATCAAGGAAAAGCTGATCACCGGGCAGATCGGCGATGTGCATTCCGTCGTGACCCGCGCCTTCATGAACCGCATGGTGCCGATCGCCACCACGCGCCGCACCCAGGAGCGCGCGACGCTGACACCGATGGTGGTGTCGGGAACGCACAGCCTGGACATGTCGATGTGGCTGATGGAGGGCAAGACCCCCGCGTCGGTCTTCGCCCAGTCCTGCGACAAGGTGCTGAGCAAGCACGGCACCAAGGATTCGACCTTTGGCGTGTTCACGATGACCGATGGCACCATCTGGTCGATGAACATCAGCTGGGCGCTGCCCGAAGTCTGGCCCGGTGCCGTCTATGGCATCGAGATCGGAATCGTCGGCGACAAGGGTGTGATCGACATCGAGGACACCCATCGCGACGTGGTGCTGGCCAGCGAGGTGCCGCAGGGTGGCGGCTATGTGCCGGACGGTTTTGTAGCACCGCCCCGGCACGTGGATTTCCTGACCAGCTATCCGCCGGGTGATCTGCATATCGGCCAGCTGTGGGGGCCGATGCGAGAAGAGACCAATGCCTGGTTCCAGCGCGTCTATGCCGGCCAGCGCACCCCCCACGCCACCGCGGCTGACGGGCATCGCAATCTGCTGATGACGATGGCGATGGACCTGTCGGCCAAACGCGGTGCGCCGGTGGCGCTGCCGGCCGATCCCGAGGAACTGATGCGGGAACTTGCCGGATGAAGGCCGCGTTTCGCATCCGGTTTGGCGGCTACCAGGGGCCGGAATCGGTGCATACCCGCGGTATGGAGGCCTTTGCCGCCGCGCTGGACGATCTGACCGGCGGCGAGGTCCAGGTGGAGCTGCAGCGCAATGTGACCGAACAGGGTCACAAGGCCGCCGATCTGCTGGACCTGACCGAACGGGGCAAGCTGGATGCCTGCTATTTTTCCTCCAGCTACCTCGCCGGGCGGGTGCCGTCGCTGTCGCTGTTCGATCAGCATTTCGCGGTGCCCGACCGCGCCGGCGCCTTTGCGCTGCTCGACGGGGCGCTTGGCGCGCGCTTGGGGGCAGATGTCGCCGAACGTACGGGGTTCAGCGTTCTGGGCGTCTGGGACAACGGGCTACGGCACATCTCGACCGCAGCGCGGCCGGTGCGGCGGCCGGTGGATTGCGCAGGGCTGAGCCTGCGCACGCTTGCCAATGAGGATCACCAGCGTTTGTTCCGCGCCCTCGGGTTTGTGCCGCGGGTGATCGACGTCAAAGATTTGGCCGGCGCCGTGGCGCGGGGCGAGATCGACGCCCAGGAGAACCCGCTTACCAACATCTTCCGCTTTGGCCTGCATGAAACCCACCGTTGTGTTACCATGACCGGGCATCTTCTGGGCATCGCGCTGGTGTTGTTCAACCGTGCGGCGCTGTCCGGCTGGCCGGCCGAGATACGGCAGGCCGTCGCCCAGGCCGTTCGCGAGTCTGAGCGCGTTCAACGCGCGCTGGCGCTGGAAGAGGATGAAGTCTGCACAAGCGAATTGCAGCGGGCAGGGGTCGTCTTGGTGCCGCTGAGCGATGCAGAGCGGGACAAGTTTCGCGACGCGCTCGCACCTGAGCTGTCCCGCAGCCGCGCGCGGCTTGCCCCCGATCTGCTGGACCTGTTCGACACCGCGCGTGGCGCGCAACCGGAGCCCCTGTCATGAGCGATCTGACCAATTCCGACCGCGGCCCGGCCGCAACCTCGCCCGGACATATCTTCAGGAGACCTGACATGAGCCGGAAATTTCTTACTCCGACACCGGAAACCCTGACCACCCTGTCACTGCTGGTCGCCTCCACGCTGTCGCTGATCTTCATGTCCTCGCTCGTCGCGGCGCCAAAGGTTCTGTTCGGTCGCACGCTGTCGGCGATCACGCCCAGCCTGTTTCCCAGCATCGTTCTTTTTCTGCTTGCGGTGATCTGCGCCCTGGCGCTGGTGGTGATCCGCATTGGCGCGGCCGAGCCGGCCGGCAAAGGGTTGACCCGCGGCGAATGGCTGCGCGCCGCAACCTTGTTCGGAATCATGATTTTCTATGCAGTCACGATGGCGCCATTTGGTTTCCTGATCTCGACCGCGATCACAACCACGCTGATCTCGCTGCAGATGGGCGCGCGGTCGCCCGTGCAGATCGGGCTGGTGGCGCTGGTGGCGCCGGTGCTGCTCTATCTTGGCGCGACGCAACTGCTGGTGGTCTCGCTGCCCGAACTGGACGTGATCGAGATGGCCTATGCCCGCCTGCTTCCTTTCTGACGCCGCAATTCCAGCTGTGACCGGGAGGTCCGAATGATCGAACAATTTACCCAAGGCCTCGCCCTTGCGATGCGCTTCGACACAATTGCGTTGATGAGCATCGGCTTGTTTGCCGGGATGCTGGTAGGTGCTTTGCCTGGATTTACCACGCTGATGGCAATGGCGATCCTGCTTCCGGTGTCCTTCTTCCTCGACCCGATTGTCGGCATTCCCTTCCTTCTGGGTATCTACAAGGGCGGTATATTTGGCGGGAGCGTTCCGGCGATCCTGATCTCGATGCCCGGCACGGGGGCCTCGGTTGCGACATCGCGTGACGGCTATAAGCTGACCCAGAAAGGACAGTCGCGAAAGGCGCTGGACATGGCTCTGACCGCGTCGGTCTTTGGCGACACGGCCAGCGACATCTTCACGATCCTGATGATCTTCCCGATTGCCTATCTGGTCATGCAATTCGGCCCGCCCGAGCTGTTTGCCGTGCTGCTGATGAGCCTGATCATCATCGCCGCTACCTCGGGGGCAAACCCGCTCAAAAGCCTCATGATGATGATGCTTGGCCTGTGGCTGTCCTTTATCGGCACCGATCCGCTGGGCGGGGTCGAACGGTTCACCTTTGGCCTGTTTGACCTGAAATCCGGCATTCCGCTGCTGCCGATGCTGATCGGTGTCTTTGCGCTGCCCGAGGTTACCTCGGTGGTGCTGCGCAACGAAAAGGGCCGCAAGCTGGCCGCGCTGATGGGCGAGCGGCTGACCCTGTCCGAACTGCGCCGCTGCTTTAGAACCATCGGCCGGTCCACGATGATCGGCACCGCGGTGGGCATCGTGCCGGGGTTGGGCCAGATCGTGGCCGCCATGCTGGGGTATTCCGCTGCCAAGAACGCCTCGAAACATCCCGAGACGTTCGGCGAGGGCGAGTTGGAAGGCGTTGCCGCCGCCGAGGCCGCGAACAACGCGGTGAACGGTCCGACGATGGTGCCGCTGCTGACGCTGGGCATACCCGGCGACAACGTGACGGCGATCTTGCTGGGGGCCTTCGTGGCGCAGGGCCTGCGCCCCGGCCCGCAGCTGTTCGAAGAGCAGGGAGCCACCGTTTTTGCCATCTTGGTGGCCATGGTGATCGCGAACCTGCTGTTCCTGATCATCGGCTATCTGTCGATCCCGTTCTTTTCCCGGTTGGTGACCATCAAGACCTCGGTTCTGATCCCGCTGGTAATCATGTTCTCGTTCGCGGGCACCTATGTCTATCGCTCGGACCCGGTCGACCTGCTGATCCTGGTGGCATTCGGCCTGTTCGGGATCGTCGCCAAGGCCGCGAAATTCGATGTCATGCCGATGGTGATGGGCTTCATCCTGGGGCCGTCGATGGAATACGCCTTCGGTCAGACCGCGGCGATGTCGAACGGCAACACGCTGGGTTTCTTCCTAACGGAAAGGACCGGGGCGCTGGCCGTGCTGCTGGTGACACCGGTGCTGGGGTACCTGCTGTGGAAGCGGCTGTACCACAAGGCGCCCGTGGCAGCCTGAACTGATACTGGGCGGCGCGGTTGGTCCGCGCCGCCGTATAACCAAGGGAGAGAGAAAGAAACCATGCTAAAATCATTGACCAAAGCCGCGCTTTTCGCGCTCGCCACGGCCGGTGTCGTTCTGACCGGGCCATCCGCCGCGCAGGCGGAATATCCCGAGAAGCCGGTCACGATGGTGATCCCACTGGGCGCGGGCGGGTCGCATGACCTGAACGCGCGCATCATCACCTCGATCGTGCCGAGCTATCTGGGGCAGGCGATGATCGTTCGGCTGACACCCGGCGCCGGAGGACAGAAGGGCACGCAGGAAGTGGCGCGGTCGCCGGCTGACGGCTATACGCTGCTTTTCACGCACAACTACATCGACATGCTTCAGCAATATGTCGAAAGCGTGCCTTACGAGCCGATGAAGGATTTCGTTCCGATTGCGCGCGTGAACTATGCGCCGGTGTCGATCATCGTGCGCGCCGACAGCCCCTATCAGACCTTTGAAGAGCTGGTGGCGGCGGCCAAGGCCGAGCCTGGTCAGCTGCAGTTGGGCCATTCCGGCAACTGGGGTGCTTTCTTCGTCCCGGCGGCCCAGATCATGAAGAAACTGGATTTCGTCGTGAACCTGGTGCCCTACCAGGGAGGCGGACCCGCTTTGCAATCGCTGCTTTCGGGCGATTCCGACGTGACGCTGGCCTTCCCCTCGGCCATCGGTGAATTGCTGGAGGCGGGCAAGATCCGCGTTCTGGCCACGGCCGGGGATACCCCGCTCTACGAGGGTGTGCCTACCTTCTCGGAAGTGGGCATCACCGGCGATATCGGCTTCATGCACCGCTTTGTCCTGGCCCCTGCCGGCACTCCGCAAGAGGTGGTGGACAAGCTGACCGTAGCCTTCGAGGAAATGAGCAAGGACGAAACCTTCGCCAAGTTGATGAGCCGCCTCGGCGAGAGCGTCGACCATATGACCGGGGCAGAATATCAGAAACTGCGCGAGCAGCAGGCCGAGGATTACCAGGAACTGGTTAAAAACCTGACCTCCCAGTAATGACTGGCCGCCGCAGCCTTACCGGCGACGGTGACGGCAGAGGCGCCGGGCGGTTCGCCCGGCGCCTTTCGCATGACGCCCGCTTACAGCGGCGCGACGCCCAGTTCGGTTGCCAATGTGGCCAATCTTTCTTGCAGCGCGCCCGGCAAGGGGATGCCGTCTGCCGTGCGCTTTGCCATGACCCGGTGCAGCCGTTCCCCCGGCAGCCGGATCTCGTCGACACCCGTCATCCGCTCGGAGGATTTCATTTGCCGCCAGACATCGTCGATATCGGCGCGAAAACGGGCGGGATCCGTAAAGGCTGCGATATCCAGCACCAAGATTGCTTGGCCGGTATTGGTGACCGTCTCGGCATCGGCATTGAAATCCACCACGTCGCGTCCAAAGGCTGCGCCGTTCAGAACGCCGGCGAGGATGCCGAAGATCAGCGACAGCCCGTACCCCTTGGCGCCACCGATCGGCAGCAGAAAGCCTTCGGCGGCGCGGGCCGGGTCGGTCAGCGGTTTGCCGTCACGGTCGATCATCCAACCCTCGGGCATGGGCTCGCCCCGCTGCGCGGCGGTCTTGACCTTGCCATAGGCGGCGACCGTGGTCGCCATGTCGAGAACGATGGGCGGAAACTGAAGCGCGGGAACGGCCACGGCGATCGGGTTGGTGCTGAGCAGCAAGTCGGTCCCGCCCCAAGGCGGCATGTGGTTGGCGCTGCCAACGGCAAGATACAGGCCGATCATGTTCTCCTGCGCCGGGAGCATCGCATAAAGCGAGGCCGGTCCGGCATGGTTGGATTGGCGCGCGCCCACCCAGGCAACGCCGGTTTTACGCGCCTTTTCCATGGCCAATTCCGTTGCGTGCTGCATCACGAGATGGCCCATGCCGTTGTCGCCATCAACCAGCGCGCTGGCGGGCCGATCCTGCAGCAGGGCAAAACTGGGCGTCAGGTTCATGCCGCCCGCCAGGATGCGTCTCACATACATCGGCAGGCGGAACACCCCGTGACCGTCCTGCCCCATCAGATCGGCCCGCGTCATCAAGGTGGCCACTTTCGCCGCATCGCCCTCGGGCATGCCGCAGGCCGTGAGGCAGCGGGACACGAAGGCCGACAGGTCGGTCGCAGGAATGAGATTGGGCATGGGATGCTCCCGTGTTCGAGGTGAAAACGACGCCGGAGGCGTCAGGTGAAGGGAAAGGACAAAGATGACGAACGGAACCATCGTGAGATACGAGGCGATTGCGCCCTTCGCGCGCGGGGATGGCGTTGAAACCCGGTTGATGGTGGGCCGCGCCACCGACCCGGAGGCGCCGTTTACCACCGGCACCACGGTGTTTCCCGCCGGCAGTGCGGCGCCGCTGCATACCCATAATTGTGCAGAGCAGGTCACGATCCTGGCTGGGCAGGCCGAGGCGCGCATCGGCGACCAGGTGATGCAGCTTGGCCCGATGGACACCACCTATGTGCCGGCCGAGGTGCCGCATTATTTTCGCAATACCGGCGCCGGCACCTTGACGATCCTTTGGATCTACGGCGCCCGCGAGGTGACGCGCACTTTCGTCGAAACCGGCGAAACGGTCGCCCACATGTCGCCGCGCGATCAGGTCTGACACGGCGGCGCGCGACGGTGGGTTGTGGGGGTCAAATAGGTTTACCATTGTGGGGGAATCCCATTGCGTGGCTGCATAATTCCTCGACTTTTGACAAAATATCAAAGTAAAATGGAGGAAAACCCATTCGGAAATAGTCAAGTGCCGGAGTTTTGGTAAACCAATGAGTGATAAGATCCTGGTCCGCCTTCGCAACTGGATCGGCGGCGCCGGCCTGTCCGAAGGGGCGCGGCTGCCGCCCGAGCGCGAATTGTGCGCGACGCTGGGAGTCACGCGGGCCGAGCTGCGAAAGGCGTTGCTGGTCCTCGAGGCCGAGGGCACGTTGCAACGCCATGTCGGGCGGGGCACCTTCCTGGCCCGTCCCGCACGCTCGTCCCGGTCGGGAAGTATCGATCAGACCATTGCCATGCTGGCCGAGACCACCGGCCCGATCGAAGCTATGCAGGCGCGCCTGGCCGTCGAGCCCGAAATCGCCCGCCTGGCGGCGATGCACGCTACGCCGCGCCATCTGCGCGAATTGCGCCGGCTTGGGCAGGATATGCGCGCCGCCACGACCTGGTCGGCCTATGAGGCGCTGGATGGGGTGTTTCACGAAATCATCGCCGTGGCCTCGGGTAATGCGCTGCTTCAGTCGTTGCACCGCATTCTGAACGGCGTGCGGCTGGTGGTGGTGTGGCGTCGGCTGAATACCTCGGCGCCGGGCCCGGAGCCGAACTATCATTCCTTCGCCGAGCATGATGCGATCCTGAACGCGATCGAAAAACGCGACGGCGCGGTGGCGGAGGCGGCCATGCGGGCGCATTTGAAATCCACGCTGGCCCTGATGGGGGCCGCGGGCTGAGCCCGCCGCTTCAACAGTTCGTATGGCCGGCATCAGAAAAGCTTGTTGGCGGTGGTGCGGCTTGGAACGTAGTTTCTATTTCAATGACTTGACGTGAGGGGAGGCGCCTTGTGAGACAGGTGGAAGTCGCGGTGATCGGCACCGGCTGGTGCGGCGGTATGCGGGCTGAATCGCTCGCAAAATCGGCGTTGGTGGACAAGTTGCATATCTGCGAAATCCGGCCCGAGCGGCTGGACGAGATGAAGGCCTTGACCAATCCTGCAAGCGCCACGATGGATTACCAGGACATCGTCAGCAACCCGGCAATCGAGGTGGTCTATATCTCGACCACGCCGGAACCGACGCATTACCCGATCGCGCGCGATTGCCTGAAGGCTGGCAAACATGTCCTGCTGGAAAAACCGATCGCGATGGAGCTGGCCGAAGCCGATGACCTGATCAACATCGCCCGCGAGAAAGGGGTGAAGTTCACCATCGGCTATTCCCAGCGCTTCAACCCCAAGATTGCCTGGGCCAAGAAGGCCATCGCCGAAGGCAAGCTGGGCAAGATCGTCAATGTCATGGTCAGTCGTCACCTGTCGCGCAGCCTCGGGTCGCGGATCGCCAATCGGGTCAAGTTGTCACCGGCGGCGATGGAATCCACCCATGATCTCGATTTCGTTTACTGGCTGCTGGATGCCAAGCCGGTGAAGGTCTACTCGCAGGGCGCCTATGGCTTCATGAAGGAGCTGAACGGCTCCTACGACTGCATGTGGAACACGGTCAACATGGACAACGGCGCGCTGGTGGTGATCGGCGGCGGTTGGAACCTGCCGCCGAGCTATCCCAACTATTGCGCCACCTGGATCGAGATCACCGGCACCGACGGCGCGCTGATCCTTGACGATACCTCGCGCGACAATTGGCTGAACACCGTCGAAGGGCACACCCAGTTTCCGATGTCGACGATGCCGGGCGAACATGTCGACCATATGTATGCCGGGCAGATGGGCCCGGAAACGCTGCATTTCCTTGAATCCGTGTTGTTGGACCGTGATCCGCTGGTTTCGGCCGATCACGCGCGGATGGTGATGGAAAGCTATCTGGCGGCGGATATTTCGGCCGCCATCGGCGAGCCGGTGGACCTGCCGCTGTCGAATTACGCCATGGCCACGCTGGCGGATATCAAGGCGGCGCAATGACAACCAGCGCCGTCGTCGGTCTGGGCCAGATGGGGCGGGGGATCGCCCGCTGTCTGGATCGGGCCGGTTTGCTGCATGCGGCAATGGATGCAAATCCGGATCAGCGGGCCGCGGCCGGCTTGTCGCAGGCGGTTGGCTCGGACATCGCGGCGGCTGATATCGTGCTGTTCGTCGTGCCGGGCACCGCGCAGATCGCCGAAATATTGGAGCAAACGCCCTGCCGCGCCGGGCAGGTGATTGTCGATCTGACCACATCGCACCCGGAAGAGAGCGCGGCCCTGGCCGCACGCCTGGCCGGATCCGGCGTGGCCTATGTTGACGCCGCCATGACCGGCGGCGCAGCGGGGGCGGATGCCGGGAACCTCACGCTGATGATGGGGGGTGAGGCCGAGACCATCGGGCGTATTGCTCCGGTGCTGGACCGGATTTCGCACAAGCGGTTCCACATGGGGCCGGTCGGTTCGGGGCACGCAACCAAGCTGGTGCATAACCTGATCCTGCACAGTGCGTTCATGGCCACCTGTGAGGGGCTGACGCTGGCCGGCAAAGCAGGGCTGGAGGTCGATCGCGTGGTCGAGGTGCTGAATGCCGGTAATGCCCGCAGCTTCGTGACCGAGGTGCGGTTTCCGCGCGACATCCTGGGCGGTACGATGAACGCCCGGTCGCGGATTGCCAATCTGGAAAAGGATCTGGGCCTGGCCCGTCGGTTTGCTGCGGCGATGGAAGGGCCGGCGGCCTATACCGGGCTGACCCATGATCTGCTGGCCGCGGCGCTTGCCCAGGGCGCGGCCGAAACCGACTTTTCCCACCTGTTCCCGATGTTCGACGAACTGGCGCGACAGGTGCGTGATGGCTGATCCGGTGCCGACGGTCGGCCTGTTCGGGCTTGGCCTGATTGGCAGCGCCGTGGCGCGGCGCCTATGCGCGGCGGGTTTTCCGGTGGTCGGCCATGATCCGGACGCGTCGCGCTGTGCAGAACTTGCCGGCCTCGGCGGCAGGGCCGGTGCTCCGCGCGACGTCTGGCAATCAGATGTCGTGTTTTCCTGCGTCTTCGATACCGGCCAGCTGGCCGAATTGATCCGAACCGCGCCGGATTGCAGGGCGGTGCTGGTCTCTGTGTCGACCTGCGACCCGGATCAGATGCCGGGCTTGGCCGGGCAGGCGGCGGCCAAGGGCATCACGCTGATCGAAGCGCCGGTCTCGGGCACCAGCCGCGCGCTGGCCGAAGGGACTGCGCTGCTGATCCTGGCGGGCGATCCCGGCGCGGCAGATCGGATTGCGCCGGTGCTGGACGCGGTGGCGATGGCGCGGCGGCATGTGGGCCCGATCGGCAACGGCAATCGCGCCAAGCTGGCGATCAACCTGGTGCTTGGCCTGAACCGGGCGGCGCTGGCCGAAGGTCTGGTGTTTGCCGAAAAACTCGGGCTTGATGCCGAGCGCTTTCTTGACCTTGCGCGGGCGTCCGCGGCGCAGTCCGCGGTGATGGACAGCAAGGGGGCCAAGATGGCGCGGCGCGAGTTCAGTCCTCAGGGGCGGATCGCGCAATCGGCCAAGGATTTCACGCTGATCCTCGATGGCGCGGCGGCGGCGGGGCAGGGGTTGCCCTTTGCCCGAACCTATTTGCAAATGATGCAGGCGGCGCTGGCGGCGGGCGAGGGCGATCTCGACAATGCCGCGGTATTGCTGCCGATCTCGCGCAGCCGCCCAGAATGAAAAAGCGCCCCGGCCAGTGGGCCGGGGCGTCGGGGTCAATGACCGTCGCGCGGTGCCAGTCGCACGCTGTCGGGAACGGGAAGCGGACGGTTCGGGCCGTCAATGAATTCGACCGTGGTGAAGATCAGTTCGCTTTCGCCGATATTCTCGACCGCATGCAGCATCTGGTCGCCTTCGCCATAGTCGAAATGCTTGGTCTCGCCCTGGTAGTGTTCGACATCCTTGATTTCGCCAGACGAGAAATATCCGCGCGCCTTGCCCGGCACCAGTGCGGTCCAGAAATAGCGGTTTACATGGCGGTGAAAGCGGCAGCGCTTGCCCGGTGCGATGCGCAGGTGCCAGATCCGCATGGTCGGCGTTTCCGACACCAGAACCGAGCCGACGCAGCCGTTGTCGGCATCGCGCAGCATCTCTTCGTGCAGCCCTTCGGGCCAGTGGGCGAAGGCGGCCGGATCGGGGTTGGTTTCGACGTGGTCGGGGCCGTGGGTGAGGGTGCTCATCTGTATCTCCTCTCAACTAACGGGATCAGCGGTGACGTTCAGCGCGTCGAGGTCGGCGCGGAAGGCGGCTTTCATCTCGGCAGACAGCGGCACCAGCGGTGGTGCCATGCGCAGCCAGCCATCATCGCCGGTGCGCCAGGCGGCGGCGGTTTTCATTGCGGCCATCAGGGGATATTTCGACGCCACCCCGCGGGCCGCGCTGACCGCCTGCATTGCGGCGTCGCGCGCCGGCCCGGCAGGTGCGCGGCAGGCCTTCTGCGCCAATGCGCCGAACAGGTTGGTCGAGCCTGAAATGATGCCCGCGGTCCCGATGTCCAGACCATCCCACAGGAACGCCTCCGACGAGGGATAGACGTCGAAACCAGCGGCCACGCCGCCGGTTGCCTCGACAAAGGCCCGACTTTGGGCAAAGTCGCCGCTGCTGTCTTTCAGCCCGGCGATCACCGGGCCGAACGCCTCGCGCAGCCGGGTGACCAGCGCGGTGGATAGCGGGACGGCCGACATCTGCGGGAAATGGTAAAGGTAGATACGCAGGTCGTCGCGGCCGACCTTGTCCACCAGATTGGCGTAATAGGCGAAGACACCGTCATCCGTGGGCGATTTGTAATAATAGGGCGGCAGCACCAGCACGTTGACAAAACCGGCCTCGCAGGCGGCGCGGGTCAACGCAACGCAATCCTGTGCCGAGGGCGCGCCCGTGCCAAAGATCACTTGATCGGGGGCGAAGCCGGCCTCGGCAAAGGCTGCGGGCAGTGCCAGCCGGTCGGTCATCGCGACCGAGGTGCCTTCGCCGGTGGTGCCGGTGGGCGCGACGCCGTCGCAGCCGCCCTCGGTCAGCAGGTGACGGCAATAGGTCACCAGTTTGGCCTGGTCGACGCTGCCGTCTTCCTGAAATGGGGTGATCGCAGCGGCGTAAATGCCCTGTCTTGCCTTGCTCATTGTCTCGTCTCCGGATGTCATCTGGCCTTGGCGCCGCCGGCGAGGCCCGGCCGCGTCGAAACTACCACCTTGATGGCGTCGTCCACCCGGTCGCGGGCATAGCGCAGCGCCTCGGGCAGGTCTTCCAACGGGAAGGTATGCGTGTGGATCTGGCTGGCGTCGAACCGCCCGGCCTGCATGAAGGCCATGGCGCGATGCGTCGCGGATTTCCCTTCGCCGCGGATGCCGTAGAGATAGATATTGTTCACGGCAAGGGCGCCGAGGTCAAAGCTGACCGCCGATTTCGGGAACGCGGCCAGGCAGATTCGTCCGCCGCGATTGGTCATGTGCACCGACTGGTTGACCGTCGTCTCGGTGCCGGCGCAGTCGACCACATAATCGGCGCCGTTTCCGGTCAGTTCCTTGACGCGGGCAACCACATCTTCGTTGCGCGCGTCGATCACGTGATCCGCGCCCAGCTTGCGGCCGATGGCGTTGCGGCTCTCCCGCGTGCCGACCAGGATCACCGGTGCCGCGCCAAGCGCCTTGGCCACGGCGACCGCCAGCAGGCCGATGGCGCCGGGGCCGATCACCACGACGCTCTCGCCGGCAACCAGCCCGCCCAGCTCGGTCAGGCCATACATCGAGGTTCCGGCAGTCACGACCAGGGTTGCCTCCTCATCCGACATGGTGTCCGGCACAGGGATCAGCGTGTTGATGTTGTTCACCGCGTATTCGGCAAAGCCACCATCCGTGGTAAAGCCATTGGCACGGTGCCCCTTGTTCTGGTCGCCGTAATTCTTTCCGTAGTTGTGGCACGAGGTGTACATGCCCATCCGGCAGCGCTTGCACTGGCCGCAGCCGGCATGGATCTCGACCGTCACCCGGTCGCCCACGGCGAATTCGTCGACGCCGGGGCCAAGCGCGGCAACCGTGCCCATGTATTCATGGCCGGGCGTAAAGTTTTTGTGGAACGGTGGGCCGCCCTCGATCAGCGCAGGCGTGCCGTATTTCAGGATCTCCAGGTCGGTCGCGCAAATCGCCACCGCGTCGACACGCACCAGCACCTCGGCTTTGCCGGGGCGCGGCAGCGGTTTTTCCTGCAGGCTCAATTCCTCCGGGCCGCCCAGAACCCAGGCGCGCATTGTCTCGGGCAGGGGGGCGGACGGGTCGATCTTGGCGGCGTGTCCGGGATCGGGGGTGTTGGTTGCATCATCAGGCATCTGCGGCTTCCTAGATTTGGTCAACCAATTTTGGTTGTCTTCGGTAAGTTCAGATGTGGTGGAATCGACCTTTCGGGCAAGTATTTTATCGCGATATGCGCGAAAAATCACGAATAATATGGCGAGGAAAGCGGTTTCCTCCCTCAAATTGGTTTACCAATTGGTTGAATTGCCTGT
Organism: Pseudooceanicola lipolyticus; assembly: GCF_002786325.1. Taxonomy (GTDB): domain Bacteria; phylum Pseudomonadota; class Alphaproteobacteria; order Rhodobacterales; family Rhodobacteraceae; genus Pseudooceanicola_C; species Pseudooceanicola_C lipolyticus. Next base: position 20,420 of record NZ_PGTB01000023.1, on the reverse strand, counting down.
CGCGAAAGCGCTTTCACGACCTGCGTGATCGCCCATGCGCAGGCCGCGCGCGGCTTCTGGCCGGCGCAATAAAGGCTTGGTCACTTCTCAGGCGATTGGGCCCGGGAACGCCCGGCCGCGGTCGAGTTGCCAATGATGTCAGGTGATGAGACCCGGCTGGTCAGCTGACAGCCATCGGGGTGATTTCAAGCGCCGAGTTGAGCTCTTCCTGCAGGATGTCGGCAAAGGCCTGCGCGGCCATGTTCAGGGGGCGCTTGCGGGTCTGGATGCGCATGTAGTTCACGTTCAGCGCCGGTTCGACCAGCGGCACCACCTGGCGTCGCGTCCCGTCCAGATCGGGCAGGCACAGGATGCTTGGCAGGATCGACACCCAGTCCGACCGCGCCACCAGGTCGAGCGTGCCATGCATGGTGTCGAGTTCCAGCACATCCTGCACTTCGATCCCGTTCAAATCCAGATAGGCCTGGACTCTTTGGCGGCGCGCATTCGCCGCCCCGGGCAACACCAGTTTCAGCGCCCCGAGTTCCGCCAGGATCACGCCCCCGTTGCGGATCGGTAATGGCCGGCCCACCGCGCAGACGAAACATTCGCGATCTGTGCCCATCGGCGTGGAAAGCAGCGTTTCGCTCAGGTCGAACGAGGTCGGCACCACGGCGAAATCCAGCCGGCCTTCTGACACGTCCTGTGCCAACGCGCCGGAATAGGCCTCGGAGATCGACAGGCGCACCTCTGGATACTCTTTGGAAAATCGCAGCAGGACCGAGGACAGCACCGCGCGGGTGAAGGTAGGCATCAGGCCGACATGCACGTGACCGACAACCGCTTTTGACAGCACTTGCAGCCGGTCTTCGGCATGGCGGGCCGCGGCTATGACCTTCACCGCCTCCTTGTAAAAGGACCGGCCTGCTTCGGTTGGTGCCACGCCAGAGGAGCTGCGTTCGAACAATTGCACACCATACCGTTTCTCGATCTGGCTGACATGCATCGAAAGACCGGACTGGGTGGCGTTTACCTGTTCCGCCGCGGCCGAGAACGAGCCCTGCTCATAGACCGCCGTGAAGTAGCGCAGCTGCTGGAGCTTCATGAAACGCCTATCCGTTTTTTTTATAGCAAATGGAGATTACTATTTGTCGCTCTGAAGGGTCAACGGGCCAAAACCGGGCCGATCGGGGCGCACACCGGGTTGCAATGTTATTCCGTTGCGATTTTTGGGACTCTCAGCTGGTCAACTTCTGGTTCGGTCCTGCGAATTGCACCGTCGTGCCAGCCCTGTCTTGGGACCGTTTCCTATCTGAAAACCAGATGGCGCGCATCAGAAAGTTTCAGTTTTTCAAATGGCCTGCCTGCGCCACAGTGACGTTCAAAGCCACGGAGGGCCCTTATGAAACTGTCGTTCTTCACGATGCCGATTCACCCGCTGGGAAAGCCATATTCCCAAAGCCTGGCGGAAGACCGTGAGGCGTTTATCCTGGCCGATCAGCTGGGCTATGCCGAAGCCTATTGCGGTGAACACACCACCGATCAGGCCGAGATCATCACGTCCTGCGTGGCCTTCCTGGCCAGCCTGGCCTACGAGACAAAGCAGATCCGCCTTGGCACCGGCACAGTGAACATGCCGAACTCGCATCCGGCGCGGATCGCCGCCGAGGTGGCGATGCTCGACCACATGCTCGAGGGCCGGCTCAATTTCGGCATCTCGCCCGGCGGGCTGATGTCGGATGCCGAGGTCTTCGGTTCGATCGACAAGGACCGCAACGCCATGTTCGTCGAAAGCATCAACATGGTGCTCGACATCTGGAAGGGGCAGGCTCCGTATGACCTCAAGGGCAAGTTCTGGGAGATTTCCACCGCCCGCACGATGATGCCCGAGATCGGTCAGGGCGATATCATGAAGCCCTATCAGGACCCGCATCCTCCGATCGTCGGCACCGCCGTCGCGCCGTTTTCCAAGGGCGTCAGCGCCATGGCCGAGCGCGGCTGGCAGCCGATATCGGGCAACTTCCTGCTGCCGAAATGGGCCGCCACCCACTGGCCGAAATACGTCGAGGGCTGCGAGAAGGCCGGGATCACCCCGGATTACGCCGACTGGCGCGTGGCAAAGAACATTTGCGTCGCCGACGATCAGGAAACCGCGCGGGCCTATGCGCGCGATCCGGGCAGCCCCTATGTGCTGTACTATTCCCAATTGCTGACCAAGATGCGCGCAGGCGGGCGGTTGAACCTGTTCAAAGAGGATCAGAACATGCCGGACGACGCGGTCACGTTGGATTACGTCCTGGACCGGCTGGTGATCCATGGCGATCCGCAATCGGTGACCGATCAGATCCTTGCCCTGCGCGAAGAAACCGGACCGTTCAAACATCTGGTCTATGCCGGCCATGACTGGACCGATTACGACCTCGGCCGCCGCAGCATGATATTGATGGGCGAGAAGGTGCTGCCCTTGCTGCAAGAGGCCACCAAGGCGGAACCCATCACCGTCGCTGCGTAACCGCTGCACCAGCGCGGCGCCCTGCGCCCGCTTGGGCCAACCGGGAGGACGACACATGACCTTACTGATGACCAAGCCCGTTATCGACCCAAAGGCCTTTCGCCGGGCACTTGGCAACTTTGCCACCGGGGTAACGATCATCACGGCGCGCGCGCCGGACGGCACCACGGTGGGGGTGACCGCCAGCAGCTTCAACTCGCTTTCGATGGACCCCCCGCTGGTTCTTTGGAGCAGCATGAAAGAGGCTCGCAGCTGCGCGATCTTCGAAGAGGCCAGCCATTTCGCTGTGAACATCCTCGCCGCCGACCAGATGGAGCTGTCGAACCATTTTGCCCGGCAGCAGCCGGACAAGTTCGACGGCATCGACTATGAAATCGGCATCGGCGGCGCACCCATCCTGCCGGATTGCGCTGGGCGGTTCCAATGCGAAACCTATGCCAAGCTGGATGGCGGGGATCACTGGATCTTTGTCGGGCGGGTGATCGCTTTCGACGATTTCGGCCGGACGCCGCTCTGTTTTCACCAGGGCTCCTATGCCATGGTGTTCAACCATCCCGGCAGCTTCGCCAAGGGCGACCATGCCGGTCTGCCCGATGCCGATACCGGCCGGATGGGCAACCACACGTTTTTCCTGATGCTGCGCGCCGTGCGGGCTTATCAGGCGCGATATCAGCCCAAGATCACCGCATTGGGATTGAGCGTGACCGAAGCGCGCATCCTGCTGGTGTTGAACGATCTGTCCGGTCCGACGGCCGAGGAACTGGTGGTGCACCTGCATTCGCCGGAAACCGAAGCGCATGCGGCGCTGGTCAATCTGGAAGATCGCAAATTGGTCGCGCACAAGGAGGATCGCTATCACCTGACCGAGACCGGCCAGAACATGGCCGCCCAGTGCTGGCGCGTGGCAGATGCCCATGCCGAGGAAAGTTTCGCAGGCTTCAGCGCGGCGCAGATCGACACGTTCAACCAGGTGTTGCGCCATCTGATCGGATAATCGCTTTCGGCCCTCTCCAGAGCCGTGCACGCTCCTCGCACGGCTTATTCGCTACCGAAAGCGTCCCGGCCCGAGATCAGTCTCGGGTCGGGTTTTTTTTGTCGGGAAAAAGGGAAGGGGGTTAGGCGCGCGCGGGTTCGGCCGCGAGGCCGCGCAATGCGGAATCGAGTTGGCGGACCCGATCTGCATTGTCGCGCGCAAGGCTGCCATCCGGGTGCCAGAGCGAATTTTCAAAGCCGACGCGCGCCTTGCCACCAAGTTCGGCGGCGCGGACCAGGCTGTTGGTCTCTTCCGGTCCGAAGGCGCAGGCCATCCAGTCGAACGCTGCAACGTCAAGCCGGTCCAGCGGCGCCAGGTAATGTTCCAGCGGTACGCTGTCCGCGGCGCCGTTGGCATAGCTGCCCTGAACGAACAACAGCAGGTGGCTGTTGCCGGGGATCAGCTTGTCGCGGCAGGCGGCCACGAAGGCGCGAACCTCGTCGGGTGTATAAAGGATATGCTGGACCTCGACGCCGTGATCCACTGCCCAGTGGTAGAAATCGCGCGCTTGCGGCCAATCGGCGGGCCGACGCACCATCTCGCGCAGGGCAACCGAAACATGCCGCGGTTTCAGGGCCCGCATCATCGCATCTTGCTGCGCGGACTCATAGCGGCCCGCGGCCTCGGACGTGACCTGCAGGTACAGCCCGGGCACCTCTTCCTTCAGCCGGTCGAGCAGGGCGCGATAGCGGCCTGCATCCAGAAGATGCCGGCCCGCCGCATCGCGGATATGCAAATGGATGCCATCAGCGCCGGCGGCGCGGCAGGCACGCGCGGTGGCCACCATTTCGTCATCGGTGACGGGCAGTTCCGGGTGATCGGCCTTGCCGCGCCGAGCGCCGTTGGGTGCAACCATCAGGCGCGGCAGCGGCGTCAGGCTGGCCGCCCGTTGGCCGGAGCGCCCCAATGTTTGCTTTGGCTGGGTCTGGGTCACGGGCAGGCTCCTTTTTAACGATATCAACCCGGGCAAATTACCGGGGATCCTGCCTTCAGAGTAAATTATATAATTCGATGTAGAGTAGCAGGAAAGCGAATAGCCCGCCATTCCATCTCGCCCCAGCCAGCCCCTGTGACCTGGTGCAACGGGAACAAAAAACCGCCCGCCAGCCGAAGCTGACGAGCGGTGCCTTGGGTCCGTGAGTGGATTACATGAAATTATATGGCAACCAGGTGCTCAGTTCGGGCCAGACCAGCACCATGATCGCCACCGCCAGGATCAGCACCCAGAACGGGACCGCCCCCTGAAAAATGTCGCCCAGGGTGACTTGCCCGCCGGGCACTGCCGCCTTGACGGTAAAGACGAGGATCCCGAAGGGCGGTGTCAGCAGGCCGGCCTCGATCACCAGGATGCCGAAGATCGCGAAGGCCAGCGGATCGACTCCCAGTGTGGTGGCGACGGGGGCGAAGATCGGCACCGTCAGCAGAATGATCGAAGTCGAGTCGATGAACATGCCCAGCAGGATCCAGATGGTGAAGATCATGCCCAGGACCACCGCGGGATTTTCACTGACCGAGAACAGCAGGTCGGTGATCACCTGGGTGGCGCCCCCCATGGCCAGGAACCGCGAATACATCGAGGCGGCGATCAGCAGGATCATGATCGGCGCCGTGGTGCGCCCGGCGCTATAGATCGCGTCCAGCACATCCTGTCGCTTCATGCCCTTGGCAAGGCCCAGCACGAAGGCACCCATGGTGCCGAATCCTGCGGCCTCGGTCGGGGTGAGAAAGCCGCCCCAGATGCCGCCGATCACCACCCCGATCAGCCCCAGGATCGCCAGCCCGCCCAGCAGCTGCCGCCGCAGCACCTCGGGGTCTTCCCCGGCCACGTCGGGGGCGGGCTGGCAGGGCGCGCAGTCAGGATTGCGCAGGGCGTAGATCACGCAATAGCCACAGAAGGCCACCGCGAGGATCAGCCCCGGAATCAGCCCGGCGATGAACAGCGCCCCGATCGACTGCTCGGTCAGCACCGCCCAGACGATCATCAGGATGGACGGCGGGATCAACATGCCAAGGCAGGCGCTGCCCGCCACGGTTCCCAGCGAAAAGCGCTTGGAATAGCCAAGCGCCACCATCTCGGGATAGGCGATTCGCGAGAAGGTGGCCGCCGCGGCAATCGACACGCCGGTGATCGCGGCAAAAATCGCATTCCCCGCCACGGTCGCGACGCCCAGGCAGCCGGGCAGCCGCCGGAAGGCGCGGTTGCACAGGGCATATAGATCGTTGGCCGAGCCCGAGCGGCTGACAAAATCGCCCATCAGCACGAAGAGCGGGATGATGATGAAGACATCCTTGCGCAGGGCCTCGTAGGCGGTGGTGCTGAGGATCGACAGGCCGATATCCATGCTGCCCATCATCCAGGTGACGCCGACGAAGCTGACCGCCCCCAGGGCCACCGCAAGGTGGACGCCCAGGAAGATGAACAGCATCAGCAGGCCGAGGATTCCGAAAATCGTGAGTGTCATGTCAGGTCTGCTCCGGTCAGGGGCTGGGGAACGGGGCGGCTGGCCGAAAACTGGGCCCGCAGATCGGCGATCAGCACCGAGATATAGGCCAGCGCCGCAAATGCGCTGGTGCCTACCAGCAGGAAACGCACCGGCCAGGTATAGATGCGCATGGCGCCCTCGCCTTCGTACTCGCCCAACCGGACCGCCGTAAGCGCCGGAGAGAACGAGGCATAGGCAATGGCTGCAAACAGTCCCGCGCCCAGCAGCCAGGCGAAGATTCGCAGCACCAAGGCGCCGCGTGGTCCCAGGTGGTCCAGCAACAGCGTGGTCCGCAGCATCGACCCCGAATAGATCGCCAGGGGCAACTGCAGGAAGGTCACCGCGATCACCGAGTTCTGCAGGATTTCCTTTGTGCCAGCGATCGGATGCAGAAACAGAGTGCGCCCCAGAACGTCGGCGATGATCAGCAGGGCAAGCACGAAGACCCACCCAGCCGAAAGAATATGCGCCCATCGCGCGATTGCCGTTTGCAGTCTCATCACTCCTCCTCGGTGCTGATGTCGCCGTCAGCGTAGGACGCCAAATTCGATTGCACAAGATTTTTGTTTATCGAACGATAAATTAATGCAACAGTGCCTTACCGCCGCGATTCAGGCGCCACGCAAATGGCGTGACCTGTGCAGAAAATCGCGGCACAGTTTCCCAAGGGAGGATCATTCAGATGACCAAGAAAACCAGGATTGCCGGCGGAATCGCCGGTGCAGCACTCGGAGTCGCGCTGTGTGCGTCTGCCGCGCAGGCGGATCGGTTCACGTTTCGAATCGGGTCGGGGCATCCCAAGGGTCCGGCGCCCTATGTCACCACCATGTCCGACTTCTTCGCAGCCGAGGTAAAGCGCCGCGCCGAGGAAGAGACCGAGCACAAGGTAAGTTTCATCGAGTCCTATGGCGGCGGCATTGCCGGCGTGTCAGAAACCCTGGAAGCGGTGCAGAACGGTCTGCTCGATTTCGGCGGCTACTGCGTGTGTTTCGAACCTTCGAACCTTTACCTGCACAATTTCCCCTACTTCCAGCCGTTCGGGCCGCAGTCGTCCTCCGACGCGATTGCCGCGGTGCGGATCGTGTATGACAGCAACCCGTGGCTGTCCGAGGTCTTCGAGAAAGAATTCGGCCAGCAATTGCTGGGTCTTGGCGCCTGGGACAACTACCACCTGGGCACCAAGGAGCAATGGACCCAGGTGTCGGATCTGAAAGGGGTGAAGATCGGCGGCGCCGGGCCCAACCTGCCCTGGCTGGAATATGCCGGTGCCGTGCCGGTGCAGTCGAGCCTGCCGGAAGGTTACATGGCGATGAAGACCGGGGTCTATGATGGCTGGCTGATGACACCGGCGGGCTATAACGGGTTCAAATATTACGAGCCGTCGCCCTATTACACGCTGATCGGCTTCGGCGCGATGCCGGTGGTGGTGCTGACGGTGAACCAGGCAAAGATGGCCAGCCTTCCCGAGGACCTGCGCCAGATCATCACCGAGGTCGGGATGGAATGGGAACAGCGCAACGGCCAGGCGATGGATGACAGCCAGGCCGCCGGTCTGGCGGCGCTCAAGGAAAATGGCGCCGTTATCACCGAACTGCCCGACGAGGTGCGGGCGGAATGGGCCCAGAGCCTTGCCGAGCTTCCCCGTAAAAGCGCGCAAGAGGCGGATTCGCGCGGGATGCCGGGCACCAAGGTCATGCAGGACTTTCTCGATGCCGCGCGGGAAATTGGCCATGTCTGGCCGGTCGAATACCAGCTGAACTGAGCGCCGCGGCGGCCATCAGGTTTCTTGATGGCCGCCGCTCGCATATATAATTTCTAATGCTCGCCTCCTTGCCATTAGCTTTCTTGGGCAGGAGGTCGGCAAAGCCTCCGACCAACGGAGGAGGCCGCCATGAAGCTCGGATATCTGTCCATTCCCCCCGCATGTGCGCAGCACCAAGGTCCGAACGGCTTCTTCGCGGCACCGCGTGCCAATCTGGCCGAAGCGCTGGGGTTTACCGAGTTCTACGCCTTGCCGCCCGGCGCTGGCGGCGGCGGCGTTGAACCCGGCGGCCCCGAGCGCCAGGCATTGCTGCGCATCCTGCCCGATCGCCCCGGAAGAGTGCTGCCCGAACTGGTGGCCGTCGATGGCAATCCACGCCGCCAGAACGGGCGGACCGCCGGTGCGCTGGTGGCCCCGGCCATCGGCGCCAGCACCGTCAGGGCGCAGTCCCGTCAGGGCCACGCCCCGCTGTCGGTCAGTTGGCTTGATGCCGATCTGCTGGCCCGGCATTGGGCCGCACATGTGACCGGTTCTACCCATGCCGCCCGTTGCGCGCGCCGCCGGGACTGGCGGGTGGCGCGCACCGTGGTTGTCGATGACGATCCGCTGCGGGCAGAGGCCACAGTCAAGGGCCCGGACAGCCCGTGCCGTGCCTACTACCGGAACGCGCTGCCGCCCGGCGCCAGCGATGCGGCGGTGGCGGCGCTGATCGATGCCTGCGTGCTGTATGGTAGCCAGGCCAGCGTGATGGCGCAGCTGGAAGCCCTGGCACAGACCGCCGCGTTCGGCACATTGGTTTTTGTCGACCATCCCTGGCCCGATGCGGCCCTGGCGCGCCGTTCGATGACACTTTTTGCAGACGCCGTTCTGCAACTTCACCAAACCCCGACGACCTTCAAAATCAAGAAACTGGAACTCGCATGACCCATCAGACCCTTCACTCCGTCGCCAGCGGCCGTCCCGAGGCCCCGGCGCTGCTGCTGCTCAACAGCCTTGGCGCAACCCATGCCATGTGGGACGCACAATTGCCGCTGCTGGAGCGGTATTATCGGGTGATCCGCTGCGACACGCGGGGCCATGGCGACAGCCCGACGCCGCCGTCGCCCTATAGTTTCGACGAGATTGTCGCCGATGCGCTGGCGGTTCTGGATGCGCATGACGTGCAGCGCGCCACCGTGATGGGCCTGTCGCTGGGAGGCATGACCGCGTTGGGGATGGGGCTGACCGCGCCCGAGCGGATCGAGCGGCTGATCTGCTGCGCGGCCCGCTCGGACGCCCCGCCGCCCTTCGTGCAAAGCTGGCACGACCGGCTGGCCAAGATGGAGGCCGGCGGCATCGAAGCAGTGTGGGAAGGCACGGTCGGGTTCTGGCTGTCTGAAGAAACGCGCCGGGAACATCCCGAGCGGGAAGCCGCGCTGCGCGCCGGGTTCCTGAAGACCAGGCAAGAGGGTTATCGCGGCTGTGCCAATGCGCTGATGCGGCTGGATTACCTGCGGCACCTGGGCGAATTGCGTGTTCCGGCACTGTTTGTCGCCGGCGAACTGGATGGTGGCGCCACCCCGGACACGATGCGCGCGATGGCCGATGCCTGCCCCAATTCCGACTTTGCGGTGGTGGCTGGGGCCAAACATGTGATCAATGTTGATCGCCCCGACGATTTTGCCCTGGCGACGCTCAAGTTTCTTGATCTGGTGGCGGGTTAGGCTGCTGCCGGGCGCAGGCTGTCATAGGATGTCATGACCGTGTCCCGATAGGCATGGCGCTGGCTTAGCCGCTGATAATAGGCGGCCAGCGCCGGCAGATCGGGGCGGTCAAACGGCATCGAATAATACCGGTACAACGCCGCCCCAACCGGGATATCGCCCATCGTGAGGCGGTCACCGGCCAGGAAGGGCTGGTCGTTCAGGCGCTGATCCAGCACGGCAAAATGCCCGCTCAGCGCCGCGATGGCCTGGTCTCGGGTGGCGGCGTCGCGCTCGGCCTCGGGCAGGCGCACCAGCTGATAGAAAAGCGCAATGAAATGCGGGTAGGGGTTGTTCTGGAACCACTCCATCCACATGTCGGCACGCGCGGTTTCCGCCGGATTGCTTCCGGCCAGCACGCCCCCGCCATGCTCGCGGGCAAGGTGGCGCACCACGGCGTTGGATTCCCAGATGACCAATTCGCCATCCTGCAGGGTCGGGACCTTGCGGGTGGGGTTCAGCGCCAGGTATTCCTGCGTGTCCAGGCCGCCAAAGGCGCCGCCAGCATCCCGTTGGTCATAGTCGAGGCCCAGTTCTTCGAGCGCCCAAAGAACCTTTTGAACATTTACCGAAGTTTTCCGTCCCCAAAGCCGCATCGCCAAGCCCTCCTGTGCCGATTATTTAATTATCACACGATAAATATCTGGACTGCAAGGGGAGAATGCTTTCTGTTAGGGGCAGAGGTCATGCGAAAGCGGCGGAGTCCAGGTGCCGACAAAAAAGCAAAGCAATACGCCCGCAGCAGCGGCGCCCAACCGGCGCCGCCTGTCGCCAGAGGCGCGCCGGGACGAGATCGTCTCGGCCGCGGTCGCGCTGTTCGCGGAAACCGGTTTCGATGGTAGCACCCGTGACGTGGCCCGCAGCGCCGGTATCACCCAGCCGCTGCTCTATCGCTATTTTCCCAGCAAGGAGAGCCTGATCGAGGCGGTCTATGCCCGGGTGTTTCTGGAAAGCTGGGATCCGGCGTGGGACGATATCCTGCAGGACCGCAGCCTGCCGGTGCGCGACCGGTTCCAATATTTCTACGAAGCCTATACCGACACGGTCTTCGAACGGGTCTGGCTGCGGCTGTGGTATTTTGCTCTGCTGCGCGATGCCGAGGTCTATGGCTGGTATCGCGAGGTGGTGCAGGAACAGATCCTGAAGCCCCTGGTGCGCGAGCGACGGATCGAACTGGGCATCGACCAGGCCTTTCACGTGACCCCAGCCGAACTGGAGATGCCATGGCTGTTGCATGGCGGGTTGCTGAATTACGGCCTGCGCCGGCAGGCCACGGGCGAGGATGACAAGGCGGGACGTGTCCACGCGATTCGGCAGGCGCTGGAAATGTATATGCTGTGCAGTAGCGCGCATGCGGCCCCGCCGGGGTGAGGGGCCCTCGCATCGGGCATTGTTTATCAAGTGATCATTGATGCTTTCGTTTGCCCCCCTTTACGCTTAACATGGCCAGTATCTCAGGCCACCGAACAGGACCAACCATGATCGATCTTTATACCTGGACCACGCCGAACGGGCGCAAGGTCTCTATCCTGCTGGAAGAGCTGGGCGTGCCCTTTACCGTCAAGGCGGTGGATATCTCCAAGGATGAGCAGTTCGCACCGGATTTTCTGAAGATTGCACCCAACAACCGGATCCCCGCCATTGTCGATCACGAGACCGGCATGCAGCTGATGGAAAGCGGGGCGATCATGCTTTACCTGGCGGATAAATACGGCCGCTTCCGGGTCGAGGGCGATGAATATTGGCGCATGGTCGAATGGCTGATGTGGCAGATGGGCGGTCTGGGGCCGATGCTGGGCCAGGTACATCATTTCGTGAAATACAATCGCGGCAAATCTCCATATGCCGAGGAGCGCTTTTCCAAGGAAGCACATCGCCTTTACCGGGTGCTGGATACCCGGCTGAGCGGACGCGAATACGTCGCAGGCGAAGGCGCAGGCACCTACACCATTGCCGACATGGCAGTTTGGCCATGGGTCTCGCGCTATGAATTCCACGAGGTCGACCTGGCCGACTATCCCAATGTGCGCCAATGGTATCGCCAGATCCGAGAGCGGCCCGCAGTGCAGCGTGGCTATCACCAGCCAAAATTCGTGCAGGACATTCCCCCGGGCTGATCGCGCCCGCCCTGCCACCCTGCGGGCCTCTCCGAGGCGCTGATCACGCGCCAGGTTTCAGGCCCGCCCTTGAAGATCACTGCCGGGCCTGTCCCAAGCGGCCCGGCAAAGAGCGCCGTCGCGATATGGCGGCTGGCGGCGGGCAGGGGGCACAGCCTGCGGCAATGACCTGCCCGGCAGCGCGCGACCAGCACGGTCTCAGACCACCAGATCAAAATACCTTGGGACCGGCTCAATACCACAGCCGCCCAAGCCGCGGCGGGAAGATCCCGGCCCGCGTTCTCCTCGATAAAACGATGAACCAATGAAACGCCGTCGCCCCGGCCGCAGGCGGTAGAGTCGAAATCCGGTATCGCGATCAGCTTGTTCTGCGAGATGGTGCTGCCGGAGAGATTTGAACTCTCGACCTCTCCCTTACCAAGGGAGTGCTCTACCCCTGAGCTACGGCAGCATCGTGCGCGGGTCATTAGACGCAATCCGGCAGGGGTGCAAGGGTAATCTGGACGCATTTTGGCGGCTGATATAAGAGGGGGCATGGCAGAGAAATCCCCCCCCGCCAAAGGCGAGAAACCAAAGCAAAGCCGCGAGCAGCGGCTGAAGGCGGCGCTGAAGGCCAATCTGGGGCGGCGCAAGGCGCAGGCCCGGGCGCGGGATGGGGCCGAGGCGGACAAAACAGGCAGAAGCGAGGACTAAGCAGATGGATTCGATCATCGTCACCGGCAACGGGCCGCTGTCGGGGCAGATCCCGATTGCGGGCGCCAAGAATGCCTGCCTCACGCTGATGCCGGCGACACTGCTGAGCGACGAACCGCTGACGCTGACCAACGCGCCGCGGCTGAGCGACATCCGCACCATGACCGCGCTGCTGGCCTCGTTGGGGGCCGAGGTGTCGAGCCTGCAGGACGGCAAGGTGCTGGCCATGTCCAGCCACGACCTGACCAGCCACAAGGCGGATTACGATATCGTGCGCAAGATGCGCGCCTCGATCCTGGTGCTGGGGCCGATGCTGGCGCGCGATGGCCAGGCGGTGGTGTCGCTGCCTGGTGGCTGTGCGATCGGCGCGCGGCCGGTGGATCTGCATCTGCGCGCGCTCGAGGCGCTGGGGGCCGAACTGGACCTGCGCGATGGCTATGTACATGCCAAGGCACCGGGCGGGCTGAAAGGCGGCGTGATCGAATTTCCCTTCGTCTCGGTCGGCGCCACCGAAAACGCGCTGATGGCGGCGACGCTGGCCAAGGGCACCACGGTGATCCGGAGCGCCGCGAAAGAGCCCGAGATCGTCGACCTGGCGCTGTGCCTGCGCAAGATGGGGGCGCAGATCGAGGGCGAGGGCACCGACACGATCACCGTGCAGGGGGTCGACCGGCTGCATGGCGCCACCCATCCGGTGGTGACCGACCGGATCGAGCTGGGCACCTATATGCTGGCCCCGGCGATCTGCGGCGGCGAAGTCGAATTGCTGGGCGGGCGGCGCGACCTGGTTGGCGCCTTCTGCAACAAGCTCGACGAGGCGGGCATTGAGGTCACCGAAACCGGGCGCGGCCTCAGCGTGAAGCGGCGCGAGGACCACATCAAGGCGGTGGATGTCACCACCGAACCGTTCCCCGGGTTCCCGACCGATCTGCAGGCGCAGATGATGGCGCTCTTGGCCACCGCCGACGGGGTGAGCGTGCTGGAGGAGAAAATCTTTGAAAACCGTTTCATGCACGCGCCCGAACTGATGCGGATGGGGGCGAAGATCGACGTGCATGGCGGCACCGCCACGGTCACCGGGGTGGACCGGCTGAAAGGTGCGCCGGTGATGGCCACCGATCTGCGCGCCAGCGTCTCGCTGATCCTGGCCGGGCTGGCCGCCGAGGGCGCCACCACGGTCAGCCGGGTCTATCACCTCGACCGGGGCTATGAACATGTGGTGCGCAAGCTGCAGGGAGTCGGCGCGCTGATCGAACGGGTGCCGGGCGCGTGACCGAGGATGCCAAATTCGAGGATGGTGCCGAGGCGCCGCTGAATCTCGGCGCGCTGGAGGTGGCGGATCTGGAGGTGATCTCGTCGCTGGTCCAGGACGCAATCTTTCCGATCACCGAGATTTCCTGGCGAGCGCGGCAGCGCCGCTTTGCCCTTCTGGTCAACCGGTTCCGCTGGGAAGAAGGCGCGGCGGTGCAGCGGCGCGGGGCCGAGCGGGTGCAATCGCTGCTGGTGGTCGACAACGTGCTGGGGGTGGCGAGCCAGGGCATCGACCGCGGCGACAAGGACGTGATCCTGTCGCTGCTGTCGGTGACCTTCGAGCCGGGCGAGGATGGTGCCGGCCATGTGTTGCTGACCCTGGCCGGGGACGGGGCGATCCGCCTGCGCATCGAGGCGCTGGAAGTGACGCTGAAGGACGTGACCCGCCCCTATCGCGCGCCTTCGGGCAAGGTGCCGGGGCATCCGGACTGAGCCATGTCCGGAGGAGGGGCGATGAAACGCTGTGGCTGGGTGGGCGAAGACCCGATCTACATCGCCTATCACGACACCGAATGGGGCGTGCCGGAATATGACAGCCGGGCGCTGTGGGAAAAGCTGATCCTGGACGGGTTCCAGGCCGGTCTCAGCTGGATCACCATCCTGAAGAAACGCGACAATTTCCGCCGCGCCTTTGCCGGGTTCGATCCGAACGCGATTGCCGGCTGGGGCGAGCCCGAGATCGAACGGCTGCTGGCCGATCCCGGCATCATCCGGCATCGCGGCAAGATCGCGGCGACGATCGGCAATGCACAGGCCTGGCAGCGGATCGAAGCCGCGCAGGGCTTTGACCGTTTCCTGTGGGATTATGTCGGCGGGGCGCCGCTGCAAAACCGTTGGGCCACGCTGGCCGAGGTGCCGGCCTTCACCCCGCTTTCCGAACAGATTTCCAAGGATCTGAAGAAGGCCGGGTTCCGGTTCTGCGGGCCAACCATCGTCTATGCGTTCATGCAGGCGGTGGGCATGGTGAATGACCATGTCGTGACCTGCCCGCGCCATGCCGACTTGGCCCAGCCCGGCTGAGCCGGTCAGGGCACCGGGAGATACCCGAACCGGTCGCTATGCAGGCGCGGGTTCAGCCCGACAAAGGCCAGCGCGCCGGACGGGTTGCGGAAACGGTCGAACACCACCGGAGACTCGAGCGACGTGGTGGCGACGATGCTGCCGACCAGCGACCAGACCGGCTCGCCCGCGGCGATGATGGCGCAGCTGCGCGGCATCCCGCGCCACCGTTCCAGGGCGACCAGCCGGTCGGACAGCCGCCGCTGCGCCGGCCCGTCGATGTCCAGCCGGGTCAGCGCGCGGGCATCGGCAAGGATGTTGGTGCCGTCGCGGTGGCCGGGATCGCGCAGCGCCCGATCGACAAACCCCAGGATGTCATCCAGATGAAGATGGCCCGAGAAGCGGCAGTGCAGGATGCCGATATCGGGGTGGAGTGTATAGCGGCAGGGCATGTGGCAAACACTCTGTACAGCCCGCGAACTTGCAGCAAGTCCGCGGCGATGGTCGTGCCGACTCTTCCGCCATTCGGCGCTAACTGCCGCTTTTCAAGGCGTTGATGATCGCCCTGGCGCTGTCGGAATACCAGTCGGCTTCGCCCATCAGGCGGGCGATCTCCTCGCCCTCGGGGTTCAGGATCACCGTGACCGGCAGGCCCAGCACCGCCATGTCGCGGGCGATGGCCTGTTTCTGGTCCTGATGGCGCGGCAGGTTGGTGATGCCTTGCTCGTCGAAGAATTTCACGATGCCCGCGGGTGAATTGCGCCCGGTGGCCAGTGTGACCACCTCAAAGCTGTCATCGCCGAACTCGGTTTGCAGCGCGGACAGCGTCGGCATCTCCTCGCGGCAGGGCGCGCACCAGGTCGCCCAGAAATTCAGCAGGACATATTTGCCCTGGTACTCGTCCAGCGTCCCGGTGCCGGCGCCGTCGGCCAGCTGGAATTCGGCCTCGGATGCGGGCTTGGGTGTCGGATGGAACATCAGCTTTTTCAGGTCGCCCTCGCGCAGCGCCTCCAGCGCCGCGGTGTCGGCCAGTGCGGCATTTGCACATAGGGCAAGGGCCATATAAACGGTCAGCAAACGAAACAGACGCATGTTTTCTCCTGGGGCAAACCGATGAACGACAAGACCGCAAACCAGATGTGGGGCGGCCGCTTTTCCGCCGGACCGGACGCGATCATGGAGGCGATCAATGCCTCGATCGGGTTCGACCAGCGGATGGCGGCACAGGACATCGCCGGCTCGCGGGCCCATGCGGCGATGCTGGCCGCCACAGGCGTGATCAGCGATACCGACGCCAAGGTCATTCGGGAAGGCCTGCTCACGGTGTTGTCAGAGATCGAGACCGGGAAATTCGAATTTTCCGCCGCGCTGGAGGACATTCACATGAATGTCGAGGCGCGGCTGAAGGAACTGATCGGCGATCCGGCCGGGCGGCTGCACACGGCGCGCAGCCGCAACGACCAGGTGGCGACCGATTTCCGCCTTTGGGTGCGCGACCAGCTGGACGCCGCCGAGGCCGGTCTGATCGCCCTGATCCGCGCGCTGCTGGGGCAGGCCGAGGCCGGGGCCGACTGGGTGATGCCGGGCTTTACCCATCTGCAGACCGCGCAACCGGTGACATGGGGCCATCACATGATGGCCTATGTCGAAATGTTCGGGCGCGACCTGGGCCGGGTGCGCGACGCGCGTGCGCGGATGAACGAAAGTCCGCTGGGCGCGGCGGCGCTGGCCGGCACCTCGTTCCCGATCGACCGCGACATGACGGCCAAGGCGCTGGGCTTCGACGCACCCTGCGCCAATTCGCTCGACGCGGTCAGCGACCGTGATTTCGCGCTGGAATTCCTGTCGGTCGCGTCGATCTGCGCCATGCACCTGTCGCGCCTGGCCGAGGAACTGGTGATCTGGTCGTCGGCGCAGTTCCGCTTCGTGGTGCTGTCCGACCGGTTCTCGACCGGCTCGTCGATCATGCCGCAGAAAAAGAATCCCGACGCGGCCGAACTGATCCGCGCCAAGATCGGCCGTATCTTTGGCGCCAACACCGCGCTGATGATGGTGATGAAGGGGCTGCCGCTGGCCTATTCCAAGGACATGCAGGAAGACAAGGAACAGGTCTTCGACGCCGCCGACAACTGGATGCTGGCACTGGCGGCGATGGAGGGCATGGTGCGCGACATGTCGGCCAACCGCGCCGCGCTCGCCGCGGCCGCCGGCAGCGGCTTTTCCACCGCAACCGACCTGGCCGACTGGCTGGTGCGGGTGCTGGGCCTGCCCTTCCGCGAGGCGCATCACGTCACCGGCGCGCTGGTCGCCTTGGCCGAGACCAAGGGCTGCGACCTGCCGGATCTGAGCCTGGCCGACATGCAAAGCGTCCATGCCGGGATCACCAGCGATGTCTTTGCTGTGCTTGGCGTCGAAAATTCGGTAAACTCGCGCATCTCCTATGGCGGGACCGCGCCTGCGCAGGTCCGGGCCCAGATCGCGAGGTGGAAGGACAGGTTGGCGTGACACGCGTGAAACAGGTCTGTCTGATGCTGATTGCCGCCCTTCTGGCTGGATGTGGCGCCGATGGCGAGCCGGTGCAGCCGACGCTGAATGCCGGGCTGTCCCTGTCGGACAGCGGTGTCCATGTCGGCGGTGGGGTCGGCCTGCACCAGGGGCCGCTGTCGCTGTTCCTGGGGTTCTGACGCCAGGCTTCGGCATCGCGGGCAGAATTTAGCCACTCCGCGTGGCCTCTCCGCCTGCGCCGGTCACGAAGATGTCATAAGACGTTGCCGGTCGGCATTTCCTGCATTCTTGTCAGATTTAGGCCATTTTTAACCAGTAAGGCCGTTGAAAGAGCAGGAACAGGCAAAAGGAAAACCGGCATGACGACAGCCAGCGTATTGGACGAGGCGTTTGTCGGCGAAGCGCCGCGCCCGACGATCCCGCCAGCCTCTCTCGCGTCGGAGGTCGCACGCAAGCACGGTGTTGGCAAGCTGCGCCAGATCAGCGAAATGCTGCGTCTCAAATTCGGGCGGGGCCGGTTGTATTTCCGTGAATATTACGATTCGGGCCTGTTCGATCCGTCGATCCCCTTCGAGGACAAGCTGGACTATGTCGGCACCCGCGGCAGCCGCAACCTGAACGCGGAACTGTCCCATGACGAATTGCTGACCTTGCGCAGCCTGGTCGCCGACAAGGTCATGTGTTCCTCGCTGCTGCGCCAATTTGGCTTTGCCGCCACCGAGACCCAGGCGGTGGTGACCACCGCGCGGCGTTTCGGTGCGGTCCCGGCGCTGACCAGCGTCGAAGAGTTGCGCCGCTTTCTCAAGGGCAAGGCGCGTTATCCGCTGTTCAGCAAGCCGCAACTGACCTGCGACAGCCAGCTGACCGTTCTGCTGGAACGGCTGGACGGCGAGGTGCTGGAATTTGCCGATGGCCGCAAGGTGCCGCTGGACGAGTTCTGTGCTCAGGTGGTGCGCAACAGCGCCGATGGCGTGGTGTTCCAAAGCGCTCTGCGTCAGCACCCCGAGATCGAGGTCATCACCGGCCGTGCGGTCGGGACCGTGCGGGTGGTGACGATCCGCAAGGCCGACATGCCCGATGCGTTGTATTCGGTGTGGAAAATCCCTGCACCCGGCACCATGTCCGACGATCTGCGCCAGCAAGGCGCGCTCGTGGCGCCGGTGAATACCTGCACGGGGCAGGTTGGCCGCGCCTGTGCCGGCTTTGGCCTGTCGGCGGAGGCGATCGAGACCCATCCGGTTACCGGACGCGCGATCACCGGGTTCCAGCTGCCGTTCTGGGAGGATTTGCGGCAGATGGCGCGGAACGCCCATGCGCTGTTCCCCGAATACGGCATCCTGGGCTGGGATATCGCCATCACCGAAAGCGGACCGGTGATCATCGAATGCCGCGACAACCCGCTGCACACCATTTACCAGCGCGCTTTCGGACGCGGCATCCGCAACGCCGAGTTCCTGCCGATCTTCGAACGGGTTGCGGCCTGGTCGCAGATGAAACTGGCGCAGCAGAAAGGCCGCGCCCGCAAGCGCCGCGCCGAACAATAGGCCAGCGCCGCCAAATCCGTTTGATCTGGCCCCCGAATCGCGTCTAAACGCGCGGAATGGATCACTTTCTGTATCGCGACGGCGCCCTGTATGCCGAGGACGTGCCGGTGGCCGAGATTGCCGCCACCGTTGGCACGCCGTTCTATCTCTATTCCACCGCCACCCTGCTGCGGCACTACCGCCTGTTCGACGAGGCGCTGAAGGGCACCGAGCATCTGGTCTGCTACGCGATGAAGGCGGCCGGCAACCAGGCGATCATCAAGACCCTGGCCGAGGCCGGAGCCGGGATGGACGTGGTCAGCGAAGGCGAATACCGCCGCGCCCGCGCCGCCGGGGTGCCGGGCGACAAGATCGTGTTTTCCGGCGTCGGCAAAACCGCCCAAGAAATGCGCACCGCGCTGCTGGGCGGCATCCGGCAGTTCAATGTCGAATCCGAACCCGAGATGCTGCTGCTCGACCAGGTTGCCCAATCCCTGGGGACAGTTGCGCCGATCACCGTGCGGGTGAATCCGGATGTCGATGCGCAGACCCATGCCAAGATCGCCACCGGGAAATCCGAGAACAAGTTCGGCATCCCGATCGCGCGCGCGCGCGAAGTTTATGCCCAGGCGGCGGCGCTGCCGGGGCTGCAGGTGGTTGGCATCGACGTGCATATCGGCAGCCAGCTGACCCGGCTGGAGCCGTTCCGGCAGGCCTATCAGAAGGTGGCGGAACTGACCGAGGCGTTACGTGCCGATGGCCATGACATCCGGCGGCTGGATCTGGGCGGCGGGCTGGGCATCCCCTATACCCGCAGCAACGAGGCACCGCCGCTGCCCACGGAATATGGTCAACTTATCAAAGAGGTACTGGGCGACCTTGGCTGCGAGATCGAGATCGAACCGGGCCGGCTGATCGCCGGGAATGCCGGTATCCTGGTGTCCTCGGTGATCTATGTCAAAGCCGGCGAAGGCCGCGATTTCCTGATCCTGGACGCGGCGATGAACGACCTGATCCGCCCGGCCATGTACGAAGCCTGGCACGACATCGTCCCGCTGGTCGAACCGGCGGCCGGGGTCGAGCAGCGGCCGTATGACATTGTCGGGCCGGTCTGCGAAACCGGCGATACCTTTGCCCGCGACCGGATGATGCCGCCGCTGGCAGCGGGCGATCTGGTGGCGTTTCGCAGCGCCGGCGCCTATGGCGCGGTGATGGCCAGTGAATATAATGCGCGCCCGCTGGTGCCCGAAGTTCTGGTGAAGGGTGATCAATTTGCGGTAATCCGCCGACGCCCGACCTTTGACGAACTGATAAATCGAGATACCATCCCCGCATGGCTTTGACGCAATCCAGCGGCGGGGCCGCGTGGAGTTGCGGATGGCCAATCGTTTCGGCGCCGAACCGATCCTGAAATCGCTGCGTGTGCCGTTGGCGCTGACCCGTATGGGGCTGGTGGCCGAGCAGATCCTGCGCAGGTTCTGGCCGTTCTTCACGGTGGCCATGCTGGTTCTGGCGGTGCTGATGCTGGGGTTGCAGGACCTGGCCCCGGTCGAACTGGTCTGGGGCGGCGGGGTGCTGAGCCTGCTGGCGCTGATCGTCACCTTCGCCCTTGGCATCCGCCGGTTTCACTGGCCCGGCCGGGACGCGGCGCTGGCACGGCTGGATGCAACCCTGCCGGGGCGGCCGATCCAGGCGCTGCTGGACCAGCAGGCCATCGGCGCGGGCGACGCGAAATTCGCCGCCGCCGCCGCACCCTTCGTG